>CACMLX010000005.1 GCA_902614655.1 uncultured Pelagibacteraceae bacterium
TATTATAAATAAATGAATAAATCTATAAATAATCTTGATGATCTTTTATTGAGTCTTGGGACATTATTAATTTCACTTATCCCAATTGCACTGCTAACAGGTCCATTTCTTCCTGACCTTTTATTATCCATTGTTGCCCTAATATTTTTATTTCAAATAATTAAAAAAGGGGAATGGAGTTATTTAAATAATAATTTTGTAAAAGTGTTTTCTATTTTTTATATCTTGGCAATTTTAAGTAGTTTTCTTTCAAGTAACATTTTATTGTCAATGGAAAGTAGTCTTTTTTATTTTAGATTTTTAATATTTTCAATAGCAGTATGGTTTGTTATAGACAATAATAAATATTTTATAAATATATTCGCGATAGCACTTTTAATTGCATTTTTAGTCTCAATAATTGATGGCTATTATCAATATTTTTTTGATATTAATTTATTTGGCTTTAAGGCTGAAGGTGTGAGAATGTCCCTATTATTAAATGATAAGATGTTATTAGGTGGGTTTTTAGTAAGGCTTTTTCCACTATTAATAGCTATCTATTTATTTAAAAAAAAACATAATATTTACTACTTATCTCTTATTTCATTACTCTTTATATTTATTGATGTGTTAATATATTTAAGCGGCGAGAGAACTTCATTCGCACTATTGGCAATTTTAACAATTTTTATCATTTTTTTAATTTCACGCTATAAAATTTTAAGAATTATCACGTTTGTTATATCAATATTGTTAGTAGTCTTTTTAACGATATTTAGTAGCGATATAAGAGAAAGAAATATTAATCAAACGTTATCACAATTGGGTGTTGATCAAGAAAATCGTATTTCTGTATTTTCCCCAAGACACGAAAGTCATTATAGAAGTGCATTAAAAATGTTTACTGAAAATCCTGTTATCGGTGTAGGACCTAAAATTTTTCGTGAATTGTGTAGTGAAGAAAAATATAATATAAACGAAGATAGTTGCTCAACTCATCCACATAATACTTACATCCAAATTCTTGCAGAGATGGGATTAATCGGTTTCTTAGTTTTTCTTATAATACCAGTTCATTTTGCATCAAAAATTCTAACACATATTTATCAATACTTAAGAAATGGTAATCGTTTATTAACAGACTATCAGATTTGTTTAATTGGTTGCTTTTTACTTACACTATGGCCGCTTGCGCCAACATTAAGTTTTTTTAATAATTGGATCTCTGTTGTTTACTATTTACCTATAGGTTTTTATTTGAGTACCATATATAATAAAAAATATTAATTAAATCTATTTGCCATGTTAACAAATAATCAAATTACTGAACTCATTACAAATGGCTACACAGCTGTACCACAACTAAAAATCTCTGATGACAGAAGAGAGAAATTTGTAAAAAATATTAAAAATAGCGGTATTACGGGTTATGTATCTAATTACTCTGAGCATGAAAAGTATCTAAACGAATATAATATTAATGATTTGTTAAAAACACAATTAATAGAAGTAGCAAGAAATTACTTTAGGATTTATTGTTCATCTAACGATATCTACAAAATAACAAGGGTAGTTAGATCAACTAATATTAGTGAAACTTACCGATTTCATTTTGACTCGCATTTATTTACTCTTGTTACTCCAATTCAAATTCCAAAATCAAAAAGTCAAAACGATGGCAGTCTTATACTATTTCCAAATATTCGAAAGGAACCTATTTCTGAAATTAAAAATGTGTTAACAAAAGTATATTATAAGTCAGTTAACTCATATGATAGTTATCAAAAACTGTCACAAGTTAAAAATAATCTTATATTTGACTTCGATAATTTTGATCCCTTACTGTTCCTAGGAAGAGCTGGCTTGCATGCAAATAAGGAATTTTCTCAATCAGATCAAGATTTAAGAATAACGACTTTGACACATTTTTTTGACCCTAGTCCTAAATATAGTATTGGAAATATTCTTAGAATATTAAGGAACCGATAAAATTTTAATCTATTTGATTTAGTTATTTACGTATTTATTAAACTTATATAATAATTGAATAAAATTAATAATTTATGAATTATTCTGACTCAAAATTATCAGATGATGATACAAACCAACTCAGTATATTTGACCTATTTTACGTAATACAAAAAAAATATTTATCGATAGTTATCTTAGCAATAATATTTTTTTGTGTTTTCTACTTTATAGGAAAAATATTATTACCAAGTACGTACAGTGGTAGTCTTTTTGTAATGAAGGCCTCAGATAATACGAGATATAATAAATATTTACAACCTAACTATAATTTATCTGATTTAGTCGAGACTGGCACAGGATTTGTAAAATCAACATGGATTGCAAATTACTATGGAAGTGTGCTTACCGAATGGAATGAGACACTAAATAATGAAAACTTATTTCTTCAATACTCATCTTTGTTAAAAAGTAAAAAACCAATGTTAGATTATTTTAATAATAATAAAGGTTTAATGCCTGACAGTTCCATTGAAGAAATTGAAAGTCCGAAGGATTTGTTACAAAGTTTTTTAGTAGAAGATAGTAGGAAATTTGAACCTGAAAAATCTATTTTGATATCATTTAGAAATAATAATATAGGTGAGATTGAAAAAACTATATATAAAATTTTAGAAGATAATCAAAACAATGTATTTGAATTAGTTGAAAATAAACTATCAAAAATACTAGATAATGCAGAACGTATTTTAGAAAGTAAAAGAAGTGAAGTGAAAAATAATTTAGATTTGTTTAAGCAAAACTATAGGTTAAAAGTAGAGCAAGAAATAAATTATTTAAAAGAACAGGCAGAAATTGCTAGATCACTAGGCATAGAAAAAGGCGTACTTAATAATGTTGTTTCTCAACAAGTAACGCCAGACTCAGTAGAAATTGCAGTAGGCTCTAATGTTCCATATTATTATTTTGGTTATAAGGCAATTGAAAAAGAAATTGAGGTAAAATCAAACGAGTTAAATAATTATTCAAACATAATTTTGAATGAAGAGTATGCAATTTATACTGATTTAGTCAAAAACCTTAATAATGTTTCAATAACAAACTATCTCCAGGAGAAACTAAGAGAATTAAGTTTGAATTATGGAGAATATAATGAAGAATTTGTTGCCGCAGAATATATAAAAGAGAATATAGTAATCGAAAAAATTGGTTATGATCAAAAACTGCTTAATGTAATTTATTTTATTTTATCAATTGGACTGTCAATTTTATTCGTATTTATTTCAGATCTTTATATAAGATTTCTCGTCCAAAAAAAAAAATAACAGATGTGGAAAGTAAAAAAATCCCCAATGCATGGTACTGGTATTTTCGCAACTCAAGATATCTCGAAAGGAACTAAAATAATTGAGTATATTGGAGAAAAGATATTAAAATCTGAAGGTGATAAAAGGTCGGAAAGAAGAATTAACAGATATTTAAACTCTAAAAGCACAGGATCAGTTTATATTTTTGAATTAAATAGTAAATTTGATATCGATGGCTCACCACGATACAATAAAGCTAGATATATAAATCACTCATGCAGCCCTAATTGTGAAGTTGATGTTAAAAGGGGAAGAATATGGATAAGTTCAATTAAAAATATTAAAGCTGGTGAAGAGCTTTCATATGATTATGGATACGAGTTTAATAAAGATGATTATAAAGACCATAAATGTAAATGTGGTTCTAAGAAATGCATAGGCTATATAATATCATCTGACCAACGATATAAATTAAGAAGACTTCAAAATAAAAAAAAGAGATGATAGAAGAAACATTAATTGAAATATCTGAAAATTTTAAAAAATTATCAGAAAAAAATATTGGACATATACAAAGTGCAAGTAAAATTATAATTGAATCTTTGCAACATGGTGGAAAGGTAATGTTCTGCGGAAATGGTGGATCAGCAGCAGATTCTCAACATCTCGCAGCAGAGTTAACGGGAAGATACAGAAAAAATAGAGCACCTTTAGCAGCTATAGCTTTGACAACAGATACTTCTGCAATCACAGCAATTGCTAACGATTTTTCATTCGAAGAAATATTTACAAGGCAAATTTCTGCTATTGGTAAAAAAGGTGATATTTTATATGCAATATCTACAAGCGGAGAAAGTAAGAACATATTAGCTGCAATCAAAATTGCTCGAGAAATGAATATAAAAGTTATCGGTCTAACAGGAGAAAATAAGTCAAAAATGGACTCGATTTGTGACATTGTAATAAAAGTACCTGCAAATAGGGCTGATAGAATTCAAGAAATGCATATTGCCGTTGGACAAATAATTTGTCAAATAATTGAGAACTCATTTTTTCCCTAACTTATCTTTACAAATTTTTTAAATCTTCTAATTCTATCGATCTAAAATTATGTTTGACTTGATTTAAATCAAGCCATTCAATATATGTTTGACGATTGTGTGACTTTTTCTTTTGTTCTGATGAACGAAAATTAATACAATATGAACAATGAACTCCTTTAATGTAATTAATTGATAAAGTATCTTTTTTTGTTAAAGGTCTTCTACAGCCAAAGCATTGTGTGTAACTGCCTTTTTTTAAATTATTATTAATAGTTACTCTATTATCAAAAACAAAACATTCTCCAACCCATTTTGAGTCAATATGATTTTTCTTGAAATCTTTTAGGTAGTTTATAATTCCACCCTTTAGTAGAATGACATTTTTAAAACCTTTTGATTTTAAGAAGGCAGAGGCTTTCTCACATCTAATACCGCCTGTACAATACATAGCAATTTTGTCAGTTTTTTTAATATTCATCTTTTTAAATTTACTTGGAAATTCCCTGAAATTTTCTGTTTTTGGGTCAATTGAATTTTTAAATTTTCCAACACCTATTTCATATTGATTTCTTACATCAATAATTTTTGTATTTTTTTCCGAAAGTATGCGATTCCAATCCTTTGAGCTTGCATATTTATTATTTTGCAAATTAAGTTTTTTTAATCCAATTGAAATTATTTCTTTCTTTAGTCTAATCTTCAATCTATTAAATGGCAGAATATTTGTCTCTACAGTATTAACACTTACTTTTCTGATTCGTATGATCTTCTTTATATAATTGAGGGCTTGAAAAATCTCTCTTTCAAAACCAGCCAAAGACCCATTTATTCCTTCATCTGAAATTAAAACTGTGCCTTTAATAACCTTACCTTTAAGAAATAAATCTAAATGTTTTTTTAAATTCTTCTTATTTTCAATCTCAACAAATCTATAAAAAGATATAATTTTAAATCTATTAGCTAAGTTACTCATCAAATTACTTTAATTAATTATTTATTATCTAATAATACTTTAATAGAAGATATTGAAATGATATATTACAATTAAATTTACAAATAAATAAATATCTTTCTATTATCTTAATTTATGAAAAAAAAGACTGCCTTTATTACAGGTATATCTGGTCAAGATGGAGCATATCTAGCTAAATTTCTAGTTGAGAAAAACTATGTGGTTACAGGAGGAGATAAAGATATACAAAAGAAAAATCTCTGGAGATTAAAAAAATTAGACCTCATTGATGATATTAAAATCATTCCTTTTGATCTTACAAAAGAAAATAAGATAAATAAAATTATTAAATTAGGTAAGTTTAATGAAATCTATAATTTAGCAGCTCAGTCCCTTGTTAAGAAATCATTCAAAATTCCCATTGAAACGTCAAATGTTAACACTCTTGGCGTGATAAGATTGTTAGAGGCTATTAAAAATAGTTCAAAAAAAACTAAATTTTATCAAGCGTCTTCATCAGAAATGTATGGCAATGTAAATTCACAAAGACGAAACGAAAAGACAAATTTCAATCCCATTAGCCCTTATGCCGTTTCAAAACTTCATGCACATCTTATGATAAATGTATATAGAAGCGTGTATAACCTTTTTTGTTGTTCTGGAATCCTTTTCAATCACGACTCCCCGCTAAGAGGTGATGAATTTGTAACGAAAAAAATTGTGTCAGATTTGATCAGGGTAAAATATAAAGAACTTTCCTGTTTAACCCTAGGAAATATATACGTAAAGAGAGACTGGGGGTATGCTTTAGATTATGTTGAGGCAATGTGGCTTATGCTTCAGCAAAAATTTCCTGATGATTACGTAATTTCATCTGGAGCGACATACAATGTAAAATCATTTGTTCAAAAAACTGCAAAATATTTAGGTATTGATTTGACATGGAAGGGAACTGGAATAAACGAAAGAGGGATAGATAAAAAAAGTAATAAAATAATTGTAAAAATCGATCAAAAGTTTTTTAGACCAAATGAAATCAAATTTTCGTATGGCAATTCAAATAAAGCAAAAAAAATATTAAATTGGTCACCTACTACTAATTTAGATGATCTAGTAAGTATAATGTGTGAGTCTGAATTAATAAAATATAAAAAATAAATATTGCTAGCCTAAAAAATATAATTATGTATGTCTTAAATTATACGTAATTTCTTTTAGTTTTTTTGTAAGTTCTAATCTGTCTTTTAAGTGTGAAACATCATTGTAATTCAATAACTCTCCCGAATATATAACTATTTCTTTACCAATTTTTTTTCTTGTCTCGTGAATATATGATGAATATTTTAAAGTTTGATTTTTTAACTTTGATGCAAACAAATGAAACATAAATCCATTTTTACCATCAAAATATATTGGTAAAATGTTAGTTTTTGTTTGATGAATTAATTTTGCAGGAAATAGTTTCCAATCATCATCTCTTGCATCTGATTTTAAACTTCGTGCAGTTGATACACTTCCTGAAGGAAATATTATTAATGATCCTTGCTTTAATAAATGGTTTCTGGCCTTAATTGCAGTTTCCAAATTTAATTTTTTTGATGCTGACGTATTTTCACTAAAATCTACAGGCAATATGAAGTCATCTAATTCTGGTAAAAATCTTAAAGTTTCATGTGTCATAATTTTAAAATCTTTTCTCTTTTTTGATAAAAGAGAGCACAAAATAAGTCCATCGATGATTCCAAAAGGGTGATTTGCAATAACTAACAAAGAGCCACTATTTGGTATGTCAAGAGGTTTTTTTGACTTATCGTTTATTTTAATTTTCATAAGATTTAAAACATCACTCCAAAAATTTATTGGATCCTTAGAATCAATGGAATATCCCTTATATATCTTTTCTAACTTTTTCTTTCCTGTAAGGTTTTCTATTGTTTTAATAAGAATTCTTTGTGCAAAGTTATGCTCAACTTTAGATGCATATGAAAAGTTAATTTTGTTCATTTTAATATTCAACTGGTATCGGGTCTAGGCTTCTCCAAAAATACCATGTGGCAACTGACCTGTATGGCTTCCAATTTTCAGACATTTTTAAAGCAACCTCTTTTTTTATTGGATAATTTAAATTATAACATTTACATATACCCCTCAATAAACCAATATCATCTACTGGAAATATATCTGGTCTACAAAGATTAAAAATTAAATACATTTCTGCAGTCCATCTACCAATTCCTTTAATCAAAACTAATTCGTTAATTATGTCTTCATCACTATATTTTTTCCATTTATCCGGATTTATTTTATTTTGCATGAACGCTGAGGATAGAGATTTTAGATATTTTATTTTTTGCCTAGAAAGCCCACACGATTTAAGACTCATAAAATGCATTTTTGAAATGTAGTTGGGTTCAATTCTCTTTACCTTATTTTCAAGCCTGTCCCATACAGCTTGAGCAGCTTTGACAGAAATTTGCTGCCCAACAATAGACCTAGCTAAAGTATAAAAAGGATCAGATTTAGAGAAAAGAAAATCTTTAGGATAATTACTTATAATTTCTCCTAACTTCTTATCTTTACTTATTAGAACTTTTTTTGCTTTTTCCCAAAAAAACGGTTTTTTCATATTTATACAATGAATTTAATATTGACATATATAATGTAAATTGTTTTATTTGCCATTCTAAATAATAAATGGAGATAAAATTATGGCTGACGTTGCAAGTTTATTGGCTGAGTTTCAAAAAGGTATCGAAGGAAAAGACACTGGTCTTGGGGCAACAGTTAAATTTGACTTTGAGGGTGCTGGTTGCATTTTTCTTGATGGCAAATCTAACCCTAATACTGTTTCTGATGAGGATAAAGATGCCGATTGCACTTTATCTATGTCTCTTGAAACATTTGAGCAAATGAGATCAGGTGAGGTTGATGGAACTTCAGCATTTATGCAAGGTAAATTGAAAGTATCTGGTGATATGTCAATTGCAATGAAGTTGCAATCTGTAATGGACGCACTTGCTTAAATCTTAAATTATTAAAATTAACCCATCTTTGACAAATTCTTAGATGGGTTTTTTTTATTTAAAATTATCCTGCATTTATTAAAAATCTTATTGTTTGAGCAAGCAATTATTCTTCCGCCATTTAATATTTTTTTATTATCCCAAGTTTTTAATATTCCGCCTGCGTTAGTGATTATTGGTTCTAAAGCTCTTATATCCCATGGATTTAGTCCACTTTCCACCACTATATCCACATGTCCATCTGCGAGTAAACAATAACTGTAGCAATCTCCTCCAAGCCTAGTTAATTTGACTCTTTTACTTAGTCTCTCAAATGATGATTGATCATTTTTATTTGCAAATAAATATGGAGAAGTTGTATTTAATATTGACTCAGAAATTTCTTTATTGTTTTTAACCTTCAAATTAGTTTTTTTACCGTTAATAATTTTGTATGATTTTTTTTCATATCCAATGTATCTCTCATCTAACGCAGGAATATCCGCAAGACCCAAAATAATATTGCCATTTTCCGATAGCGAAATTAATGTACCCCAAAGCGGCATACCTTGTATAAACGACTTTGTTCCGTCAATTGGATCAATACACCATTCATAAGTACTATTTTTAGAATGGGTTTCTTCCTCTCCAATAATTGAATGATTTGGAAAATATTTTAGAATTAAACGATTTAATTTTTTTTGAATTTTGATGTCTGCTACTGTTACCGGATCAAAACCAGATTTTTCTTTATTTTTAAATTTCATTTTTTTTTTAAAATATTTAAGAGAAATTAGACGAGCTTCGTCTGCTAACACATTTGAGAAATTTAAAAATGTTTTTATATCTTTTTTCATACTATATATAGAAATTATATATTGAATGGTTAGGTAACCTTTTGTACCATAGAAATGTGACTATAAAAAATACCCTTTTATTCATTTTTCTCCTTTTGCCATCATTTTTATTAGCAAATAGTGAAATTAATGACATTTATATTGGTGACAGAGAGCCAATAACCACTCCAATTCCTGAACATAATCCTGACTCAAACTCTTATCCAAACCCTTTCAATGATGACCAAATAATCTTAACTGTAGATAAAGATAATTATATAAATTTTGTCGAAAATATTCTTACGCCAGGCCAAATTGAAATGTTTGAAACATATCCTGAAACTTTTAAGATGCATGTGTATCCCTCGAGAAGGAGTTGTGCAGTGCCTCCTGAGGTTTTAAAATTAACGAAAGAAAATGCAAAACTTACCGATGAAGGTGAGGGATTAGAGGGTGTTGTAGGAAGCATTCCTTTTCCAAACCCAAGTGAAGCACTCCACCATGTATGGAATCATATTTTAAGATATAGAGGAGTAAACATATATGGCGCTTCTCCTTTTTATATAGTAAATCCAGATAGTTCTAGAACATTTGGCGCTGGCGAAGCCATTGCAATCAACTATTGGAATCCTTTTGTTGAAAACGATAAAGGCCTGCAAGGTATGCTAATGTCAAAAGTAACTCATCCACCAAGACTAGCAGATGCATCTTTACTTGTAATTGAATCTTTAAATGCCTTTAAAACTCCTCGTCGGGCTTGGGTATATAATCCTGGAACGAGGAGAGTAAGAAGAGCGCCTGATATAGCATATGATTATAAGCCGTCAGCAAATCAGGGTTTAACAACGACAGACCAGTTTGATGGCTTTAATGGTGCAAAAGATAGATACAATTGGTCGTTTGTTGGAACAACAAAAAAATTGATGCCGTACAATGCATACGAATTTCACGAGACAAATATAGAAGAAACACTAAATCCATATCACGTAAATCAAGATTTTTTAAGATATGAATTAGTAAATGTTAATATTGTTCAAGCAGATCTCAAATCGGATAAGAGGCACATTATTCCTCATAGAACTATGTATTTTGATTTAGATAGCCATAATATGCTTGTAGAAGAAACATATGATGATGAAAATCAAATAATGGCGTATAGAGAGTTTCCAATAATAAATTTTTATGATCAACCCATGTGTTTATCAATCCATAGTGCCACTTATGACTTTGCTACAAAACGTTATCAATTAACCAATGTCAGATCAAAGGATATACCTAAAATTCAATGGAGGCTTAGTGAACCTCATGATGAAAAAATGTTTACGCCTGAAGGATTAAAAAGATTTGCCAGATAGCAATTAAAAAATTATATATCATTGAAATATAATACGATTTTTGGGCACGCAGCTCAGTGGTAGAGCATCACGTTGACATCGTGGGGGTTGTTGGTTCGATCCCAACCGTGCCCACCATAAATCTCAATTAAATGTTGTTTTTTATTACTTAATTAGATAAAAGATCGCAATATTATGAAAAAGCCAAATAAAATAAGAGAAGCGAGACTTAATAAGATGAGATCTAGAAAAAATAATATTCGTAAAGAAAAAGTTAGACTTAAAAAAATTGAAGAAGCAAACGCACCACAACCAGAGCCTCAACAATGAAAGTAAGAAGTTCCTTAAAAAATCTAAAGACAAGAGACCGAAATAATAAGCTTATAAAAAGAAAAGGTCGCCTATACGTTATTAATAAAAGAAATCCACGAATGAAAGCTCGTCAAGGCTAATAATATTTGTCGTCAAAAAAAAATAAAAAAATTCTTTTTATTGCAGATCATGCATCAAATTACATACCTAATTCATTAAAAAATTTAGGCCTAAAAAAAAATCAAATAAATTCACATATTGCGTATGATGTAGGTGTAAAGGAATTGTGCATTAATCTGTCTAATCTTCTTAACTCTAATTATATTATAGGTGAATACTCAAGACTCATTATTGATTTAAATAGAGATATTTCAGATCCAACATTAATTCCAGAAATTGTTGATAGAAAAATAATAACAAAAAATTTGTATCTAACTAATTATGATAAGAAAAAAAGAATTTCAGAGATCTACAATAAATATCATTACAAAATTAAAACAGCTATAAAACATAATAATATAATGACATTAATTTCTCTTCATTCATTTAATCCAATATTCAAAAAGCGAAAACGAAATATTCATTTTGGCATTCTATCAAATCAAGATAGAAGATTTAGTGATTGTATAATTACAGAAATGAAAAGAAGAAAATTAAAAGTCGGTGACAATGAGCCGTATGAGGGAAATTTAATTGGTGATACGATGCATAAACACGGTCTTAAAAATAATTTACATCATACTTTAATTGAGGTTAGAAACGATTTACTTTCTTCCTCAACTAAGATACACAGAGTATCGGTATTATTAAAGCAAGTAATTAATAATTCAATTAATAGGATTTAAAGACAAAATGAGTAATGTAGCTCCAAAGTGGTTTGAAAAAGCAATAGCTAATAAGCCTGATGTACTGTACGTGAAAATAAAAGGGACAAAAATTTCCTATAATGCCTGGGGCGACAAATCAAAACCGGGCTTAATTTTTATTCATGGTGGTATGGCACATGCAGAGTGGTGGAGTTTTATTGCTCCTTACTTCGCAAAAACACATAGAGTTATAGCTATGAATCTAGGTGGAATGGGTGATAGTGAATGGAAGAAAAAATATTCAGTTGAGTCTTGGGGAGCAGAAATAGTTGGTGTATGTAAAAAAGAAAAATTAAAAAAACCTATTTTTATAGGACATAGCCTTGGAGGTATGTGTGGTGTGTATGCTGCTTCTTTAATGAAAAAAAAATTGTATGGTTTAGTTATTGTAGACACAGCTATTATGCCTCCTACTGATAATCCTCCTAAATTCGATTTAAAAGTCAGAGCTAATAACGTTTACAAAAAAATGTCAGATATTATTGAACGTTTTAGATTAGTTCCATCCCAGAGTGACGCTCTTGAATATGCGATGAATTTCATAGCAGAAAAATCTATTAAAAAAGTCAGAGGTGGATGGACATGGAAATTTGATCCAAGTTATATGAATATTTTTACAAGCGAAAATTTTGCGGAAAGGCAAGCAGTTTTGAGAAAAACACTGAAGGGCCTTAAATGTAGAGTTGCGGTATTTAGGGGTGAGAAATCATCTATCTTTCCAGGATTTAGTGCAAAATATATGAATGAATTGATGGATAAGAAATCACCGATAATCAACATACCAGAAGCTCATCACCATATTATGGTAGATCAACCTTTAGCGCTCGTTTCAGCTTTAAGATCATTAATTATTGATTGGGATCATTCAAAACCATCTAAAGCACTGTAAATTATATATAAATCAATCATTTCTAATTCAACATAAACTAAAAAAAACACTGTTAAATTCGATATTTAGAAATATATTAACTGCTTATCATGGATATATCAGAGCAAAAAAAAACATATAGTTTCTTCGGCAAACTCATTTTATGGGGGTCTGTTGGTGTTGTTGTTTTATTGGTTTTGATGGCAATTTTTTTAATCTAAATTTTAAATTTATGCGCGCTTATATTTTAAAAGAAAGTGAGTCAGAATTACGTGTGTCGGCTTCCCCTGATAGTGTAAAAAAGATGGTTGAGTTGGGTATTTCTGTAAATATACAAACCACTGCGGGTCAAAATTCAAATTTTTCTGACGAAAGATATAAGGCAAACGGGGCCGAGATTTTTAATAATACTTCTGAAATTTCAAACGCTGATATCATAATAAAAGTCAACAAACCAACCGACGATGAAATCGCATCAATGAAAGAAGGCTCTTTATTCATCGGTTCTTTGGATCCTTATAATAGTAGGGAGACGCTAGATAAACTAAGGGATAAGGGCGTAACATCGTTTGCAATGGAATTAATGCCAAGAATAACAAGAGCTCAATCTATGGATATTCTCTCTTCACAATCTAACTTAGCTGGTTACAAGGCTGTGATAGACGCGACCTATTTATTTAATAAAGCAATGCCAATGATGATGACGGCTGCTGGCACAATCGCACCTGCAAAAGTTATGGTATTTGGCGCTGGTGTTGCTGGATTACAAGCTATTGCTACTGCAAAAAGACTTGGAGCAATCGTTTCTGCAACTGACGTAAGAATGGCAGCAAAAGAACAAGTCGAGAGTTTAGGTGGTAAATTTGTTATGGTTGAGGATGATGAGACCCAGGATGCAGAAACATCCGGGGGTTATGCAAAAGAAATGAGTGATGAATTCAAAGCTAAGCAGGCAAAGCTTATTTCAGATACCCTTGCAACTCAAGATATTGCAATATGTACAGCACTTATTCCTGGGAAGAAAGCTCCAATACTTATTTCAGAGGAACAGGTTAGATCAATGAAACCCGGATCAATAATAATTGATCTTGCAGCCGAAAGCGGTGGGAATTGCGAGTGCTCTGTAGCTGGTGAGACTAAGGAGGTTGGAGGCGTGCATGTAGTTGGTTCAAAAGATATAACTTCAACAATTTCTGAAGATGCTTCAGCACTATTTTCAAAAAATATACTTAATTTTTTAACACTATTAATCGACAGCGAGTCCAAGTCGATAAGTATTGATTGGGATGATGAGATTATTCAAGGTATACTTGTAACAAAAAATAATGAAATTGTTCATAAGGAGCTTAGCTAATGGAAGCAATTGATCCAAATATATTTAGACTAACCATTTTTGTGCTATCAATTTTTGTAGGCTACTATGTTGTTTGGAGTGTGACACCTGCCTTACATACTCCTTTAATGGCTGTTACTAATGCGATTTCATCAGTAATAATTGTTGGCGGGTTATTTGCTCTTGTCTCAAGCACTGATCAGACATTTCTGGGAGTTTTATCTAAAAGTTTTGGATTTATAGCGGTTTTGCTAGCTGCGGTAAATATATTTGGTGGATTCTTAGTAACACAAAGAATGTTAGCAATGTATAAAAAGAAACCGAAAAATCAGGATAAAAAATAATGCACAATCTTGTAGCAGTTGCTTACGTTATATCAGGAATATTCTTTATCATTGCTTTAAGAGGCCTATCTTCACCAGAAAGTTCTCGAAGAGGGAATATTTTTGGTATGCTTGGTATGCTCATTGCTGTGCTCGCCACATTATTCTCTGTTAATTTTTTTACATCCAATATTCAAACTATAGGATTAGTACTAATTGCAATAGTTATTGGTGGATTAATTGGTTCAGTGATTGCTAGGAAAATTGCAATGACTGCGATGCCGCAACTCGTTGCTGCTTTTCATAGCTTAGTAGGACTTGCAGCAGTATTCGTTGCATTAGCTGCGTTCTATGCACCCGAAGCTTTTAACATTGGGACTGTTGGAAAAATTAAAACTTTAAGTTTAGTAGAAATGTCTCTTGGTGCTGTGATTGGCGCTATTACTTTTTCTGGCTCAGTAATTGCATTTGGTAAATTGCAAGGCATCATGTCAGGCTCACCAATTGTATTTAAGGGTCAGCACCTTGTAAATTTATTAATAGGTTTGATTATCATCGCAGGTATTGTTTATTTTTGTTTTAATCAGGATCAAAATATTTATTTAGCAATTATCGCTCTCTCATTTCTGATTGGATTTTTAATTATTATTCCTATTGGTGGCGCCGATATGCCTGTTGTTGTATCAATGTTAAACTCTTATTCTGGATGGGCTGCAGCTGGAATTGGTTTTACTCTTGGAAACACTGCACTGATCATCACAGGAGCTTTAGTTGGGTCATCTGGAGCAATTTTATCATATATAATGTGCGCTGCTATGAACAGATCGTTCATCAGTGTTATTCTAGGTGGGTTTGGAGCAGAAGATGCTGCAGTTTCTAAAGATGTGGAGCAAAGACCTGTCAAAGAAGGTAGCGCTGATGATGCTGCATTTATTATGAAGAATGCTGGCTCAGTTATTATTGTTCCTGGATATGGAATGGCGGTAGCACAAGCTCAGCATGCACTTAAAGAAATGACAGATGCGCTAAAATCAAATGGTGTGAAGGTTACGTTTGCAATACATCCCGTTGCAGGAAGAATGCCTGGACACATGAATGTATTGTTAGCTGAAGCAAATGTTCCTTATGACGAGGTTTTTGAACTTGAAGATATTAATTCTGAATTTTCCCAAGCTGATGTCGCTTTTGTTATTGGTGCGAATGATGTAACAAATCCCATAGCAAAAACTGATCCTGCTTCACCGATTTATGGAATGCCTATTCTTGATGTCGAAAAAGCCAGTACAGTTCTTTTTGTCAAAAGAGGACGAGGTCTCGGCTATGCAGGTATTGATAATGAATTATTCTATCGCGACAATACTATGATGCTATTTTCGGATGCAAAAAAAATGGTTGAAGGTATTGTTAAAGCTTTATAAGGATTTAGCTATAAATTTTTCTTCTAGCCATTTTACGTGAGCGACGAATGTTTTCAGCTTTCTCTCTTAATTTTTTTTGACTAGGTTTTTCAAAGTAAGTTCTCATCTTCATTTCTTTAAAAATGCCTTCTCTTTGCATCTTTTTTTTAAGAATACGAAGGGCTCCTTCCACATTATTATCTTTTACACTTACTTCGACTATTGTTCTGCCCTCCTTAAGAGCAAGTTAAAATTTGAGGGTTTTTAGCACTTGGATACACGCTTGTCCACATAAAAGAAAAAGATTTAATCTACATTACAAAATTAATATGGCCCATTTTACGGCCTTGTTTAATTGCTTTTTTACCATAGTCGTATGCCTTCTTTTTTTTATAAACCTTATAACTTTTCAATTTACTTATTTGTTTGGTTCTTTTGATCTCATTGCCAATAAGATTTCTCATAAGACCTTTTTTAATAATTTTTGGGGTTTTAATTTTATCTTTTGTGATTGCTTTAATATGCAACTCGAATTGATTCACATTCGCATTATCAAGTGTTATATGGCCTGAATTGTGAACTCTTGGTGCAATTTCGTTCACATAGATATTATTTTCATCATCTAAAAAGAATTCTATTGTGAGTAAGCCAATATAATTAAGCTTATTTAAAATCTTTTTTGATATTCTTATTAGCTGTTTATTTATTTTTTCATCTATTTGTGATGGAGATATTGTTTCAAACAATATATGGTTTTTGTGAATATTCTCAAATGGTGGATAAAAACATATATTTTTTTTTATGTTTCTTGAGCAAATGACAGATAGTTCTCTATCAAACTTTATTACCTTCTCAATTACGCACGATTGATAATCAAGCTTTTTCCATTTATTTTTTAAGTCAGAAAAATTTTTTACTTTGTATTGACCTTTTCCGTCATAACCAAATCTACAGGTTTTTAATATAACTGGAAAATTAATTTTATCTTTAAACTTATTTAAATTTGTTTTCTTATTAATAAAAAAAAGTCCAGCATGTTTAATTTTATTCTGTGAAAAAAATAATTTTTCTTTTTTTCTATCTTGACTTATTTCTAAAGCCGCAATCGGTGGGTATATTTTTATTTGTTTATTGATTTGTTTTAATGTTTTTATAGCAACATTTTCAAATTCATAAGTTAGCAAATCAACATTTTTTCTAAATTCATTTAACTTCTTATGATCATTAAAAGAACCATAAATAATTTTATTAGCATATTTTTTTGCGGGAGCATCATCTGTATCAGAATAGATATGCGTAATAAGTCCAATTTTTTGACAAGCTTGAGCTAAAAACATGCCAAGTTGACCCCCACCGATTATGCCTACAGTGGAAACTTCAGCTTTCATTATTTAGGTATATTTTTTACTGACTTAGTTTGTTTTGATCTCCATGAAGCGTATTTCTTTTTCAGTTTTGTGTTATTGCTGCTTAAAATTGATACCGCAAGCAATGCAGCATTTTTTGCTCCAGCTTCTCCAACAGCAAGTGTTCCAACTGGCACGCCTGCTGGCATTTGAGCGATCGATAGTAAGCTATCTAAGCCTTTTAGTTTTTTTGATTCAATTGGAACACCTAGTACAGGAATATTTGAAATAGAGGCTGTCATTCCAGGCAAATGAGCTGCTCCACCAGCGCCTGCAATTATTATTTCTATCCCTCTTTGTTCTGCTCTTTCAGCATATTCAAACATTCTTTTAGGCGTTCTATGGGCAGAAATAATTTTTACTTCGTGTTTTATATTAAACAATTTTAAAATTTTTGAAGCATGCTTCATTATGGGCCAATCAGATTGACTGCCCATAATGATGCTTACCAGTGAAGGATTTTTCATTTTAATATTTATTATCCATCGACAGCAGAAGTTTCTGACTCATTTATGTCTGAAACTTTTTCATCTGCTTCTAACAGTCTCAATCTCTCTTCTTTTTCTTTTTTCTTTTGAGCTCTTTTCATTGATCTTTCAGCTTTAGCTAATGCCTCATCTAATTCAACTTGCCTACAAATTCCAAGTCCAATTGGATCTTGTGGACGGATATTTGCCATGTTCCAATGAGTTCTTTTTCTAATAGCATCAATTGTATTTTTTGTACTGCCAACTAGTCTTGCAACCTGTGAATCCCTTAGTTCGGGGTGATTTCTTATCAACCAATAAACTGCGTCTGGCCTATCCTGTCTTTTTGAAAGAGGAGTATATTTTTTTTTCTTTTTTGATTGCTCAGTCTTTTCAGAGATTTCATTTTCAATAATCTTCAGTGACTCATCTTCATTATCCGCACATCTATCGATTTCATCTTTTGTTAATTGACCACTGGTTATAGGATTTAATCCTTTAATCCCCACACCAACTTCACCATCTGCTATACCTTTAATTTCTAATTCATGCATCCCACAGAAATCACCTATCTGCCTGAATGACAAAGAGGTATTATCAACAAGCCATATTGCTGTGGCTTTTGGCATTAATGGTAATTTTGCTGTTTTCATAATAATTATAGAGTGCCTCTTATAAGTTAATTTTAAAGTTTTTCAAAGGATATCCTAAAATTTAAGCAGTAATTTGCCAATATTCTTATTATTTTCCATGTATTGATGTGCTTTTTGAACACTCTCATAATCAAATTTTTGGTCAATATGCAATTTGATATTGCCATTTTCAATTAATGGCCAAATATGTTTCTTAAGATTATCAGCAATGAGTTTCTTTTCATCATTACTTCTTATTCTTAACGTTGAGCCAGAAACTGTTAATCGCTTTAACATAATTGGCAGTAAGTTTACTTCTACCTTAGATCCCTTTAGGTATGCGATATTTATAAGCCTACCAAGCCTATTTAGGACATTAATGTTTTTTTGAAAATAATCCCCACCTACCATGTCTAGTATTACATCAACTCCTTTATATTCATTTTTAATTATGCTTTCAAAATCCTCAAGATTGTAATTAATTACTCTTTCTAAACCCAAATCCTTCAAATACTTAAATTTTTCGTCTGATCCTACGGTTGCTATGCATTTAATTTGCATGGCTAATGCAATAGAAATAGCAGTCAAACCTATACCACTAGCACCACCATGAATTAATAATGTCTCACCTTGTTTTAGCTTTGCTTGATCAAATAGATTTGTCCAAACTGTAAAAAATGTTTCAGGAATTGTGCAAGCATCAATAATTGAAATGCCTTTAGGTATAGGAAGAATTGTTGATGTATGACATTTTACAAATTCTGCGTAACCTCCGCCAGGGACAAGTGCACAGACTTTTGTGTTGAGTAAATTTTTATTTACATCTTCACCAACATCAACAATTTCTCCTGAAACTTCTAAGCCCAAAATTTCTGATGCGCCGGGCGGTGGTGGGTAACCACCAGATCGTTGAAGAATGTCTGGTCGATTTATACCTGCCGCGTGAACTTGGATCAAAACTTCATGTTTTTCTATTTGAGGTACCTCAACATCATTGGTTACTACTAAAACCTCTGGTCCACCAAATTCTTTGTGTAATATTGCTTTCATTTTAATCTTAGGAGCCACTATTTAAAGTGACTCCTAATTCTTTTTAGTTAATTTTTGAATTAATTTCAATTTTTCTAGGTTTTTGATGTTCTGGTATTTCTCTTTCAAGAAAAATGTGAAGTAACCCATTTTCGTAATTTGCATCAGTAACTTTTATGGTATCAGCTAATCTAAATTTTCTCTCAAAATTTCTACCTGCTATACCTCTGTGCAAAAATTCGATTTCCTTATTAGAGTCATTAGTTGATCCCTTAATAACCAACTCATTTTCCTGTACAGATATATCTAAATCTGATTTTGAAAAACCAGCTACAGCTACTGTTATAGTGTAATTATTGCCTGATTTAACAATATTATATGGTGGATAAGCTCCACTGGACTCATTTAAATTAAAAACCGAGTCAAAAATATTATCAAATGCATCGAAACCAACACTAGAGCGTAGTAATGGTGATAAGTCAAATGTAGTCATAATTTAATCCTCCTTAAGCGATTAAAAATTTGCTTACTCTTTAAGAGCTAAGCTTTGTTTGCTGACGCAGAATGCCATCAGCACTTTATATGTTGTGACTAATGATTTATTTTCAATACTAGAAATTTGAATTATGTCTTGAGGTTACTGAACCTTTTTTTGAAACGACTAACTTGGCCTTTATCCTGAATTTTTTGCTGCCCACCAGTCCAAGCTGGGTGGGAAAGGGGATCAATATCTAGAGACATTGTGTCACCTTCTTTTCCCCATGTAGACATAGTCTCAAATTTTGTGCCGTCTGTCATCACGACTGTAATTTTATGGTAATCAGGATGTTTATCTTTTTTCATATATGTTCTATTTTTTGTGAGTAGATATCCTATATAATATTATTGATCAACAGTTAATTGTTAAATTTTATGAATATAATTTCAATAATGATGAGACGGCTTAATATTCATAGTTTCTCTCAATTTATCGTAATCATGATTATTTTTGCTATCACAGGGTCATTGTCGCTTTATATCACTGTCGAATTATTTCAATTTATAGGTCTTCAGGAAGAGAATTTAAATCCAATAATTTTTTGGCCGCTTAGAATAATATTACTTTTTGTAATCTATCAAATATTACTGCTACTTGTTGCACTGCCATTTGGACAATTTCAATATTTTTGGTCATTTGAAAAAAAATTTTTAAGTAGATTTGGACTTAAATTATAATTCAATTATTTTTTTAAGCTTTTCATGTATTCTAAAATTAGATGCTAATATTCTTCCACTTTTGAGATAGTCCTCTTTTCCATCAAAATCAGTTACTTTTCCTCCAGCCTCTTTTACAATTAATGAGCCAGCTGCAATATCAACCAATTTTAAATTTTTTTCCCAATATCCGTCAAATTTTCCTGCGGCCACATAAGCTAAGTCGAGTGACGCTGCGCCAAATCGTCTAATGCCGCATACTTTTTCCATAACTTGCTTTAACCCTGGAACATACTCTTCATGACCTTTCATACCTTTATGAGGAATGCCTGTACCAATCATACAGTCTTCAAGGTTTTCTTTTGAGGACACTCTTAGTCTCAGATTATTACAGTAGGCGCCCCTTCCTTTAACTGCCCAAAAGAATTCATCAGTAAGCGGTTGATATACACCTCCAACTGTTACCTCGTTATTCTTTTCAAGCGCAATTGATATAGCAAAGTGTGGAATACTAAAAACAAAGTTGCTTGTGCCATCAAGAGGATCAATAATCCATCTAATATTTTCATCAGAATTTTTTATAACACCTGTTTCTTCGGCAATAATATTTATTTTAGGATATGAATAAGTTAGTTCTTTAATCAACATTTTTTCAGCTTTTGTATCTGCTAATGATACAAAATCAGAAACACCCTTTAGAGACACTTGAAGCTTTTCAACTTCTCCAAAATCCCGAATAAGGCTTTTACTAGTTTTTCTACAGGCTAAAAAAATCGCATTGATATAAGGGTCTGAGTAGCTCATTAGTCTACTCTTTTTGAATATGATAGGTCCTCTGTATTAATTTCTATCTTTTCACCCTGTTCTATAAAAGGTGGAACCATTACTCTAATACCATTTTCAAGAATGGCAGGCTTGTTCGATGAAGCGGCTGTTTGTCCTTTAACAACAGCCTCTGTTTCATTGACAATAAAAGACAAGGTTTTAGGAAGTTGAATTCCTATTGGCTTTTCATTATACATTTCTAGGATGACCTCATCATTTTCACTCATTAAAGCTAGCTTTTCTCCAACTATTTCCTCATCAATTTCAATTTGTTCATATGAAGTACTGTTCATAAAGAAAAGTTTGTTATCTTGCTTGTACAGATACTGATATTTTTCTTCATCTACTCTAACCCTCTCTACTTCTTCTGATGCTCTGAAACGTTCATTTAATTTCGTACTAGTTTTAATATTTTTCATCTCAACTTGATTAAATGCACCACCTTTACCAGGTTTTACAGACTGAGATTTATTCACAACCCACAATTCTCCCTTGTGTTCAACTATCATTCCTGGTTTAACAGCGTTTCCATTAATTTTCATTTTTTCTTAACCTTCGAGAGATTTATCCCACTGACCTTGTGCGGCCTTCATATTCATTACAGCTCTATGGCTAAAAGCTTTTTGAGCCGCTTCAAGATTGTCATCTTTGCCAGCCCAAGTTTTGAGAGCCGCTTGTTGTAAAGCCCTTCCATAAGAAAAACTTAGCTTCCATTTGAAGCCACCTATTTTATTCATTGCATCGAGATGAGCTGTTGCATCTAGGTCTGACTGACCACCAGATAAAAAAACAATTCCAGGTAATTCATCTGGAACAGATGATTTGAGACATTGAAGTGTTTTTTCTGCAACTTCTTCAATGGGGGCTTGGTAGTTATTTTCTGTTCCTGATACAACCATATTTGGTTTAAGAAGAGTTCCTTTAATATTGACATTTTTTTTATCAAGCATTTCAAATAAAACTAATAGTGTTTGATTAGTAACCTCATGACACCTTTCCACAGAGTGGGACCCATCCATAATAACCTCAGGCTCAACAATCGGTACCATATTGCTTTGTTGAGCAATGAGTGCATATTCAGCTAATGCATTCATATTTTCGCTTATACAATTGTTTGATGGTATTTCATCACTTACATTTATAACGGCTCTCCATTTTGTAAATTTCGCTCCAAGCTTATCGTACTCTTGACAGCGTTCATGAAGTCCGTCTAATCCTGTAGTAATTTTTTCATCACTACCACCTTCAAATTCTTTTACTCCTTGATCAACTTTAATTCCAGGCAGTGAGCCGTGATCAAGTATAACATTTCTTAAATAGTCTCCATCACCAGACTTTTGTCTGAGAGTTTCGTCGAAAAGTATCACTCCGCCAATTGCCTCTGCCATAGCCGGAGATCTAAATAACATTTCTCTATACTTTCTTCTATTGTCTTCGGTAGACTCAACATTAATTGATTTGAATCGTTTCTCAATGGTTCCTGAACTTTCATCGGCTGCCAGAATTCCTTTGCCATCACTAACAATGTAATTTGCTATCTCTTCTAAGGTCTTTGGTATCATTTTCTTCTCCTTTTTATAAAGCTCCTAAGGCAACTAAACCTGGCAATTTCTTACCTTCTATTAGCTCAAGTAGAGCTCCTCCGCCAGTAGAAACATAAGAAAATTTATCTTTAACAGACGCCATATCCAGCGCGGAAATTGTATCACCGCCCCCAGCAAAAGATCGAAGACTATTTTTATCAGTAATTTCAGCAATGAATTTAGCGATCTCGATTGTGCCTTTATGAAATGGTTTAGTTTCAAAGACACCCACTGGTCCATTCCAAAATACTGTTTTACAATTTGAAATTTCATTTTTAATCAACTCGATAGTTTGTTTCCCAATATCTAAAATCATTTGATTATCTTTTACAGCATCAACTGCACATTCGTTTATTTCTGTAGTTTCAGATACTTTCTCAGCTGTAACGACATCTAAAGGTAAAATTAGTTTACATTTTTGCTCATTTGCAAAATTAATAATTTCTTTTACGAGGTGATTTACATCATTTTCAATCAATGAATTTTTTACATCATTTCCTAAATATTTAAGAAAATTATTAGCCATCCCACCAGCAATGACAATTGAGTCCATTTTTTGCAGGAGATTTTTTATAACTGTAATTTTTGTTGAGATTTTTGAGCCACCAATGATAGTTAATGCAGGAGTTTTAGGGTTATTAACTACATCATTTAAGTTTAATATTTCTTCATGTAATAACTCTCCACAATAAGATGGTATGAAGTTTGTGATTGCTGCAATTGAGGCGTGAGCTCTATGAGAGCATGCAAAAGCATCATTAATATAAACGTCTGCTAATTTTGATAGCTCGGATGCAAAAAATTTATCATTTTGCTCTTCGCCTTCATGAAAACGGCAATTTTCAAGAAGAATAATTGAGTCCTGGTTTAAAGAATTTATTTTTTTTTCAATCTCATCGCCTATGCAATTTGAAAGAAATATTATTTTTTTTTGCAATACGTTTTCTAATGAGCTGATTAATTGATTAAGTGAAAGCTCATCATTTCTTTTTCCTTTTGGTCTTCCTAGATGAGACAGAATTACAACTTTATTATTCTTATTAAGAAGGTTTTGTATTGGATTTTTAATTCTCGTAATCCGATCGCTTATTGTAGAGGCTTCTTTATTGAGCGGAATATTTAAGTCAAAGCGAATAAGTACAGTTTTATTTTTCTGATCAAATGTTTTTAGAGCTTTAACATTTAACATTCTATCTAGATCTTTTCATCGCAACTGCAGTATCACACATTCGATTTGAAAAGCCCCATTCATTATCATACCAACTTAAAACTCTTCCAAACTTTCCATCAATTACTTGTGTTTGAGTTAAATCAAAATTTGATGAGGCAGGATTATGATTAAAATCAGATGAAACCAATGGTTTAGAATTTACATCTAGGACTCCATTTAGCTTATTTGATTTTGCTGCAGCCGACATAGCCTTATTAATACTATCGACTGTCATTCTTTTTTTAGAAACAAATTTAAAGTCGATTAATGAAACATTAGGTGTTGGTACTCTAATTGCAGTTCCATCTAACTTACCAGCAAGCTCAGGCATAACGAGTCCTACTGCTTTTGCAGCTCCTGTAGATGTAGGTATCATTGACAATGACGCAGCTCGAGCTCTTCTTATGTCTGAGTGAAATGTATCCAGAACACTTTGGTCACCAGTAAAGGCATGTATAGTTGTCATATATCCATGCACAATTTTGAATTTATCGTGTAAAACTTTTGCAACAGGAGCTAAACAATTTGTCGTGCAAGACGCATTAGATACAACTAGGTCTTCTTTTGTTATCTCATCTTCATTCACTCCATACACAATGGTTTTATCAGCATTTGTACATGGCGCTGAGACTAAAACCTTTTTTGCGCCGGCCTTAATATGCATTGCCGCCTTATCTTTTGAAGTAAATAATCCAGTGCATTCAAGAGCGACATCAATTTTCATTCTTTTCCAAGGAAGTTTTTGAGGATCTCTTTGATTCAATACTGTTATATTTTTTCTTCCAACGATCATTTTATTTCGTTTGAACGATACTTTTTCATTAAGAGGGCCGTGAACAGTATCATTTGCAAGTAAAAATGCGTTTGTTTCTATTGGGGCTAAATCGTTAATAGCCACGACATTAATATCTTTTCTTTTACTCTCAATGATTGATCTTAAAACCAACCTTCCAATTCTTCCAAATCCACTTATCGCAACATTTACAGCCATATTTAGTAACTCCTATATTTTCTTACTTATTAATTTGAATATTTTTTTTGCCGTAATCCCATAAAAATCGTAAAGCTTTTGATAAGGAGCACTTGCTCCAAAATCTTTCATACCGATGTATATTGTATTTTCAGGGCATACTTGGCTCCACCCAAAATTAGTTCCCGCCTCAATCGAGATATTAATTTCAGAGTTTCCTCTAATTGTTTTTTGATACGTTTTACTTTGGATTTTAAACTGTTCCATGCACGGTACCGAAACGACTCTCACTAACTTTTTCTTTTTTTCAAGCATAATCATTAATTGCAGTGCAATTTCGACTTCAGAGCCAGACGCGAAAATAGAAATATTAGGTTTTTTTGAATTACTTTTTAATTCGTAAGCTCCTTGAGCACTAATATTTTTTGCATGATACTTTTTTCTTATCATTGGAAGTTTTTGCCTTGTTAGTGCAATTACACTTGGTCCCTTTGAATTTGAAAGTGCTAATTCCCATGCTTCCGCAGTTTCAATTAAATCAGCAGGTCTAAAGACTTTTACATTTGGCGTTGCTCTTAATGATGCAAGCTGTTCAATTGGTTGATGCGTTGGACCATCTTCACCAAGACCGATTGAGTCATGAGTTAATATATATATAGCTCTTTGTTTCATTAAAGCTGCAAGACGAAGAGATGGTTTACAATAATCTAAAAAAATTAAAAAAGTTCCACCAAATGGAATAATTCCTTTATGGAGTGACAACCCATTCATGATAGAAGCCATACCGTGCTCTCGTATTCCATAGTAAATATAATTGCCATTGTAATTTGTAGAATTAATAACTTCCATTTTACTACCTTTAGTATTGTTAGAGCCTGTCAAGTCTGCTGAGCCTCCAACCAATTCAGGTAGTGATGATGAAATTGTATTTATTACCATTTCTGATGCTTGTCGTGTGGCAACATCGAGTGGTTTCTTAATATATTTCTTCTTAAACTGATTAAAGTTTTGAATTAATTTTAATGGAAGCTTTCCTTCGATTCTTCTTATGTAGTGAGCCTTTTTGCTTTTTGGAAGTTTCTCATAATTCAATTTCCAAGACTTATATGCATCTATTGATTTTTTACTAAGATTTTTCCACTCCTCAAGTATATTTTTTGGAACTGTAAATGGTTTGTGTGGCCAATTCAGTTTAGTTCTAGTAAGTTTTACTTCATCCTCACCAAGTGGTGAACCATGAACTGATGATTTCCCCTGTTTGTTTGGAGATCCAAAACCAATTTTAGTTTTACAAGAAATTAATGTTGGTTTCTTAGATTTTTGAGCTTTCTTAATTGACTGTATTATTTCTTTAGGTTTGTGACCATTTATTTTAATTGTATTCCATCCATAGGCTTTAAATCTCTCAGCCGTATTTTCTGAGTTTGCCAGTTTAACAGGCCCATCTATTGAAATTCCATTATCGTCAAAAAAAACAATCAACTTATTTAGTTTTAGATGCCCTGCAAAAGATGCGACTTCATGAGAAATCCCCTCCATTAAATCTCCATCACTTGCAATAACGTAAGTGAAATGATTTACAATTTTTTCGCCAAATTGACTTCTTAGTATTTCTTCTGCTAACGCCATTCCAACTGCATTGCCGATACCTTGTCCAAGTGGGCCAGTCGTTGTTTCTATACCTTTAGCGTGCCCATACTCTGGATGACCTGCACATTTACTACCAAGCTGTCTAAATTTCTTGATCTCTTGAATAGTCATATCTTTATGACCGGTTAGATAGAGTAGTGAGTATAAAAGCATTGATCCATGACCAGCAGATAGTACGAATCTATCTCTATCATGCCACCTTGGAACATTAGGATTGTATTTTAAAAACTTCGTAAAAAGAACAGTTGCTACATCTGCCATACCCATTGGTAAACCTGGGTGACCACTTTTTGCTTTTTCAACCGCATCGATTGAAAGAAACCTTATTGCGTTAGCTAAATCATCATGAGAAACTGCAGACTGATCTTTTTTGTTAGGCATATTATCAATAAATTGGATTTTGAGCTTAATATAAGCAATTATCTATAAAGAGTCTTAAATTTTAGCAAATTATTAACAAAAAAATAATCTGTCTATTTGCAATATTATAAGTTGACTGAGAACAAAAAAGACAGTTAAACTCGATTAAACTTTCAAGGGGCTTTAATGTCGAGTTATCAAGATTCAAAAGATAAATTTAATGGTGCAATTGATAAACTTACTGAGGAAATCGACAAATTAACAAAAAAGGCTCAAAGAGCTACAGAATTGGAAGCGCAAAATCAAAAATTACAAGAAAATAACTCTCATCTAGAGAATGAGATTAAAATTCTTAAGTCAGATTTTATGGAACTTAAAAATATTGCAGGAAATATTTCTTCTCAACTAGATGAAAACATTTATACCATAAAAGATATATTAGATTCTTAATCAATGCCTGAAATAATTGTAAATATTAATGATCAAGATTACGCAATTGTCTGCGATCCGGGTGAAGAAAACCATCTTAAACATTTAAGCTCAAAAATTGACTATAAAGTGAGAGAATTAACAAAGAGATTTGGAAAAATTGGAGAAACTAGATTAATGGTAATGGCTTCACTGTTAATAGCAGATGAAATACATGAGCTAAATAAAAAACTAGAAACAAATATTGAAAAAATAAATTCCCTTGAAGCGAACATTGGTTCAAAAGATAAAGAATTGACTGACCAGAAAAAAGAGAGTCAGGAATATATAGACATTAGCAACGATAGATTAACAGATTTATTATCACGCTTGTCTCTTTTAAACTAATTTTAAAAATTAGATTTCATTTTATACATGACGAAAAGTGTGCAACTGAGAGAAAAAGAAGCATTAAGAAAGTTTTTAATCAATCGACGCTCAGAACTTGGTTCATCAATAGATTTTCAGAGAAATATACTTAATAACATTAAGCCCCTCATAGAAGAAATAGAAAATGAATATATTGGAACTTATATAAGTTTCAGAGATGAATTAGATACAAAAAAATTAAACCAATATTTACTTGAAAGAGAACTTAATTTAGCTTTACCAGCCATAGATTTTCAGACTAAAGAAATTAATTTCTTCATGTATCATGAAAACACTGAATTAATAGAAAATAAATTTACTATTTTAGAACCTAAGAATAAAGATAAAGTTATCTTTCCAAAAATTATTTTAATACCATTATTAGGTTATTCCAAAAGTGGCTTTAGGTTGGGGTACGGGGGTGGATATTATGATAAGTATTTATCAAAGAATGGTATTGGTGAAGTAAAAAAAATAGGAATAGCATTTTCATTTCAAGAAGTAGAAGAAATTCCTGTCGAAGATCATGATGAAAGACTTGATTGGATTTTAACTGAAAAACATTTATATAAAGTTCAATGAGAATTCTATTTTTAGGCGATGTAATGGGTCGATCTGGAAGACATGCTTTGAGAGATCATCTACCAGATGCTATTAAAAATAATAATATAGATTTTGTTATTGCTAACGGGGAAAATTCTGCTGGTGGCTTTGGTATTACCGAGCCAATATGCAACGAATTATATTCTTATGGAGTTAATGTAATCACAACTGGAAATCATTTGTGGGATCAAAAAGAGATAAATAGTTATATCGATAAAGATGATAAACTTTTAAAGCCTTATAATTTTGCTGAAGGCTCTCCAGGTTTAGGTGTAAATACTTATATGCATGAGAATGGACAAAAAATTGCAGTAATAAATTTAATGGGGAATCTATTTATGAGATCATGTGATAATGCATTTTTTAAAATTGAAGAAGTTCTTAAGAATTTAAAGACTGAAGATCTATCATTTATATTTGTTGATTTTCACGCTGAAGCTACAAGTGAAAAAATGGCAATGGGACACCATCTTGACGGAAGAGTAACAGCAGTTGTTGGAACTCATACTCACGTTCCAACTGCAGATGCAACAATCATGGAACATGGAACAGCTTTTCAAACTGACGCTGGAATGTGTGGTGACTATGATTCAGTTATTGGCACAAAAAAAGAGGAGTTCGTAAGAAAATTTGCTACACAAGACACTGAGCGAAAAAGGGTACCTCCGGCTGATGGCGAAGGAACATTATGTGGGGTTATTATAGAATCAAACACTGAAAACTATTTAGCAAAAAGTATTAGTTCAATTCGTATTGGAGGAAAAATCGGTAATTAAATGGCAGGCCACTCTAAATTTAAAAACATTATGTATCGAAAAGGTGCACAAGATAAAAAGAGAGCTAGTTTATTTTCTAAACTTTCAAAGGAAATTACGGTAGCAGCTAAGTTGGGCGCACCTGATCCTGATCAAAATGCGAGATTAAGATCAGCTATACAATTAGCAAAAGCCGCAAGCTTTCCTAAGGAAAACATCGATAGAGCGATAAAAAAATCTTTGGATAAAGATACGATTAACTATGATCAAATGAGGTACGAAGGATTTGGCCCAAACGGAACGTCGATAATTGTCGAGGCACTTACGGATAATCGAAATAGAACAGCTTCAAATGTAAGATCTGCATTTCAAAAATTTGGAGGTTCAATGGGTGAAACAGGTTCAGTCTCCCATGCATTTAATCGTTATGGTTTTGTGCGTTATAACAAAGATGTGACAAGCGAAGAAGATTTTTTCAACTTTTCGATTGAGGGTGGAGCTGAAGATTGTTTTATCGAAGAAGATACTTATGAAGCAGTAACTACGCCAGAAACTCTATCAAATTTATATAATTATTTAGATAAAAAATTTGGTGAGCCTGTATCATCAGGTTTCCAATGGAAACCTGTTACGTATGTAGCTATTGAGGGCGATAAACTTAAATCCCTTGTTAACTTGCTCAATGAACTTGATAATGATGAGGATGTTCAACAAGTCTATTCAAATTTTGAGGCATCAGACGAAGAATTAGCAAAGTTTGCTTAATTTATTCACTTTCAAAAAAAATTTATATGAATTAATCTTAAATTATTAAGTAATTCTGATTCGCTTTATGCCAGGTAGTTCTCCAAAAAGAAAAGGTGATGGATACGAGAGAGAGCTTGCGAAGTATTTCAATGAAAAAATTTTTAATGGAGAGGACAAAGTTCAACGTATGCCTTTGTCAGGTGGTGGCGCTATCAAATCTTCTGGAGGCAGTGATTTAAAAAATACTCCTCATATATACGTTGAAGCTAAAAGAACTGAAAAGTTCAAAATTCATGAATCAATGAGACAAGTTTGCGAAAATATTGAAACATCTAAATCAGACTCAATGCCGGTTGTTATAACTAGAAGAAATCGAGAGGCAACAGGGGACTCGCTTTGTGTTTTAAAACTTGACGACTTTATAGAACTTTATCGAATATTAATTAATAGTAAAAAAGGACTTTAGGATTTGCCCTAATTAAGACAATATTTAATAATAATTGAAAAATTATGGAAAACGAAGATTTAGTAAGTGTTAGCCAAGTAAACGATGAGTTCACATTAATTTCACTTTTTTTTAGAGCAGATATTGTCGTAAAGTTAGTGATTCTAATTCTATTTGCTTCTTCCATTTTCTCATGGACAATCATAATTCATAAAATTCGTTTATTTCGTTCTTTAAAAGAAATCAGTAAGCAATTCGAGGAGGAATTTTGGTCGGGAAGATCAATAAAAGAAATCGCTAGTAGCACGAGAGAATTACCAGAAAGTCCGATTAAGTATGTTTTCAATGAAGCTGTTGACGAGATTGAAAAGTCTAATCAGGAAACTACAAAAAAAATAGATAGTTTAGTTGATAGATTAAATCGTGTTATGGAGGCAGCAATAGATTTTCAAAATGAGAAGCTATCTGAATACTTTAGTTATTTAGCAACAATAGGCGCTACGACTCCATTTATTGGATTATTTGGAACGGTCTGGGGAATAATGAATTCTTTTCAATCTATTGCCATTTCAAGAAATACCTCCCTTGCAGTAGTTGCTCCTGGAATAGCTGAAGCATTATTTGCAACTGCTCTTGGTTTGTTAGCAGCAATACCTGCTGTTATTGCTTACAATATATTTACTAGTCAGGTGAATGATGAAAATGCACGAATGTATCGATTTAAAGAACATTTTAATGTTATTTTCTCAAGAGGCTTGAGTACGAAATAGAAATTTTAAATTGTGACACGTAACACTAGATCAAAACCATTCAGTGAAATCAATGTAACACCTTTCGTTGATGTAATGCTGGTTTTATTGATCATTTTTATGGTAACCGCTCCTTTGTTAACAGTGGGAGTTCAGGTTGACTTACCTGAAACAAATGCAGATACTTTACAATCTGACGATGAACCGCTTGAAGTAACAATTGATGCAAGCGGTAATATATTCATTCAAGAGACAGAGATAGGCATTTCTGAACTAGTTCCAAAAATGAAAGCAATAACAGAAAATAGACTTGATACAAAAATTTATGTTAGAGGAGATGAAGCAATTGATTATGGACAGATAATGATGGTTTTAGGAGAGCTATCTGGTTCTGGTTTTACAAAGGTTGCTTTGATTACTAAGCCATTAAGTAAATAATTAATGCTATTTATATATGAGAGTTTCTGTTTTAGGGTCAATATTTCTACACGTTTTCATACTTTTATTTACGGTCTTATCTTTGCCATTATTTAATAATAATGATTTGGAAATGCCTCCGGTTATACAAGTTGAATTAATAGAAATCGCAGAAAAAACAAATGTCCCACAAATTAGTAAAAAAATCGAAGAACAAAAAGAACCAGTTGAAAAAAAGAAGGAAGAAACAAAACTAAACCAGCCAATTAGTAAACCCAAAGATGAAAAATCCAACGAAAAAGTAAAAGACCCTAGCGATGAAGAAAAAATTGAAAAAACTAAATTAGAAGAAAAAATGATGCAAAACATGCCTGTACGAAAACCTGAGGTTAAGAAAAAAGATAAATTTGATCCTCTTAAATTAGCCGAGTTAATCGATAAACAAAAAGATACAAAAATGGATAATCCTGAAGAAATTATGGAAAAAGATTATGAAGCGTTAGACTCAACACCTAGTCTTGACAAACGACTTACTTTATCAGAGGAGGATGCTATCAGAGCACAATTTATGCAATGCTGGAGCATACCTCTTGGAATTCCATATGATGATACAATGATTGTTAAAATTAAGATTTACTTAAACACAGATGGTTCTTTGCTCAAACCACCGGAGGTTGTTCAACATGAAAGGATGAATAAGCCTAGTGAAAAATATTTTAGAACTCTTGCTGAAAGTGCCCTTAGAGCAGTAAGACGTTGTGATCCAATAAAAGTTCCAGATGTTGAAAGATATGACAATTGGAAAAATTTGCAGTTGAATTTTGATCCTAGAGAGATACTAAGAGGATAATTTATTGTGAAAAAAATACTTTTATACATCGTAATAGCTCTTCATTTTTCATCTGTTTCATTTGCTATTATTGAAATTGATATTACTGAAGGTAATAGAGAACCTCTACCAATAGCCGTTACTGAATTTTTTCACGACACAGACAGTATTTTGGATGATCAAAATATATCATCAAGCATCCGTAAAGTTATAGCTGATGACTTAGAGAGAAGTGGATTATTTTTATCTGTAGATGAAAATGCATTTATTCAAAAAAATAGGGCAATGCATTTAAATCCGCGTTTTGCAGATTGGAGATTAATAAAGGCTCAGGGCCTATTAACAGGTGAGCTATCGATTGAAAATGAGAGACTTCGAGTAGAGTTCAGACTTTGGGATACACTAGCTGAGAAGGAAATAGAGGGACTTGTCCTAATTACGACAATAGAAAATTGGAGAAGAATTAGCCACATGATTGCAGATAAGGTATATGAGCGCCTTACTGGTGAGCAGGGTTATTTTGATACTAGAATAGTTTATGTTGCTGAAGAAGGACCTAAAAATAAACGTATTAAGAAACTTGCGATAATGGATCAGGATGGGGCAAATCATAAATTTTTAACTACAGGTAAAGAGCTTGTTTTGACTCCAAGATTTAACCCAGTAAGACAAGAGATTACTTATTTATCATATTTTAAAAATCTTCCGCGTGTCTATTTGTTAAACATACAAACAGGTATCCAAGAAGTGGTTGGAGACTTTCCAGGTATGACATTTGCACCTCGTTTTTCTCCAGATGGAAATAAAATTATCATGAGTTTAGCCAGAGAAGGTAACTCTGACATATATGTAATGGATCTAGTATCTAGAGTAGTTGAAAGGTTAACAGACAGCCCTGCAATTGATACATCACCAAGTTATTCTCCAGACGGAAAGAGAATTACATTCAACTCTGATAGAGGTGGATCTCAACAAATTTATGTAATGGACAGTAATGGCAGAAACCAAAAAAGAATCTCAAAAGGAACAGGTAATTATGCAACACCTGTTTGGTCGCCACGAGGTGATCTTATTGCTTTTACAAAAAATTTTCAGGGACAATATTTTATTGGAGTGATGAGAACAGATGGAACTGGGGAGAGACTTTTAACAGAAAATTGGTATCAAGAGGCTCCTTCTTGGTCGTCTAATGGAAGAGTTTTGATATTTTATAGAGAAACTAAGTCAGACGATGCAGGTCAGGGCCATTCCTCAGCAATTTGGTCAATTGATTTAACAGGATTTAATGAGAGAAAGCTTGAAACTCCAGTTGATGCATCAGATCCATCATGGTCGAAATTGATACAATAAGCAATTTTTGTACTAAAATAAGACCATTTTAGTCAATTCGCAGCTATTTTATTATAGACTTGCATAACTTAAATTAATAAAGTACTAGGACTTGGGCGATCAAATATTACGGGAGTTTATAATGTTATTAACATTTAAAAATTTAAATAGATTTGTAGTTCTATCTTTTGCGGCACTCATACTAGCTGCATGTACTACAACATCACAAGATACCGCATCTACATCATCATCATCATCAAGTTCGGCTTCTAAAGTTGAAGTTGTAGATGGAGTTTATGTTGGTGCTGATACAATAGAAATGCTTGCTGTTGATGTACCGGACAGAGTATTCTTTGCATATGATAGTTATTCACTAACAAGCGCAGCCCAAGCAACTTTAGCTAAACAAGCAAAGTGGTTAAAGGCAAATGGATCAGTTACTATTGCAATTGAAGGTCATGCCGATGAAAGGGGTACAAGGGAATATAACTTAGCCCTAGGTGATAGAAGAGCAAATGCAGCAAAAGATTATTTAATGACGCAAGGCATAAGCGCTAGTCGAATTACCACAATTAGTTTTGGTAAAGAAAGACCGGTTAACAGTGCATCTAATAATAAAGCATGGGCTCAAAATAGACGTTCTGTAACAGTAAGAACCAACTAATTTATAATACGCCTTTTTTTAGACAAAAGATAAGCTTAATCTTTTAAATAAGGTTAAGTTTAGATAATGTAATGTTCAAAAGAATTCAATTTATTTTCTTTTTTATTCTAATCTCTTTCACACAGATTATTCATGTTCAATCAGAAGAATTAGATCTAGATCAGTTGTTGCAAAAATTGGACTCAATAGAAAGTAGAATAAAGGTTCTTGAAAAGGCAACGTTTAGCAAAACGACCTCTGGCGCTGGTAATAATGTCAGTCTTGATGATTATCAATCAATTATAACAAAACAATCTATTCAAATATCCGAATTACAAAATGAAGTCCAATCACTGACAGCAAAAATTGAAGAAATGATATTTACAATGCAATCTACAGTAAATAATTTTAATACATTTAGAGAAGATACTGAATTTAGGTTTATCGATATAAATTCTAAAACTGAAAGTATAGAAAAAAATCAATTATCTATGGTGTTACCCAATAATGAAACACAAACTAATAACCTGGTAGATAACACAAGAGAGGCACTAAATTTGGAACCTCAGTCACTAGGAACAGTAAATGTTTCTTCAGAAGAGGAGTTATCTGCTTCACCATTTGAAATCAAAAATGTTGATGAAGAGGAAGAGCAAGAAATAATTAATACCATTTCTCAGGATAATATTGTCGCTTTTGAAGAACAAGAAGTTGTACTAGCGGTACTGCCTGAAGGAGATGAAAAAGGTCAATATGAATACGCAATGGGTCTCCTGAAGCAAGGTGACTATGAACTTGCTGAAAAAGCATTCCAAGAATTTATGGCTGTCGGAAACGACTCCAGCCTTTTAAGCAATGCAAACTTTTGGCTAGCAGAAACTTATTATGTTAGAGAAAATTACAAAGACGCAGCTAAAAATTATTTAAGCCTATACCAAGTTTATCCAGACTCAAAGAAAGCCGCAGATGCACTTTTAAAACTCGGAATTTCTTTGGTTAACATGGACCAAAAGGAACAAGGGTGTGTAACTTTTATACAATTAAAAGATACCTATCCAAATGCAAATACTGCTGTATTAAACAGGGGTAAATTAGAAATTGAAAAAAATGGCTGTGAAATTAGTTAAGCCTATTAATCATAAAAAAGTCGTAAAAATAACCAATCAAGATTTCGAAGCAAAGATGAAAGAGCTTCGAGTTAATTCAGATATTGCCGTAGCAGTTTCTGGTGGTCCAGATAGTTTAGCACTCATGCATTTGTCTAATAGATATGCATTAAATAATAATATCAAACTAACTGTATTAAGCATCGATCATGGAATTAGAGTAGATTCATCAAAAGAAATTGTGTGGTTAGAAAAGATTGCAAAAAAGAATAAAATTAACTTCTACTCAACTAAATTAAAAAAAAAGATCAACAGCTCTAATACCCTCTCGAAGGCAAGGACACTTCGATATGAAGCCTTATCAAAATATTGTAACAAGAAAAAAATAAGATTTTTGTTAACAGCCCATCATCTTGATGATGAAATAGAAAATTTTTTAATGAGATTAATAAGGGGGAGTGGAGTAAAAGGACTTTCATCATTGAAAGTTAAATCTAGATATAAGAATACAAATTTAATTTTAGTTAGGCCATTACTCGAATACCCAAAAAAATCTCTTATTGCGTATTTATCAGAGAAAAAGCAAGCTTATATAAACGACAGAACAAATTATAATAATAAGTATGATAGGTCTCGTATTCGAAAGCTATCTCAACAATTAATACACGAAGGCCTAAGTAAAGTAAGGTTCAAAAACGTTTTGAAGAATTTAAAAAGTGCAGATATGGCAATAAATACTGCAGTTAGTAATTACTTAGAAGAACATGTAAAATTTAATCAAAAGAAAATTATTAGTTTCAAGTCTAATGAATTTATTAACTTACCCGAGGAAATCCAACATAGAGTACTTGTAAAACTTTGCAGATTTGCTGGAAAAAGCATTAAAGTGCCTAGATCGCGATCAATACAAGAATTGATATATTCAATTGTGAAAGAAAAAAGTTTTAAGCGTACATTAAACAGCTGCACATTTGTTGGAAAGAAGGGAGTTGTAAATATTCAGCCTGAGAACAGCAGAGCTAAATCTAATAAGACTGAAAATTTGGCTATTTCTAAAAATTGGATAAAATTTATCGAGCATTACTAGACTAAGCTATTGAATATAATGTTAAATTTTATTGATATATTTTCTTGTATGCTGAAAAATAGTAATTATCTAATATTATCAATATCTTTATTATGATGAATTTACGAAATATAGTTCTTTGGCTCTTTATAGCTTTAATCGTTTTTGGACTGTTTAATCTATTTAGCAACACCAGTGGTGAAAGAAATACTGTTGATTTAACTTACTCACAATTCTTAGATGAAGTTGAAGCTGGCTCAATCAAAGATGTTATTATTCGAGGTAATAATATCAACGGAGCTTATGAAGATGGTAGATCCTTTAAGACCTATGCCGCTAATGACCCAACACTCGTTGATAGACTTAATGATAGAGGTGTAAACATTTCAGCCGCGCCACTGGATGACGGCTATCCGTCACTTCTTGGAGTTCTAATTTCCTGGTTCCCAATGCTTTTACTTATTGGTGTATGGATTTTCTTCATGCGTCAAATGCAAGGTGGAAGAGGTGGAGCAATGGGGTTTGGTAGATCCAAAGCCAAATTACTAACTGAAAATAAAAATAAAGTTACTTTTAATGATGTAGCTGGAATAGATGAAGCAAAAGAGGAGCTCGTTGAAATTGTTGAATTTTTAAAAGATCCTAGAAAATTTCAAAAACTTGGTGGCAGAATTCCAAAAGGTGCCTTACTAATTGGCCCTCCTGGAACAGGAAAGACATTGCTAGCCAGAGCAGTCGCTGGGGAAGCCGGCGTACCTTTCTTTACAATCTCGGGTTCTGATTTTGTTGAAATGTTTGTTGGTGTTGGAGCTTCTCGAGTAAGGGATATGTTCGAGCAGGGAAGAAGAAACGCCCCATGTATAATTTTCATTGATGAAATTGATGCAGTTGGCAGAAGCCGTGGAGCAGGCCTTGGTGGTGGAAATGATGAGAGAGAACAAACACTTAATCAGATTTTAGTTGAGATGGATGGATTTGATACTCAGGAAGGTATTATTTTGGTTGCCGCAACTAACAGACCAGATGTACTTGATCCGGCTCTATTAAGACCGGGTCGTTTTGACAGGCAGGTTGTTGTTCCTAATCCAGACATCTTAGGCAGAGAAGCAATTTTGAAAGTTCATATTAAAAAAATCTCAGTCGCGCCTGATGTAGATATTAGAACAATAGCAAGGGGAACACCCGGTTTTTCTGGCGCAGATCTAGCTAACATTGTAAATGAAGCAGCATTGTTGGCAGCAAGAAAAAATAAGAAAATTGTTACTATGGTAGATTTTGAGGAAGCGAAAGATAAAGTAATGATGGGGTCAGAAAGAAGATCTCTTGTTATGAGTCAAGAGGAAAAGGAACTTACCGCTTACCACGAAGGAGGTCACGCTGTTGTTGCATTAAATCAATCCGCTTCAGATCCAATACATAAAGCTACAATAATACCAAGAGGCAGAGCTCTTGGAATGGTAATGAGGTTACCCGAGAGAGACCAATTATCTTTACCTAGGGAAAAAATGTTAGCAGATATCACAGTTGCTATGGGCGGTAGAGTTGCTGAAGAAATAATCTTTGGTGACAAAAAAGTTACTTCTGGTGCTTCATCAGACATCGAAATGGCAACTAAGATGGCTAGAAATATGGTGACAAAATTTGGAATGAGCGAAAAATTAGGACCATTACAATATGGTGAAAATGAGGAAGAAGTATTTTTAGGAAGATCAGTACAAAGACATCAAAATGTGTCTGAAGAAACAGCTAAACTAATAGACTCAGAGATAAGGCAAATTGTTGATAGCTGTTATGATTTAGCAAAGAAAATTTTAAATGAAAAAATAGACGATTTGCATGCTCTCGCAAAAGGTTTAATTGAATATGAAACTTTAAATGGAGATGAAATAACTACATTATTAAAAGAGGGTAAGATTGACAGATCTAATCCCGAAGAAGAGATTAATAATGCTGGACCATCTGTTCCTAAAAGTGGTAAATCAGCTCCCGTTGGTCCTAGTTTCAAGCCTAAACCTCAAACAAGTTAACTAATTACAGTGTCCCTTGTGCGTAATTCGAATAGATATTACGTACGACCAATATTTAGTAAAATAAAAACAAAAGACTCACTTTTTCTTGGGTCCTCTAAATTATTCTTTAATGAAATTGAATTAATAACAAGAGGCAAAACCAAGACTCGATCAAAGTTTCTAAAAATTAATGAAATAAAATATTTGGAACCTGATATTCAGAGAAATATAAATAAAAAAATTTCAAATCTTACAAAGAAAAGAAAAAAATTAGGAAAGTTTAACTTTGAAAGATCACTTGTGATGGGTATTCTTAATGTAACACCTGATAGTTTTTTTGACGGTGGAAAATATTTATTACGCGATAATGCAATTGATCAGTTTAAAAAACTAATTAAAGAAGGCGCAGATATAATTGATATTGGCGGAGAGTCAACAAGGCCTGGATCAAAAGAAATTACAGTTAAAGAGGAAATTAGCCGAATTATTCCAATAATTTCTCAAATCAGAAAAAAATATAAGAAAGAATTTATCTCGGTAGATACAAGAAAATCTCATGTTATGAAAGAAGCATGTAAATTTAATATAAATCTTATAAATGATGTTTCAGGACTTAGATTTGATAAAAATTCAAAAAAATTTTTAAAATCGACTAAAATTCCTTTTATTTTAATGCATTCAATTTCAACTCCTGAAAAGATGCAAAAAAATATAAAGTACAAAGATGTACTTCTTGATATTTATGATTTCTTTGAAAAGCAAATCAGTCTATGTGAGAAAAATGGCATATCTAAAAGCCGAATTATAATAGACCCTGGAATTGGTTTTGGTAAAACTTTGCAACAAAATTTGAAACTAATTTCAAACATCGCATTGTTTCATTCCTTAGGCCTACCTGTGCTGTTGGGAAGCTCTCGAAAAAGTTTTATTGGCAAGATTGAAAAAAATGAATTATACGAAGATCGATTAGGTGGTTCAATAGCAACAGTTTTGCATGGATTAGCTGAAGGAGTTCAAATATTTAGGGTGCACGATGTTTATTCAACAAAACAATCAATTAAGGTTTATTCTAAAATAAAATGAAAAAGTTTTTTGGAACAGATGGAGTAAGAGCAAGTTCAAATAGTCAAAAACTTAATGGCCTGACGCTTATGAAACTTGGAATGGCGCTAGGTAAACACTTTACTGTTGGAGAACATCGTCACAAGGTCGTTATTGGTAAAGATACAAGACTATCAGGATATATGATTGAACAGGCATTAACCTCTGGATTATTATCTATGGGAATGGATGTCTTTCTTTTTGGGCCCATACCTACACCCGCAGTTGCAATGTTGACAAAATCTATGCGAGCAGACTTAGGGATAATGATAACCGCTTCACACAACCAATATCAAGATAATGGTATTAAAATATTTGATAAAAATGGAAATAAATTATCAGACAAAACTGAAATTGAAATAGAGTCTCTTATGGAGTCTGAATTGGAAAATTCATTAGCGGGTCCAGAAAAAATAGGCAGAGCAAAAAGACTCGAAGATGCAAATGGTAGATATATAGAATTCCTTAAAGGTACTTTTCCTAAATCACAACGGCTTGATGGTCTTAAAATTGTAATAGATTGTGCAAATGGGGCTTCTTATATTTCTGCACCTTTAATTTTATGGGAGCTTGGTGCAGAAGTTATTCAAATAGCTACTCAACCAAATGGAACTAATATAAATTTCGAATGTGGGTCTACTAATACCAATAAACTTGCTAAAAAAGTATTAGAAGAGAAGGCTGATATTGGTATTGCCTTAGATGGCGATGGTGATCGATTGGTTGTTATTGATGAAAAAGGACATTTAGTCAATGGCGACCAGATACTGGCATTACTAGCTATTGAAATGTCAAAAGGTAAAAAATTAAAAAATAATAATGTAGTTGGCACTTCAATGGCAAACATGGGCCTAGAAACTTTATTAAAGAAACATAACATTGGGTTAATCAGGGCAAAAGTTGGTGATCGATATGTAAAAGAAAAAATGATTTCAGAAGATTTAAATTTAGGCGGTGAACAATCTGGACATATAATTTTACGTGATTTTACTTCATCAGGAGATGGAATAGTAGTTGCTCTTCAAGTTCTATCTATCTTAAGTAGAAAAAAAGGAAAAGCCAGTGACTGCCTTCATTTATTCAGTCCTCTACCACAAAACCTGATTAGTTTCCCCGTAAAAGAAAGAAATATTTTAGATCACGAGGATACGAAATTATTTATCAAATCTTGTGAAGAAAAAGTTTCAGAAGATGGAAGAATCGTAGTTAGAATGTCTGGTACTGAACCTCTTTTAAGAGTTATGATTGAAAGTGGAAATCAGCATACAATTGATGAATTAACTGAAAGCGTAACAAAATATTTTTCATAAAATATAGGCATTAAATGACAGGTGTTGTAATTGTTGGATCCCAATGGGGAGACGAAGGGAAGGGAAAGATTGTCGATTGGTTATCAAGCCAGGCCGATATTGTAATAAGATTTCAAGGAGGTCATAATGCTGGTCATACTCTCGTAATAAACAATGAAACATTCAAATTAAATATTCTACCCTCCGGAATTTTAAGAAAAGGCAAAATTTCGATAATAGGAAATGGCGTGGTTTTGGATCTAGCTGCTTTTCAAAAAGAAGTAGCTGGGTTAAAAGAAAGAGGAGTAGATATAACTCCTTCAAATTTATACATATCGGACAGAGCGACAATAATTTTACCCCTTCATCAATCACTCGATGAATTAAGAGAAAATAACAACTTAATAAAAATTGGTACAACAAAACGAGGAATAGGACCTGCTTACGAAGATAAAGTTGGAAGAAGAGCAATAAGATTATGTGATTTATTTGATAAGGAAAAATTAAAAAAGAAAATCGAAATTTTACTCAATCATCATAATGCGATAATGAGAGGTTTTGGATTAGATGAATACAATTTAGAAGAAGTAGTCAGTGAAATATATGAATTAGGGGAATATGCTAAACCTTTTGCAAAAACAATAAATGACATAACTAACGTAATAAACAGCGGCAAAGAAAAAATTTTATTTGAGGGAGCTCAAGGATTTCTTTTAGATATTGACCATGGAACCTATCCTTTTGTAACATCATCAAATGTTCACGCTAGTTATGCATCTATTGGCAGTGGATTGAATCCAAAAGTTATTAATCATATCCTTGCAATAACAAAAGCATATACGACGAGAGTTGGGAATGGTCCTTTTCCCACAGAGCAAGACAATGAAATAGGCAATAAACTTGGAGAAATTGGTCATGAATTTGGAACAGTGACAAATAGAAAGAGAAGATGTGGTTGGTTTGACTCAGTTTTAGTTCGTCAAGCTTTAATTCAATCGGGAGCAACAGGTATTGCTCTTACTAAAATCGATGTATTAGATCACTTTGATGAAATTAAAATGTGTGTAGGATATAATTTAAATGGAAAAGAAATAGATTACTACCCAAGCTCTGAACAAGATCAAGAGACTATAGAGCCAATCTATGAGACCTTTCAAGGATGGATGAGTACAACAACTGGCATAAACAGCTTTGATGAATTGCCAGAAAACGCAAAAAAGTATGTCAATCGTATTAGTGAGCTCACAAAAACTAAGATAGATTTAATTTCTACTAGCCCTAGACGTGAGGACACAATACTAATAAACAAATTATTTAATTAAGCCTGAATTAATTTAGTATCTCTTGCGAGACTTAACATTTCTGTTTGAAGCTTCTGAAATGCTCTTTCTTCTATTTGTCGAATTCGTTCTCTACTGATGTTGTACTCATTGCTAAGTTCTTCTAGAGTTTTAGGAGTTTCAGATAATTTCCTATCTTGTATAATATGTTTTTCCCTATCATTTAATACATTAATTGCTTTATTGAGAAGAGCTTTTCTTTTTGAAACTTCTTCTTTCTCAGCTATTTTGACTTCGTGATCCGCGTCTTCGTCAACTAGCCATTCTTGCCATTCTTCTTCACCGTCTGCACTAACCACTGCATTAAGAGAATAATCATTTCCAGAAATTCTTCCTTCCATTTCCGAAACTTCTTTTTCAGAAACATTTAATTGATTGGCAATTTCTGTAACTTGATGAGGTTTAAGTGAACCTTCACTATAGTCACTTAGTCTATTTTTAAGTTTCTTAAGATTAAAAAATAGTTTTTTTTGAGCTGCGGTGGTTCCAATCTTTACTAAACTCCATGATTTAAGTACATACTCCTGAATAGCAGCTCTAATCCACCACATAGCATAAGTCGCTAATCTGAAACCTTTATCTGGGTCATACTTTTTAACTGCTTGCATCAGACCTATATTTCCTTCAGATATAAGTTCTGTAACAGGAAGTCCGTATCCTCGATAACCCATCGCTATTCGGGCAACGAGTCTGAGATGGCTTGTAACAAGTGTATGAGCTGCACTCGTATCCCCTTCATCTCTCCACTTCTTAGCAAGATTGATTTCTTGCTTTTCTGTTAGCATAGGAAACTTCTTGATCTGCTGAAGATAATGACCGAGGCTACCTTCATTGGACAATGCTGGTAAATTATAGTTCTTGCTCATATCCAAAATATGGTTACTTTTTTCTAGAAATCAATGTTCAGCTTTTAATTGAATTTACCAATTTGCTCAAGTAATCCGGCATAACAGACTGAAAATGAAGCATTTTTTCTTTTTTAGGATGAAGAAACCCAAGAGATTGCGCATGCAGAGCCTGTCCTGGCAACATTTTAATCGATTGAACCGTGCTTTCTGAAAGTGATTTTAGTTTACTTTGAGGCGATCGCCCATAAGTACGGTCTCCTATGAGTGGATTTCCCTTTTCTGTTAGATGCACTCTTATTTGATGAGTTCTTCCGGTTTCTAAGCGACATTCTAATACTGTGGCAACAATTTGATTTTTTTTGTTCTTTAAATTTTCAAGTGTCTTGTAATGAGTGATAGCAACCTTACCTCTACTCACAGAACTCATCATTTTTGTTCTATTCCTATTACTTCTAGATAAGAGTGACTTAATTTTTCCATTTGCTGGTGAGATTTTGTTCCAGCATACAGCAATATAAACTCTTTCGATAGAGTGAGCAGCAAATTGGTCAGATAAATGTTTATGAGTAAAATCATTTTTAGCTATTACAACCAGTCCACTCGTATCTTTATCAATTCGATGAACTATTCCTGGCCTTTGAGCATCACCTACAAATTTTAATTCATCTCCACAATGATTGATCAAAGCATTAACAATTGTACCTGTCTTATTTCCAGCACCGGGGTGCATTACAATACCTGCAGGTTTATTGATAACTATCAAATCCTTATCTTCATAAATAATATTTAATTTTATGTTTTCACCAATTATTGGTGTCTCATTTGCTAATTTTATATTCACTGAAATATGATCGCCTAATGAGATCTTATAATCAGGATCTACAATATTATTATTTACTGTAATATTGGAGGACTTTATTAATTGAATTATTTTAGACCTACTAAATTCTTTCAAATTTAAAGCAATATATTTGTCTATACGTTGGCCTACTTGCTTCTTATGGTTGACTTTATATTGATAGAACATTATGAGATAACGATGTACCAAAAAATTATGTTATTTATAGTTATATTTCTCGGAATTGTAATTTTAATTGGTACCACGATTGTTATTACTACTATTATTGAGCGATCATACAAGATTGATTTTTTTACTTCCACTGATAATTCTGAGAAGGATATAAATATTGAAAAAAAATGTGATCTTGTGGGTGAAAAAACTAAAGTTATTTCTCTAAGTGAGGACAAATTAGCTATTATTTGTGAGGGTCGTGTTGAGGTAATAAATTTATCTAATAATCAAGTAGAAAAAGTAGTTAACTACTAGCTTGCTCTATAAAAACTGGTCTCTACATCAGGTAAAGTTTCTTTTTTGAGGATGTGATCAGATGCCTTTTCAGCGATCATCACAGTTGTTGCATTGAGATTTCCTGTAATGATATTTGGCATTATTGAAGCATCTACAACTCTTAAATTTTCAATCCCATAAACTTTGAGCTCTTCATCGACAACAGATAACTCATCTTTTCCCATCTTGCATGTACAAGAAGGATGATAAGCAGTATCACCTTTATTTTTAATGAATTCATTTAAATCACCCTCAGAGCTTGAATTTATTCCAGGGTTAATTTCTTTTCCTCGATATTTATCAAAAGCTTTTTGATGAAAAATTTCCCTTGCAATTTTAATACCATCTCTCATTTCTTTTAAATCATGCTCTGTCTGCATATAATTAAACTGTATAGCGGGTGAAGCTGAGGGATTGTTTGACTTTAATTTGACATGTCCTCTACTTGTTGGCCTCATTGGTCCTACATGCGCTTGAAAAGAATGAGAGCTTGGAGATTGTCTTCCATGATCCAATACAAGCGATGGAAAGAAGTGATACTGAATATTAGGATAATCAACCATATCATTACTTCTCACGAAGCCGCCTGTCTCTAAGTTTGAATATGCTGCCACTCCAGATTTAAAAATAAACCACTCTATCCCTATGAATGCCATTCTTATTGGATTATATGATGTGTAAAGTGTAACGGGCTTTGTACACTCATATTGTAAATAAGTTTCAAGATGATCTTGTAAATTTTCACCTACACCTCTTAGGTCATGTTGAACAGAAATATCTAATTTTTTTAGTTCTTCAGCATTTCCTATACCTGAAAGCATTAGAAGTTGAGGTGAATTTATTGCTCCAGCTGATAATATCACTTCATTTTCAGCATGTATTTTTTTTCTCTCTCTTCCTGTAGTACATTCAACCCCAACGGCTTTATTATTTTCAATGATAACTTTGTTTACTATTGTGTTTGTAAAGACGGTAAGATTTCTTCTGTTAATAACTGGATGCAAGTAAGTTACACTCGTACTTTGTCTTCTGCCTCCATAAATAGTGGTGTCCATTAGACCAAATCCCTCTTGCTTATATCCATTCATGTCATTATTTATCTCATAGCCGGCTTGTTCTGCCGCTTCTAGGTAGACTTTACTCAATTCACTGCCTTCCGAAGATCGAGATAGTTTTAAAGGACCGCTTTTATTCCTATAAGTTTCATCTAATCCTTCAATTGACTCTGATTTTTTAAAATACGGAAGAACATTATTATAATTCCATGACTTAAGATCTTTTTGAGCCCAGTTTTCAAAATCCATTGGATTTCCTCTTACATGAACCATACCGTTGTGTGATGAACTTCCTCCCAACATCTTTCCTCTTGGGCAAAACATTTTTCTATTGTTCATGAACGGTTCAGGCTCAGTTTCGTATAAATAATTATATTTTGGGTCATGCATTGTGTATAATAAAGCTGCTGGCATTGAGGTTTTCCAAGTTTTATCTGATGGACCTGACTCTATTAATAATACATTTATCTCTGGATTAGTTGAAAGTCTATTTGCCAGAACACAACCCGCACTTCCGGCACCAATAATAATATAATTATAAGAATTAAATTGCATAACTAATTTTACCAAAGTTTATAATTATAGTACAACATAAGCTTATGTTAAAAAATTTAAACCCCAATTATGCAATTGTACTTTCAACATTATTGTGGGGTACGTGGTGGTATCCATTAAGGCTACTTAATGAATATGCTTATAATAATGCAATTCCACTCACTTTAAGTTTCACTATTGCTGGGTTATTTTTATTATTTTTTTCATACAAAAATATATCAAAATTAACTAATCGAAATTTGATACTTACAATAGTCGCAGCCTCAGCAGGAGCAGCTGCAATGTGTCTTTATAATGAAGGTTTAATTAGAGGTAATGTTGCAAGAGTCTTAATCTTTTTTTATTTAACAGCTGTATGGAGCACTCTAATTGAAATTGTTTTTCTTAGAGCGACTTTAAATATTTATAGATTTTTTTCAATTTCTTCAGGTTTTATAGGTCTATTTATTATAACTGGGTTGGATCAAGGAAATTTTATGCCTAGCACTCTGGCAGATTTATTTGGAATACTCTCAGGATTTCTCTGGTCAATCTGTGCAACACTAATAAGAATAAATGAGGAACTTGATGTAAATTTTGGTACTTCAGTCTTTATTTTAATTGGAGGTCTTTTTGTTGTTATTGCAACATTCTTACCAGATGGGCAAATACTCTCAGGATTTAACTATGATATTTTAAAGAATACTATCTTTATAATTTTAATATTTGCATTTATTTGGTTATTACCCGGTTACTGGCTCGTTACTTACGGTCAGGATCAAGTTGATCCGGGACGCGCAGGTATTCTATTGATGTTTGAAGTTGTTATTGGCGTTATATCTGCGTATCTACTTGCAAACGAAATAATTTCAATCAGAGAGTTTATCGGTGCAATATTTGTTATGAGTGCGCCGTTAATAGAAATTTATTCTGTAAGTCCTTCTAAGAGTTAGTTTTTTTCATAAATTTTTATTTTATTTTTTTCTAGATGCTTGTGCTTATATATGTTTCAATATTTACAAATTTAATGAAATTGGGAGAATAATTAATGAAATTTATGAATAAAATACTTATCTCTGCAATATTTGCACTTGGCTTTGGGTCGTTTACGACTTCGGCTAATGCATGTGGCACAATCACGGTTGCAGAAATGAACTGGGCTTCAGCAGAAATGTTTGCTCATGTTGATAAAATGATACTTGAAAATGGTTACGGATGTGATGTCGAATTAGTTCCAGGAGATACTATGCCTACAGCTACATCTATGATGGAAAAAGGTGAGCCGGATGTAGCTCCTGAACTCTGGATTAATTCAGTTCGTATAGCTCTAGATAATGCAGTAGGTGAGGGTCGTTTGCATTATGCAGCTGAGGTATTGTCTGATACTGGTGAAGAAGGTTGGTGGATACCTCAGTATTTAGCTGACGCAAACCCGGATATACAAACTGTTTATGATGTTCTTGATCGACCTGATCTCTTTCCACACCCAGAGGGAGGTGATGGCGCTATATACACATGCCCTTCAGGTTGGAACTGTCAAATTAGCACGGGCAATTTGTTTAACGCATATGGAATGGAAGCAAAAGGCTTTAGACTTGTAGACCCAGGTTCAGGGGGTGCATTGGCTGGAGCAATAGCTGAGGCTTATAACAAAGAAGAAGGATGGCTCGGATATTACTGGGCACCGACAGCTGTATTAGGAAAATATCCAATGAAAAAACTCAGCTTTGGCGTAGAACACAGTAAAGAAGAGTGGGATAATTGTACTTCTCAGGATGGATGTGCGGACCCGCAACCTAATGCATGGGTTGTGTCTGAAGTTTATACTGTTGTGACTGACAATTTTAAAAATGAGTCAGCCACAGGAATGGAGTATATCTCAAAAAGAGCTCTTCCTAATTCCACTGTAAATGCATTACTTGCCTGGAAAGACGATAATCAAGCAACAGGTGAGGATACTGCACTATACTTTTTAGAAAATTTTACAGAGTGGCATAACTGGGTAGACAGTGATGCACGTTCAAAAGTAGAAGCAGCATTATAATAAAATATTGCGGGCTAATTTTTAGCCCGCATTATATTCAATGAATTTATCAGAATTATTTTTAACTTTTCCTGAAATGAGTAAGGAAAGTCTTCGGATGTTTAGAAAATCCGTAGACGGCGCTTATAGGAATTTTTCAAGAGAATATGGTGATACAATTGAAGCTGTATTTGATCCAGTGCTTTATTTTTTGGTATGGTTTGAAAAATTATTGCAAAATTCACCTTGGCCATTAATTATTCTGGCAATTCTTATATTAGTGTATCTTGGCAGCAGAAGTATTTATTTAACTATTGGATCTTTAATTGCACTGCTTTTAATCGGTTACTTCGGTATGTGGGAAGACACAATGTCAACTGTAAGTATCATTGGTGTATGTACATTTATGTCTATTGGCCTTGGAATACCAATAGGTATAGCCATGTCAAATTCTGATAGAGCTCGAGCTGCGATAACCCCTATACTTGATGTAATGCAAACAATGCCTTCATTTGTATATTTAATTCCAGTAGTAATGCTTCTTGGAATAGGAAAAATTCCTGGTTTATTAGCAGTAATTATTTATGCAATCCCACCCATTATAAGATTAACTGATTTAGGAATTAGAGAAGTTGACAAAGAAGTTCTTGAGGCAGCAGACGCATTCGGTGCAAATAAGGCACAAAAATTATTTAGAGTTCAATTGCCACTTGCTTTACCAACAATATTTGCAGGAATAAACCAAACGATTATGATGGCATTAGCGATGGTAGTCATAGCTTCAATGATTGGAGTTAAAGGGCTTGGCCAGCCAGTATTAAAGGCAATTACTAATCAGTACTTTACGATGGGATTACTCAATGGACTTGCAATTGTCGCTTTAGCAATAATTTTTGATAGAGTTTCCCAATCATTTGGAAAAAGATTGCAACAACACAGGTCAGGCTCCCGTGAATAAGACAAAGATCAAGATAACCAATCTCTATAAAATTTTTGGAAATAATTCAAAGAAATATATTTCGAGTGTGCGTGATGGCATGTCAAAAGATGAACTGCTTTCAAAATATAATCATGTATTAGGTTTGGATAACATCAATTTAAACGTTGAAGATCAATCTATACAAGTTGTGATGGGTTTATCGGGATCAGGAAAATCTACTTTGATAAGACACATTAATAGATTGATTGAGCCAACCGAGGGAACGGTCACAGTTGATGGAGAGGATATTACTAAACTTAATAAAATGGATCTTCTAGAGTTTAGAAGAAATAAAACAGGGATGGTTTTTCAACGCTTTGCACTATTTCCTCATCAAAATATATTAGACAATGTCCAGTTTGGATTGAGCATAAAAAATCTAGATAAGTCAGACTCTATAGAAAGAGCAATGTACTGGATCGAAAAAGTTGGTTTAACCGGTTTTGAAAATAAATTCCCAAATCAATTGTCAGGAGGAATGCAGCAAAGAGTAGGTTTAGCTAGGGCGTTAGCTACTGATCCAGATATATTGCTAATGGACGAAGCCTTTAGTGCGCTTGATCCATTAATAAGAACTGATATGCAGGACCAATTACTGGACTTACAAAAGAATTTAAATAAAACAATTATGTTCATAACTCATGACCTCGATGAGGCACTAAAATTAGGCGACCGAATAGCTATACTCAATGGCGGAAAACTTGTTCAAGATGGAAATGCAGAGGAAATTCTTTTAAAACCCGCTGATCAATATGTGGCCAATTTTGTTAAGGATGTTAATCGTATAAAGGTTTTAAAAATCAAGACAATTCTTGACCAAGGAGGTGAACGAGCAAATTCTAATCCAACTGTAAACGTAAATGATAGTATTGAAAATTGCATGCCGGCAATACTTGAAAGTCAATCCGGTCTTAACGTAATTGATGAGAAAAACAATTTTGTTGGCTCAGTATCAAAAAACAAAATTATAGATATTTTGCAAAAATCTAAGGATTAATTCTACTAAATTTTTTTATTGCCTTAAATTTTTACCGGTTTGGTCATAACAAGCATTATCAACAATTGAGGCATTATAAAACTCTCCATTTATTTCAACTTGCAAAACTTCTTTGGATTTTAATAAATCATTGTTCAAGTATGCAAAAGCAATACTTTTTTGCACATAGTGGCCGAAGCCTCCAGATGTTACATATCCGATACATACTTCATTCTGCATAACAGCTTCATTGCTAGTCACATCTATGTTGTCAGTTTCAATTACCAAGGAAAATAATCTGTGATTGCTATCATCTTTAACTGCAGCGTCTTTACCAATAAAATCTTTATCCCAATTTATAAATGCAGAAAGGCCAGTTTCTTTTGGAGTATAGTCAGGTCTAAAATCTAGTGTCCATGCGCCCCAATTTTTTTCTAGTCTCATAGACATCAAAGCTCTTCCGCCAAAAGGTTTAATGTTGAATTCTTCTCCTGCATCCTCAATAGCCTCATACAGCTTGATTTGATAGTGTGGAGCTACATATATTTCATATCCCAATTCTCCAGTAAATGACAACCGGTTGACTAATGCAGGAACACCAGCAACAAACATTTGTCTAGAATCTCTAAATTTAAATGACTCATTAGAAACATCTTCTCTTACCAATAATTGCAGTAAATTTCTAGACTTTGGGCCAGAAATAGCAAGGCCGTGATAATCATCAGATCTGTTTTTATAAATGACCTCATATTGATCTAGATGTTGTTCAAACCATCGTCGATGCATTTCCTGAGCGGCACCAGATCCATAAACCATAAAATGATTTTCACTAATACACGAAACTGTAAGGTCCCCATATAATTTACCTTTTTTAGATAGCATTGGACTTAGTGCTATGCGTCCAACTTTAGGTATTCTACCTGCCAAAATATAATCCAAAAATTTTCTTGAGTCTTTTCCCTTAAATTCATGTTTAGAAAAATTAGCAATCTCTGTTACTCCAACGTTTTCTCTTACATTTTTTACTTCATTTGAAACATAGTTATGGGATCGAGAGCGCTTGATAGTTGGTTCTTCGTAAGCATCATCAGGATTATCAGCAAACCATAGGACATTTTCGAGTCCAAAGCTGTCACCCATAACTGCTCCCATGTTAACGAAGCGATCATATAAAGCTGTAGTTTTTTGTTTCCTTCCTTTTGGCAAAGTCTCATTTGGAAATGTCATAATAAATCTTCGTTCATAATTTTCAGATGATTTAATTGTTCCATAATGTGGAGATGCATAATCACCAAACCGTGCGACATCCATCGCCCAAACATCTATGGAAGGTTCACCATCAATAATCCATTCTGCAATACATTTGCCAACACCTCCTCCTTGACAGAACCCGGCCATAACACCGACTGCTACCCAATAATTTCTCATACCTGGAACTGGTCCAATGAGAGGATTTCCATCAGGACCAAATGTAAAAGGGCCGTTAACAATATTTTTAATTCCTGCTTTTTCCAAAGCTGGCATTCTCTCAAAACCAATGACTAATCGATCTTGAATATTTTCTAATTTTGGTTCCAACAGTTCATGTCCAAAATCTAATGGGGTTCCCTGAACTTTCCAAGGAGTAGACTTATGTTCATATGTGCCAAGCAACATGCCTTGTCCTTCTTGTCTAAAATAGATATTACCATCAAAATCAGTTCCAACTGGTAGCCTTGTTCCCTTAGGCATCGCTGCTATTTCTGGAATTGTATCAGTGATTAAATAATGATGCTCCATTGGCTGTACAGGCAAATTTAATCCAGCAAGTTTACTGACCTCTCTCGCCCAAAGTCCTGCAGCATTAATTACAATTTCTGTATGAATATTGCCCTTATCAGTAAACACATCCCAGGTTCCATCTTCTCTTTGCTTAGTGTCTTTAACCTCAGTATTTGTGTAATAGTTAGCGCCATGAACTTTTGCAGATTTTGCAAATGCATATGTGACACCTGATGGATCTACTTCTCCATCGATCGGATCCCACAAAGCTGAAATATATTTATTGGGATCGATAAGAGGATTTTTTTTTGCAACCTCCTCTAATGAGATAAACTCTTGATCAAGACCCATATATCTGGCTTTTGTTCTTTCTCTTTTAAGATAATCAGCCCAAACTTCATTAGAGGCTAAATAAAACCCTCCACTTGGTTTAAAGCCAACTGAATGACCTGAAGTCTCTTCAATTTCCTTGTACAAGTTTATTGTATATGCCATCAGTCTGGATATGTTTGGATCTGAAGAAATGACATGAACGTTTCCTGCGGCATGCCATGAGGATCCTGCTGTTAATTCTTTTCGCTCAAGGAGAACGCAGTCCTTCACCCCAAACTTTGCTAAATGGAAAAGAATAGAGCAACCTACAACTCCCCCGCCAATAACAACAACTTTAGCATGAGTTTGCATTCTTAAGGTGTGAATTCTTTATTTACCTGCTTAAGAGTTTCGTCTGTTCCATGGTGAAAATGTTTTCTCATGTCCGGCATATATTTCATCGAAATTGGTTTTTTACCAACTGCAACTGACATTTCTCTCACGTGATGTGCTTCGGCGCCACAACAAATTCCAATAAAGTTGATATTTTTTTCCATACAGTCTGCAGCAAATTTAGCCATTTCAAAACGATTACAAAAAAGATTATCCAAGGCTACAGGAAATGCATTATTTCCAGGAATACAATCACATCCATCATCAGAAATATTTAAAAAACCAGGTTCCTTTTCTGTTGTTCGATAAGGCACTGGCAATCCAGCAACATGGCAAGATACTTTATCTCTTACTTTTTCTAGAAGTTTCATAGTCATATCTGGCCCTCTATAACAGTTTAAACCAACGACATTTGCACCCAAGTCTTCCATCATTTTACATGCATCTTCAGGTGTATGTCCTTCTCTTGTCTTATCTCCCCTGGGTATCGCAAAATTTGTAACTGCAATCATGCCTTCATCTTTGATTGCTTTTAGAGCAATTTTCATTTCCTCAGTCCAATTAATTGTCTCAGCGACAATAAAATCAACTCCCGCTTCCTTTGCCCACGCCACTTGCTCCTCATACATTTTCTGACATTGAATAAGAGATTGTTTATCATTTGGATCATAAATATTTGTATTTGCTACATCTCCACAAACCATAAGATCTAAATCTTTATATTCATTAGCTGCATCTTTTGCAATTTGAAGAGCATTTTTCTGTAAAGACTCTAATAAATGTTCTTTTCCAATTATTCTTAATTTTTCTCTATGGCCATAATAAGTGAAAGCTTGTACAACATCAGATCCTGCTCTTATAAATTCTCTATGTAATTGAGTAACAACTTCTGGGTGCTCTAAAACAACTTCAGGAACAAATCCTCCTGCGGATAAGTAACCTCTTCGTTCCATGGCGAATAAATAACCTTCAGCACAAATGATTGGTCCCTCATTTAATCTCGTTATCAGATCTTTTTTCATGAATGCACTCCTAATTTATTCAAACAATAAATAAAAAATTATACCTAATTTAATATTCTGTCGAATTAAAAATATGACAAGGCTATTCTTTTTTGGAATGAATAAGCATTTCTAATTTGAAAACAAACGCTCATCGAGCGGATAAGTAGAAATCGTTTCGTAACCATTATTTGTTACGACACCCTGGTCCTCAAGCTTGACCATGTGGTCCCCATTAACTTCACCCACCAAAGCCTCGACACAAAGAGTCAGTCCTGGTTCCAGAACAGCGTCAAAGGCATTTTTGACCAAACGGTCTGGGTAGGCGATCAATGGCCATTCGTCACACATCCCGACACCATGCATAGGCGATGAATACTTGAGCGCCTGATACTTGTCCTGCAACACGTGCAAAGAACGAGTTAAGTCTTCCATGTGGAGGCCGGGCTTGAGAAGCTTTGTGTTATAGCGAATGTGTTCTACTGCCTCTGCATAACTCTCGCGCATGTTAGCTGGCGCTAAACTATCTCCAATCCACCAGGTACGACTGAGATCTGCACAAATCCCATAGGGGCCGATCAAATCAGTATCAAAAGCAAGAATTTCGTTCTCAGATATGATCCTTGGCCCACATTCTTGAAACCATGGGTTGGTGCGTGGCCCTGAAGTAAGCAGTCTTGTCTCAATCCACTCGCCACCTCTTTTAATATTTTCTGCATGGAGTACCGCCCAAACATCATCCTCTGTCACACCACCTTTTGGAATTTCTGCGCGTGCAAACTCCTCCATAACTGCCATCGAGCGTTCACAAGAATAAATAGAACAGCGCATTGCTCGTAATTCGTGCTCGGTTTTGATAGCTCGTGCACGTTCTGTCACTTCCTCACCGTCACAGTACTCAAGCCCCGCTCGACGGACCGCATCTAAACCTGCAGGCTGAATTTTGTCTATACCGACTTGTGTACAACCTGGAGCGTGAGTGGCAATTAAGTCTAGTACCTCAGCTGCGAAAGCGTCAGCTGCTGGCCCAATCCGGTCACCACGGGCGAAGTAAAACATGTCCGCACCTGAGCGGCTCTCCCGAACAAGTGGATTGTATTGGGCGAGGAATGGTGCGTTTTTATAATCCCAGAGTACCATATACCCATCAGCACAAAGTAAGCACGCCCGGAACGGATTGTGGGTGTTCCACAACTGCATATTTGTCGTGTCAGTTGCATAACGAATATTAAGGGGATCAAACATCAATAAGCCCCCATAACCCCTGGCTACAATTGCATCAGTCAAGCGTTTGTGTCTGGCTTTGCGCATCTCAGTCAGATCTGGCAATATAAGCCCTGCATCTTGCCATTCAGCATAGGCTAATGCGGTTGGGCCAATTTCGACACGATCGCCATCATTGATTGTTCCATCGCCCAGATGCACCCCCTGGCTTGGATCTATCTTATGATTATCGCTGTAGTAATTATTTATATTTGGTAATATTTTACGATTTATCTTCATTTTATTAATTAAGGGTTAATTCTATTCAAATAATTTAATCTACCCACAATCTCATCCCTATCAATATAATATCCTTGGAGGTGCCTATTACCTGAATTGGCATCATATTCTTTCCTGCCATGCAAGACTCTTCTGTTATTAAAGCTAAAAATGTCTCCAGCTTCTAATCTGAAATTGATTTCAAACATAGGGTCATGTAGCAATGAAAGAAGTTTACGATATGCTTCATAGAAGCTATCCATAACTTCAGGACTGCAATCCATTATTCCCATATAAGCAACGCTAAACCGTATATCATTAAAATCATTGTTGTGATCTAGCGTAAATATGGGTTTATGCATTACTCTAATTGTGTTTGCGGTGTAATCTCTATTTACAAATTTTACAGGTGTATCAAGAAGAGTCTTGAAATATTCAGCAAAATTTTCTTTCATATAGCTTGCAACTTTAAATCCATCTAACGCAACTGATTCACCACCGGTAGCATCGTTTATTAAACAATGAAGGAACTGGTAGCCAGGAGCAATTTCATAATATGGTAAGTCGATGTGATTTCTTAGAGCTGCAGCTGTATATGCTGAATTATTTGGATTAGGAATGTCGATTACTTCAAATGGTGTTTTAAAAAAAGTTTCTCTATGATGACTTATATTAGATAGAACATCAAAACCTGACTCTTTTTCAGTGGGTGCATTCTTCACGATTGAAATCCCTTTATAATGAAGTTGTTCAAGCCATTTTTTTATTCCTTCATCTCCACTAATGATTTCTTGATAATCTATTTGAATATCTTCAAAATTTGATTGCATACTATTATCCCACAAAAAATAAGGTGAACTATATTTTTTTTTACTTTTCATCGTGTAGCAGTTATGTCGAAGCCATTCGACGTCATAGTGACTTATATGGCTTCCTTCACTCCACTCAATCTCCAACTGCCCTTTATCATTTATTGTAAACGCTTTTGGGTGAATATTTTCCGAAACATTTAGCAAGTTAAAGGTTCTCTCCCTTGCAGTAGGGTGAACCTCTGAAGGACAATTATCCCTTAACCATAAAAAATTAAATTTACTCTGCTCACCATCACTCCAATCAATTAGAATCGATTTACCATTCTTTTTTAATGATGATATTGATGGATTCTCATTCATATCTTATTTAAATGTATTATATTTTCTGTCCCAATTCGGAAACTTACTTTTTTGATTCTTATTTAAAGTTTTCATAATTTCAATCAAAAACAAATCTCTTTGTTTTTCTAGTTCTTTAATATTGAATTTTCCTGCTTGTTTTTTTGTTCCTGAAACCATTGCTTTTTTAAGTTTGTTGGTTAATTCAGGTGCTTTCAATTTTGTCCAAGGGAGTTTTAGTGCAGGACCAAATTGTTCCAGCATGTGTTTCATGCCAGTTTCTCCACCAGCTAAATGGAACGTTAGACAAACCCCCATAAAAGCCCATCTCAATCCAGGACCATAAACAATTGCATCATCAACTTCATCCGTTGATGCTACTCCGTCATTTATTAGATGTAAGGCCTCTCGCCATAGTGCTTCTTGTAGTCTGTCTGAAATGTATCCTTCTATTTCTTTTTGAACAATAAGTGGTCGCATTCCAATATGTTCATATAATTTTTTTAATTTTTTAACACTTATATGACTAGTTTTCTTGCCAGCTACAATCTCTACTAGAGGTAATAAGTACACAGGATTAAATGGATGACCTACTAAAACTCTCTCAGGAAACTTACAAGCCGATTGAATTTTTGATGGTAATAAGCCTGACGAACTAGATGCGATTATAACTCTCTTATCAACTAAATTATCAATTTGTTTGAGTATATTTTTTTTAATCTTTTCGTTTTCTGGTGCATTCTCTTGAACAAAAGTTGTATCCTTCAATGCACTAGGTAATTTTGAATAGACCTTAAGATTTCTTAATGAGGCATTTCTATTCAAACCAATTTTCTTTAAGCTTTGAAAAGCAGTTCGAACATTTATTTTTAGCTGCTCACGTGAAACACTATTAGGGTCATATGCTTTTACAGTATAACCTTTAGCTAGAAATCTTGCAGCCCAGCCTGCACCAATTACTCCAGTACCCACAATAGTGATGACTTTATTTTGTTTCAAACTTTAAGCCCAAGTTTTTTTCTGGCTTCATCTGGCCCCATAACATTAGCACCAAGATTACTAATTATTGTCGTCGCTTTTTCAACAAGTTGACCGTTTGAAGCGTATACACCTTTTTCAAGATATAGGTTGTCTTCAAGACCAACTCTAACATTGCCTCCCAAGAGAACCGCTTGAGCAACCATCGGCATTTGATGAACCCCAATTCCAAAAGCTGCCCAGTTACTGCCCGATGGTAGCATGTCTACCATGTTTTTCATTGAACCGGTATTAGCCGGTGCCCCATAGGGAATGCCAAGACAAATTTGAAATAGAGGAGGGCTGTCAAGCAACCCCTCATCGTACATTTGATTTGCAAACCACATATGCCCTGTATCAAAAACTTCTAACTCGGGTTTTACGCCTAATTCTTGAATTCTTTTTGCACCAATTCTTAATTGTTCAGGAGTACTAACATAAATCATGTTGCCATCGCCAAAATTAAGAGTTCCACAATCAAGGGAACATATATCTGGTAATATTTCTTCAACGTGACTTAGTCTTTCAATCGCATTAACAAAATCAGTATTAGGTCCGAACTTTAATAGATCATCCTCAGGTCCAATTTCTATATCACCGCCCATACCACTGGTAAGATTTATTATGACATTTGTGCCACTATCTTTTATGCGGCTCACAACCTCTTTATAAAGCTCATCGTCTCTTGATCCCTTTCCTGTATTTAAATCTCTGACATGGATATGCGCTATAGCAGCTCCAGCTGACGCTGCTTCAATTGCTGCATTAGCAATTTGCTCTGGCGTCACCGGTATGTTTGGATGTTTGTTGACTGTATCTCCTGATCCAGTAACAGCACATGAAATAATGACGTCTCTGTTCATATTTCCTTTACTAGTGAAAAAAAATTAATTTACAATTACCATACTATAGTATGTAATCATCATCTGAAATGCAAAATCTACAAAAATTTTATATTGATGGTCAATGGGTGGCGCCACAATCTAGTAAAAAAATGCCTGTCGTAAATCCAGCCACTGAGGAAGTTATCGGTGAAGTCATATTAGGTAATGAAGAAGATGTAAATATCGCAGTAAAGGCTGCTAAAAATGCATTTATGAGTTTTTCAAAAACTTCTAAAGAAGAGAGAATGAATATTTTGAAAAATATACGAAAAATTTCAGAAGAAAGATTTGATGACTTAGCTGATGCTATGACAATGGAGATGGGTGCACCAAGAAAAATGTCACGTGAAGCCCAAGCTGATGCAGCTATAGGTCATTTGGATGGTTTTATTAGTGCATTAGAAAAACATGAAGAAAAAATTGAGTTATCCAATACAGATATTTTATTAAAAGAACCAATTGGAGTATGTGGTTTAATCACTCCATGGAATTGGCCAATAAACCAAATCACACTAAAAGTTTTGCCAGTCATTGCAACCGGCTGTACTTGTATTTTAAAACCATCAGAACATACGCCATTATCAGCAATGGTTTATGCCGAAATACTAGATAAAGCTGGTGTCCCTGCAGGTGTATTCAATTTAGTTCATGGTGATGGCGAGGGTGTGGGCATATCCATGTCAAGACATCCAGATATTGAGATGATGTCTTTTACCGGCTCTAAAAGAGGCGGAAAGTCGGTTACAATAGAGTCTGCTGAAACTGTCAAAAAAGTTACACTTGAGCTTGGAGGCAAGTCACCAAATTTAGTTTTTGCAGATTGTGATCTTGAGGAAAAAGTAACCGCATCTGTAAATGAATGTATGTTTAACACTGGCCAATCATGTGACGCTCCTACCAGATTACTGGTTGAAAAAAAATGCTACAATGAAGTCGTTACAATAGCAAAAAAGGCGGCTGAAGAAATAAAAGTTGGAGACCCACAAGAGGATGGAGATCATCTAGGACCTTTATTTGATAAAATCCAATTTGATAGAGTTCAAAACATGATTCAGGTAGGAATAGATGAAGGTGCCGAAATGCTTGTTGGTGGATTGGGTAAACCTGAGGGGTTAGAAAAAGGTTGGTTTACTAAACCAACTATATTCATAAATGTTAACAACAGCATGCGAGTAGCTCAAGAAGAGATTTTTGGCCCCGTACTCGTAATAATTCCATTTGAAGATGAAAAAGAAGCTATTGAAATAGCTAATGACACACCGTACGGACTTGCTGCATATTTACAAACAGGCGACACTGAGAGGGCAGAAAGAGTTTCAAGACAACTTAGAGCTGGCGGTGTACATGTAAACGGAGGCGGTTATAACTACGGCTCTCCTTTTGGCGGTTATAAAGAGTCTGGAAACGGCCGCGAAGGCGGTGATATGGGGCTTGAAGATTATCTTGAAACAAAAGCATTACATATTGCTTAAAATTTAATTCAAAGCAGTAAAATTTATGGAAAAATTACTGTGGCAAGCCTCCGAAAAAAGACGAAAACAATCGAACTTAATTAAATACCATCGTTATCTTAAAAAAAGCTACTCAATAAATTTTGATTATGAATATGACTCTTTATTCAACTGGAGTATAGCAAAGCCTAATTTATTTTGGACGAGTCTTTTGAGTTATTTAGATATAAACTATAGTGGCAATGAAAACCCTGCTATTAGTGAAAGTGAAAATATTTATGACAAGAAATTTTTTCCAAACTTAAAGCTTAGCTATAGTGAAAATATCATTAATAATTTAAATTCTATTCCTATACTCTATGTAAATGAAATTGGATTTAAAAAATATTACAGCAAAGAAGAAGTTGTTCATAAAGTAAATATAGTCGCTAAATATTTGAGATCTATTGGTGTTAAAAAGGGCGATAGAGTTGTAGGCATTGTAACTAATAATGCGGAAACATTGATTTCATTTCTTGCAGTAAATTCAATTGGTGCGGTATGGTCTTCTTGTTCACCAGATTTTGGTGAACAGGCTATATTAGATAGGTTTAGTCAAATAGAGCCCAAAATTTTATTTTATTCCAGCAACTACATGTATGGAGGAAAGAAATTTGAAATTTTAGAAAAAATAAAAAATGTTGAGAGTAAGCTTAATACATTGGAAGTGTCCATATGCATTGATTATTCTCAAAAAGATAAAAGTTTTATCGATGAAAAATTAAATTTTTTTGAAGAAAACAATAGAGAATTGAATGAACTCTCTTTTGAAAGATGTCAGTTTAATGACCCAATGTATATATTGTATTCTAGCGGTACAACTGGAAAACCAAAATGTATTGTACATAATACTGGAGGTCCATTAATCCAACATTTAAAAGAACAGCAACTTCACTGTGAAATTTGTGAAGACGATAAGCTTTTCTATTTTACTACTTGTGGATGGATGATGTGGAATTGGCTTATTTCTGGTCTTGCTTCTAAGGCAACAGTTGTTCTTTATGAAGGGTCTCCTTTTTTTCCACAACAGGACTCACTTTTTAAGGTGGCGGAAGAAGAGGAAATTACTTGTTTTGGCACAAGCGCAAAGTTTATTGATGCGCTAAGAAATAGCCAAATTCAAATTTCAAATAAATATAAACTATTAAAATTAAAAACAATTTTAAGTACTGGATCACCACTAGTTAGTGAGAGTTTTAATTATGTTTATAGCAATATTAAGCAAGACGTTCATTTAGCCTCTATTAGTGGTGGTACTGATATTGTTTCATGTTTTGTTGGAGGAGATCCAACCAGCGCAGTATTTTCAGGAGAAATTCAATGTGAATGTTTAGGAGTTGATGTAGATATTTTTAATGAAGATGGGATTAGTACTCAGCAAAAAGGAGAATTAGTCTGTAAATCAGCAATTCCTTCAATGCCAATTGGGTTCTGGAAAGATGTTAATAATGAAAAATATAAAAAATCATATTTTTCAAAGTATCCTAATATTTGGACACAAGGTGACTATGCAATCAAAACAGAAAATAAAGGTTTCATAATTTTTGGGCGCTCTGACTCAACTCTCAATCCCGGAGGTATTAGAATTGGTACCGCAGAAATATATAGGTCTGTTGAAAAACTAGAAGATATCAATGAAGCTATTGTGGTTGGGCAAGAATGGAATGATGATGTCAGAATTATTTTATTTATAACCCTTAAAGCCAAAAGCCTTCTAAATGATAAATTAGTTTCTGATATTAAGGAAAATATTAAGAATTCAACCTCCATCAGACATGTGCCTGAGAAGATAATTCAAGTTACTGATATTCCAAGAACTCGGAGCGGTAAGATAGCTGAATTGACTGTAAGAGATATTATAAATGGTAAAAAAGTTAAAAATATAGAGGCTCTTGCAAATCCTGAATGTCTTACAGAATATGAAAATATTGAAGAATTAGATTATTAGTCATATATTTTCAATTATGAAGCTAGATTTTGATTCAAAGGAATTAAGAGTATTTGATAAAGAGGAAATTTTTAAAATTCATCCCTTGTGGATACGGGAACGATCAACTGAAAAAGGGGAAGTTGATCAAAATTCTTTTCAAAGATTATATGATCCTGAAAAAATTAAACCAGACTTGCAAATAAAGAGTGCTCAGCTACTAGCAGACAACAAAATGCACGTAGAATTTTCTGATAACCATAGTGCAACTTATTGTTTAGATAAATTAATAACAGAAATTACAAGATCAAATGTCCTACCGCCAAAGATTTACTGGGATAAAGATGATGCTGAGTTAAAAAAATTTAGTTTTGCCTATGGAGCAAACGAAAGTCAGCAGCTGTTTGAAATTTTAAAATTTTATCATCAGTATGGTTACGTTGTGGTCGAAGATTTGCCAGCTAAGGATGGAGAAGTTATAAAATTTGCTGAAAAAATTGGGTTTATTCGAGAAACTAATTTTGGAAAGCTATTTAATGTGAGGTCACAAAAACAACCTAATGACTTGGCTTATACATCCATCGAATTAGAGTCGCATACTGATAATCCCTACAGAAAACCAGTACCATCAATTCAATTTTTATTTTGTATTGAAAACAGTTGCAAAGGCGGAGACTCCACAGTTGTAGATGGTTTCAAAGTTGCAGAGGATCTAAAAAAAGAAAATCCACAAGCTTTTAATATCCTAGTAAATACTCTAATAAATTATAAATTTGAAGATAATGATGCTATTTTAGAAAAAACTGGAAAAATTATAAAATTAAGTGCTAGAGGAGAACTCAAACAAATAAAATATAGTAATAGATTAGACTTTGTATTTTACGATGAGCCAAAGGTTTTGGAAGAATTTTATGCTGCTAAAAGAGTTATGCATCAAATGATCAATTCAGATAAATATATATTACAATTTCATTTAGAGCCTGGTAATTTATTAATTATGAATAATTATAGAACTTTACATGGAAGGCGAAGTTACAATACATCTGAAGGAAGTCGATGGCTTCAAGGGTTATATATTGACCATGACTCTGCTGAAAGTAAATATAAACTACTCTCTAAGGAAGTAGAATGAAGACAGTCAAGTTTACTGAAATGAAAAAAGGATCAAAAGAAGATTATGAACTTTTGGCCGAATATGAAAAAAATTACGTAAACGAACTTCCCGATCGAATTATTAAGTCGCTAAAAAATTTAGATAGTTCATTAGATGGCTATCAGGTAACAAGACTTGAACATTCTTTACAAACTGCAACTAGAGCTGAAAAAGATGGAGCAGATGAAGAAATGATCGTTGCAACATTGCTACATGATATTGGAGACAGTCTCGCTCCTCATAACCATAGTCAACTTATAGCAGCTATATTAAGACCTTATGTTTCTGATAGAGTTCATTGGATTATGTTGCATCATGGCCTTTTTCAAGAATATTATTATGCTCATCATTTAGGCAAAGATAGAAATTCAAGAGATAAATTTAAAGATCATCCATACTATCAAGATGCGGTTGATTTTTGTGAAAAGTGGGATCAAAAATCTTTTGATCCCAATTATGAGTCTTTTCCGTTGGATCATTTTGAGCCGATGGTTAGAAGATTATTTTCTAAAGAACCAAATTTTTAGGCTATTTTTTTTACAATTACATTTCCAACTGAATAACCAGCTCCAAATGAACAAATAATTGCTAAATCATTTTTATTTAATGATTTATTGTATTTATGAAAGGCAATAATTGAACCAGCTGAACTTGTATTTGCATATTCATCCAAAACTACAGGAGCTAATTCTCTTGGAGCATCTTTTCCCAATACATACTTTGAAATTAAAATATTCATATTCTCGTTAGCTTGATGAAGATACATACCTTTGAGATCATTGGCTGATAAGTTATTTTCTTCCAAATGAGATTTGATCAAGTTTGAAACTTCTGGAACAACTTCCTTAAATACTTTTCTTCCATTTTGATGAAATAATTTATCTGACTGACCAATACCATCAGGTGATGAATTATTTAGAAAGCCATAATTATTTCTTATATTATTTGAAAACTTAGTTAATAATCTCGTTCCAATTATTTCATAGGAGTTTTCTTTAATATTTTCTTCATTAAGACGTTCAAGGATAACTGCAGTCGCAACATCTCCAAAAATAAAATGACAGTCTCGATCTTTGAAATTTAAATGTCCGGTACAAATTTCAGGATTAATCATAACAGCAGACTTAATACTCCCAGACTTTACCATGTCGAAGATAGTTTGAATTCCAAAAGTTGCCGATGAACATGCAACATTCATATCAAAAGCAAAACCTTTAATACCTAAAGCATTTTGTATTTCGATTGCAATTGCTGGATAGGCACGTTCAAGATTTGAACAAGCTACAATTACTGCATCAATATCTTCTACATCGATATTTGAGTTTTTAATTGCATCATTAGCCGCAATTACACCCATCTCAGCTAAATTAGATAATTCTTCTTCTGACCTTTCTCTCAATTTCGGTTTCATAAAAGAAGTATCTAGAATTCCTGTTTTATTTTGCACATATCTTGATTTGACTCCTGAAGCTTTTTCAATAAATTCAGCACTGGATTTTTCCAAAGGTTGAACTTTCCCACTTTCTATATCTTGTGAATTTATTTCATTAAATTCATCAACATATTTATTGAATGATTGTACCAATTCCTCATTGGAGATTTTTTCCTTAGGAGTGTACAGACCTGTTCCAGAAATTTGAACTTTATGCATATTTGAAACTATAAGATTTAAGTAGGCGATTTGACTAATTAACTTTTTTTTCTAATTGTTACAAAAAAAGAAAACTGACCCTAAAAAGGGTCAGCCTTTAATATTTATATTCCTGGAATATAAGGAACACCATCACCTTTAACAGTTTCATTTATGCTTTGTAGTGTAGTACAAGCTGAAATCATAAAACTGAAAGCTAAAACTGTAAGAGTAGTACGCATGTTTTTCTCCTATTTATTTAAGAATACTATATTTAATTAAGTGCTAATTACAATTATTATGTTTAAAATCATGACATTCTATGTGTATATCATTGGTACAACTAATCCTAAGCCGAGAACATATGTTGGCTGGAGCAATGATATTGATAAAAGATTAAGGGCTCATAATACCTCAAAAGGTGCAAAATATACAAGAGGCAGCAAATGGAAACTTTTGTATAAAGAGATTTTCGAATCTAAATCCGATGCGATGAAGAGGGAAATTGCTTTAAAAAAAGATCGTAAATTTAGAGCGCAGTTTAGAAAGAAATTAGTTTAATGTCCCGTATTCACTTCTTCCTTTTTTTCTCAGTCCGTAAGGGCCAGCAATATAAATTGTAATTGGCTTAATGCCTGGTTCTAAATCAACTCGGTGTAAATTGTCAGCACTTCTAAAACCTATATAAAATTTTCCACGCCATTTTCTCTTTTTCTTGATGTTTGTCTCCCAGTACCCTCCACTTAGAATAATAGTAATATATGGAAAGGGATGATTATGTAGTCCAATTCCGTGATCATTATCTAAAATATGATGAATAAGTATATTGAAAGGAAACCACCTCGGCCTTTTTCTAAAGAGCAAATAATATCTAGCCGTCCATGGTTTGGCCAAATGATACTCCGGGTGTGAAGGGCCTCTGTCCATCACAATTTTTTTTCGTCCTAATTTCTCTAGTATCTTAAGAAAAAGCATGGTACGTGAAATATAATATAGATGCGTCCGTAGCTCAACTGGATAGAGCATCAGACTTCGGATCTGAGGGTTGAGGGTTCGAATCCTTCCGGGCGCACCAGAAAAAACTATGAAGATATATAAACCATTCGGGCCAACAATAGGTAAAACAAAACTCCCATCGAGAACAGTTACAAACTTAAACAAGTTTTCAGATCAAGTGTCAAAAAATAAGTCCTTATATAAAAAGTATGATTATGATCATAGGCTCATAGGAAGTATGAAACAGCAGTTTAAAATACCAAATAAAATTCTAAAAGCTGGAATAGAAAAACAGATAATTAATTCAATAAAAGATTATTATAAGCAAACTTTAAATATAAAAGTTAAGAAAATTAAAATTGAAAGAGCTTGGATAGTAAGTCAGTTTGCTGGAGATTTTAATCCACCTCATTTACACAGAGGCAATATCAGTGGTGTGGGTTATTTAAAAATTCCCTCTTCTATAAGATTAAATAAAGAAAAAGATTTAGCAGGTTTAATATCATTTTTTGATGGCCGTGTTTCTATGCCCAGGAATAGCCCTCCGCTTGTTAAGCACCGTGAAACATTTAAGCCTAAGGTAGGAGATTTGTATATTTTCCCTTCTTTTTTAATGCATGATGTCCACCCTTTTAGAGGAGATGGTGAGAGACGATGTTTTTCTTTTAACGCATTCGTAGACGCTTAATAATGTTTCTTGTTAAAATTTTTTAATTCTTCATTAATTAATTTTTTAGACAAAGAACCTTCGCGTATAATGTTTATTTGATTATTTTTAGTTTCAACTAAAGTTGACTCTTTAAAGCTCATTGTGCCTTTTTTTTCGATTGCATAAGCGACATCTTTTGATTTTATTATTCCTAATTGATTTAAAGATTTTATATTTATTTCTCCATGAATATTAGCGCTTGTAGTTGCAAGTGGCTTTTGAATGTACTCGAGAATTTTTATAACGTCATTATTTTTTGGAATCCGTATACCTACCTTAGACAATCTTTTATCCCCATTGTAAAACTTTTTTCCTTTCTTCTTTAATATCAAAGTAAGTGGTCCGGGCCAATATTTTGATGCCAAATATTCTTCAAAGGGTGAAAATATTGCAAGCTTTTTAGCTTCAGCAATTGAATGAGTAAACAGAATAAGAGGAAATCTTTTGGGTCTTTTTTTTATCTTAAATATATTTTCAACGCCTTGAAAACTCTTTGCATCGGCTGCAATACCATAAACGGTATCAGTTGGGATTACTATAGTTTTTCCTATGAGTAGACTTCTAGTAATAATTTTAATATTATTTGAATTTAGATTTATTATTTTAGATTTCATTAAATGACTCAAACACAAATATATTTCGATGATAGTTTTAAAGATCATGTATCTTCTCTCGATTATCCAGAGAGAACTGATCGGGTAAAAAATATCATCGATTTAATAAATAATGAAGAATTTAAAAATATATCAATAATTAAACCGAATAAGGTAGATTACTCTCATATTTATGAAGCACATGATAAAAGTTTTGTAGATGAAACTCTTGATCGTTTTCCAAAAGATGAACAGATAGTTTTTCTGGATCAAGAAACACCTGTGTCTCGTGGTTCTTTTGAGGCAACATTAAAAGCTGCAGGCGCTGGTATAGACGCAGCAGATAACGTTATAAATAAAAAATGTATGAATGCGTTCTGTATTGTAAGGCCGCCAGGCCATCATGCATGTTATGACCGTTCAATGGGTTTTTGTGTATTTAATAATGTAGCTATATCTGCAAAGTACTTGATTAATAGGTATGGTTTAGAAAATATTGCCATTATCGACTTTGATGTTCATCATGGAAACGGAACGCAAGATATATTCTATGAAAATTCTAAGGTACATTACTATTCAACCCATCAATATCCATTGTACCCTGGAACAGGCGATACAAATGAAAAGGGAGTAGGCAATATTGTTAATGTACCTCTTCAAGCGGGAACAAATTCGTCTCAATATCAATCGGCATTTGATGAGACGATTATAAAAAAATTACATGATCAAAAACCAGATTTTTTAATTTTATCAGCGGGTTTCGATGCTCACGAAAAAGACCCATTGGCATCGCTAGAACTTTTAGAAAATGATTTTAAATTGATAACACAAAAGTTGATGAGTATTGCAGATAAATATTGTGATAACCGAATTATTTCTATGCTTGAAGGTGGATATGATATACAAGCTTTAGAAAATTCAATGATTACCCATATAAGAGAGTTACAAAATAATGACTAAAATACCTGATGACATAAAAAAACTTTCTTTTGAAACAGCTATGGAAGAACTATCTGAGATTGTAGAAAATTTAGAAAGTGGAAACATTGATCTAGAAAAGTCTATTGAGTATTATACGCGTGGATCGCAATTAAGAGCCCATTGCCAACAAAAATTAGACGATGCAGTTTTAAAACTTGAGGAAATCAAAGTGCTGCCAGATGGTAAAATATCTAAAAAAAAGTAAATGAATCATCAAATCATAAATAACGATTTGAAAAAATTTACCATTAAATTCAATAAATTTTTAAAAAAAAAACTTAGTAAAGATAAAAATCTATTAAATCAAGCTATCCTGTATTCAATTAATACAGGAGGTAAAAGATTTAGGCCATATCTAGTATATATTTTTGGTAAAGAATTGAATTTATCAAACAGTGTTATTTTTAATTTAGCTTCAGCAATTGAGATGTTACATAATTATTCTCTTGTGCATGATGATTTACCTTCTATGGATGACGATAAGTTTAGGAGAGGAAAAAAAACAACGCATTATAAATTCAATGAATATACGGCAATTCTTGCGGGATGTGCTTTATTGACTAAATCATATCAAATTTTATCTAATAGTTCTTTTAAAATATCCGACAAGAAAAAAACAAAGTTAATTGAAGTGCTGAGTAAAGTTTCAGGTGAAAAAGGACTTCTTTTAGGGCAATACTATGATTTAAGTTTTAAGTCTCCCACTGTAAGAGGGAGATTAAAATTAAATAAATTAAAAACTGCAAGATTAATGTCTTATTGCTGTCAAGCAGTTGCGATATGTGCAAACAAAAATAAGAGTGTCGAAATTAGTATGCAAAAAATTGGAGAGTACATCGGAGAAATTTTTCAAATCAATGATGATTTTGCAGATTTTCCAAGAATGTCAAAGGTAAATACGGAGATTTTACTTAAATACAGAAAAAAACTAGCCGAAAAGACTATAAAGAATTTGATGAAAATTAAATTAAAGAAAAAAAAGACACTCTTACTTATTGATTTTTTAGTTGATCTCAAAGTTTAGCCACACTGAGCTCTATTGCGCAATATATGATCTGCTAGCACACACGCCATCATAGCTTCAGTAATAGGGACAGCTCTCAAGCCTACACATGGATCGTGACGACCTTTTGTTGAAATCGATGTATTTTGAAATTTATTATTAATTGTTTTTTTTGCCTTCAAAATTGACGACGTTGGTTTAATCGTTATTGATAAATTTAAATCCTGACCACTTGATATACCACCTAAGATTCCGCCAGAGTTATTAGAAGAAAAGATAATTTTTTTATTTTTATTAGCTCTTATTTCGTCGGAGTTTTCATCTCCTGATAATTCAACAGCCTCATTACCAGCTCCTATTTCAACACCTTTAACAGCGTTGATACTCATCATTGCACCTGCAAGGTCAGCATCTAATTTACCATATACAGGTTCTCCAAGTCCGGCAGGAACATTTTTAGCATTTACTAATAATTTTGCACCCAATGATGATCCTTTTTTTCTAGTTTCATCTAGGTACTCTTCCCAAACTTTAACTATTTTTTTATCAGGACAGAAAAATGAATTTTTCTTTACGTCATTCCAATTGAAATTTCTTTGATTAATTGCGAGCTTTCCAACTTGTGTAACTGCACCTTGAATTAAAATATCTTTTTTTAATATATGTCCGATTACCTTTCTTGCGACAGCGCCAGCAG
>CACMLX010000006.1 GCA_902614655.1 uncultured Pelagibacteraceae bacterium
TAATTCCACATGCAACGTTCAGCTGATCCTCAGGAGATGTTGATCTGTACTGACTACCTATCTCAAAGATCGAGAATGAGTCAAAGTTTCTATTCTTATTTTTTTTAATTGCTTGAAGAAGATTAGGCAGAAGATTAGGTCTTAATATATCCAGCTCCTCTGAGATGGGATTTACAATTTTTAATTTATTTATATCGCCAAATACTTCACAATTTTTTGAGTCTGTGAATGAAAATGTTACTAATTCATCATATTCAATTGAAGCAATAAAGTGTCTAGCTTTCATCAACTTCTTTTGTGCGTAATTTAAGATATTTTTATTAATTTTACTTTTTAGTCTAATATTACTTGTCGGAATATTTTCATATCCTTTAATACGAATAACTTCTTCACTTATGTCAGCTTCCCCGTGAATGTCTTGTCTCCAAGAAGGTATTGAACATTTGATAACATCACCTGTTTGGCTCGTTTCAATTCCTAAAGAACTAAGTATGGATATCAATTCTTTATCAGACACTTCAAAACCAAGTCTTCTCGAAATATAACTACTAGAAGTTGACACCTCATTTTTATTTTCTTTTATATTTCCAGCCAACTCAACCTCACTGCACTCACCGCCACATATTTCAAGAATTAATTGTGTTGCAAGGTCTATTCCTTTTAAGGTTGAATTTGGATCAATGCCTCTTTCAAAACGATATCTTGCATCACTTAGAATTGACAAGTTTCTTCCCGTTTTAGCTGTATTAATCTCATCAAATAAGGCTGATTCAAGTAAAACGTTCTTTGTCTCAGTACTGCAACCTGTACATTCGCCCCCCATGATTCCCCCTAAGCCTAGTACTTTTTTTTCATCCGATATTACGCACATACCATTTTTTAGGTGATAATCTTTTTCGTCTAGCGCCAAGAAACTTTCTCCATCATTTGCTTTACGTACTATAATTTTGCCATCTATTTTATCTGCATCGTAAACGTGAAGCGGGCGATTCTCGTCATACATTACAAAATTAGTTATATCTACCAGCGCAGAAATTGGCCTTAAACCTATTGACTTAAGTTTATTTTTAAGCCATTCCGGGCTTTCAGTATTCTTTACATTTCTAAAATATCTTCCAGCAAAGGCTGAGCATATTGTATTATCTTGTATTTCAATTTTAATTGGTGATTTAAAGGAGCCTTTTTCTCTAGATATTTTTCTCTCTAACAATTCCCCCATGCCAGCTGAAGCAAGATCTCGAGCTATTCCTTTTACACCTAAACAATCTTGTCGATTTGGAGTGATACCAATTTCTATTACAATATCATTAAGGCCATAAATCTCTGAAAAAGATGTTCCAATATTTTCTTTTTCCTCAAGTCGAATTATTCCGTCATGCTCATTTGAGATGCCAAGCTCGTATTCTGAACACATCATTCCATAAGACTCAACTCCCCTAATCTTGGCAGCTTTAATTTTCATTTGATTAACCGGAATAGTTGAACCAACCGGCGCATAAACCACTTTCATGCCTTTCTCTACATTTGGTGCACCACAAACTACATCAACCTTTTCCTTACCAATATCAACTTTGCATAGTTTTAATTTATCCGCATTTGGATGTTTTTTTTCTTCAAGCACCTGTCCAACAATAAAATCCTTGTATGCTTTACCTGTGTCTTGAATATCTTCAACTTCAAGACCGATAGAAGTGAGTTTCTTTTCAATTTCTTCGAAATGAGCATTTGTCTTAAGATGCTCAGTTAACCACGAATAACTAAATTTCATCTAGCTTAAGTCTCCTATGATCGAAGGTATGTTCAAAGGTGAAAAGCCATAATGCTTATTCCATCTAAGATCACTATCAAAGAAAGTTCTCAAATCACTAATTCCGTATTTGAGCATTGCAAGCCTCTCTATACCCATACCAAATGCATAACCTTGATATTCATTTGAATTGATATTTACATTTTCAAGCACGTTTGGATGAACCATTCCACACCCTAAAATTTCCAACCAATCCTCACCCTCTCCAATAATTAATTGATTTCCTTTCTTAGTATATCCAATATCAACTTCTGCAGATGGTTCAGTAAAGGGGAAATGACTAGGTCGAAATCTCATATTTAATTTATCAGTCTCAAAAAAAGTCTTGAGGAATATTTCTAAACATCCTTTGAGGTGGCTCATGTTGCTTTCTTGATCTATTACTAAACCCTCAACTTGATGGAACATAGGAGAGTGCGTTTGATCATTATCACATCTAAACGTTTTTCCAGGAGCAATTAATCGAATTGGTGGTTTTTGCTTTAACATACTTCTTATTTGAACTGGCGAGGTATGAGTTCGCAGAACATTTGGCATTCCATCAGTCTCAGTTTCAACATAAAAAGTATCATGCATTTGTCGTGCAGGGTGGTGTTCAGAAGTATTTAAAGCAGTAAAATTATTGTAATCAGTTTCAACTTCAGGTCCTTCAGCAACAAAAAAATCTAAGTCACCAAATATAGTTATAACTTCCTCTATAACCTGACTGATTGGGTGAATAGTTCCGTATGCCCTTGAAGTAGATAGAGTGATATCTAAAGTTTCAGAGTTAAGTTTTTTTTCTAATTCCTCGCTATTTAACTCTTCAGTCTTTGAAGCTATTATTTCAAGAACAGAGTCTTTAATTTTATTTAATTTTTCAGCATGCTGCTTTCTTTTATCACCAGAAAGACTGGCTAGCTCTTTCATTTCGAGAGAAATAATACCTTTCTTACCAAGAAATTTTATCCTAAATTCATTTATGCTTTCGATATTTGTAAAGTTATCTGAAGCTTCTTTAATTTCAGTTTCTAGCTCTCTAAAATCTTTCATCGTAGAACAACAATATCAGATTTAGTTTTTTCTGTAATAATAATATGCTTGAGAATATGATGCCAACTGAATTATTTGGCTGAGGACTGAACCTGTTTTGCTAAATGCTCAAAAGAAGTAGGTTCATTCATAGCAAGATCAGCTAAAATTTTACGATCTAACTCGATGTTTAATTTTTTAAGACCATTCATGAAAACTGAATAAGAAATTCCATGTAGTCTAGCTCCAGCATTTATTCTTTGTGTCCAAAGTGATCTAAACTCTCTTTTTTTCACTCTTCGATCACGATAGGCATACTGCATTGATTTTTCTACAGCTTGCTTTGCGACTTTAAAAGTATTCTTTCTTCTGCCTCTATATCCTTTAGCTTGCTTAATTACTTTTTTATGTCTTGCGTGTGCAGTAACTCCTCTTTTAACTCTTGCCATTATATCTTCCTATTTATTAAGCGTAGGGTAAAAACTTTTTAACTATTCGGGCATCTTGGTCAGATAAAATTGTAGAACCTCTTTGGTTTCTTATCTGATTATTTGTTCTTTTAATCATACCGTGTCTTTTTCCACTTTGATATGATTTAACTTTACCTGAAGCTGTAAGCCTAAATCTCTTATTAGCGCCTTTTTTTGTTTTTAATTTACTCATATTGGATGAACGGTTTATAGACCCTAGGTAAGAAAAAATCAAAAGTTTTTTATTAATGATAAGAATTAACTACTGCTGCTAATTTGCAGTGAAAATCATGGTAAATTGGCGACCTTCAAGTTTTGGCTCTTGCTCGATTTTACTTGTCGTACCCATTGTTTCTCGAATTCTTTCCATTAAATTTTCAGCAATATCATGATGTTCGAACTCTCTACCTTTAAATCGGATAGTAAATTTTACTTTATCGCCTGCAGCGATAAATTTTTGAGCAGCCTTTACCTTGAAGTCGTAATCGTGAACATCAATTCCCGGTCTCATCTTAATTTCTTTAATTGTAATTTCTTTTTGTTTTTTCTTGGACGTACTAGCTTTTTTTTGGGCCTCATATTTAAATTTTCCAAAATCAAGAATTTTGCAAACAGGAGGGTCAACTTGTGGTGATACTTCAACTAAATCAAGGCCTGCATCTGAAGCTTTTTGCATCGCCTCATCAGTATTAACAACCCCTAAGTTGTTACCTTTTTCATCAATTAATCTTACAGTGGAAGAAGTTATAAATTCGTTTATGCGAAACTTTGGACCTTTAGTAGATAGCTGGGCTCTATTATTTTTTCTTTGAAGTGCTATTTTAATCTCCTTTGTCTATTGATGAGACGGCATCATACATTTTTTTTGAAAAAAATCATTTAATTTTTCAAATTTAATTTTTTCTTGCTTCTCATTACCAAACTCTCTCAATGTTACAGTATTGTCTTCCATTTCATTCTTACCTAGGATTAATTGATAAGGTATTTTTTTTAGAGAGTTTTCTCTAATTTTATAGCTTATCTTCTCATTTCTTAAGTCCTTTTCAACTCTAATACCGTTATTTTTAAGAGATGAAAAAACACTCTCTGCATATTCGTTTATGTCAGAAGTAATCGGCGCTACCACAGCCTGAACTGGTGACAACCAAATAGGCAAATTACCAGCGTAGTGCTCTATTAAAATTCCAATAAAACGCTCTAAAGATCCAAATAATGCTCTGTGTAACATAACCGGATTGTGCTTTAAACCGTCTTCGCCTACATAAGTAGCATCAAGTCTTTCAGGTAAATTTAGATCAACTTGCAACGTTCCACACTGCCATTCTCTTCCAATTGCATCTTTGAGAATAAATTCTAGTTTCGGACCATAAAATGCTCCTTCACCTGGATTTAAAGTATATTCTAATCCTGTAGCTTCCATTGCCTCACGAAGAGCAGCCTCAGATTTGTCCCATACATCATCATTGCCGACTCTTTTTTCAGGACGGTCAGAAAATTTAATTGATACATTTTCAAATCCGAAATCTTTATAAATACTTAAAACTAGATCGCATACCTTTTTGCTTTCTTCGGTAATTTGGTCTTCAGTACAAAATATATGTGCATCATCTTGTGTAAATGCCCTGACTCTCATTAAACCATGAAGAGCACCCGATGGCTCATATCTGTGAACTTTTCCAAACTCAGCAACTCTCAAGGGAAGATCTCTGTAACTTTTAAGTCCTTGTTTATAAACTTGTACCCCACCAGGACAATTCATTGGCTTTAGAGCATATACTCGATCTTCTCTTGGTTCAGTAGTAAACATATTGTCACCAAATTTTTCGAGATGCCCTGATTTTACCCATAAGGACTTATCCATTATATCTGGTGTATTAATTTCTTCATACCCAGCCTCTTCTTGTCGCTGACGCATATAATCAATAAGTGTCCTAAACAATGTCCAACCATTGTTATGCCAGAAAACTGAACCTTGAGCTTCCTCTTGAAAATGAAATAAATCTAATTCTCTTCCAAGTTTCCTGTGGTCTCTTTTTTCAGCTTCTTTAAGTATGTTTAAATGATTATCTAGTTCTTCCTGAGACTCCCATGCAGTTCCATAAATTCTTTGAAGCATAGGGTTGTTTGAATCTCCACGCCAATAAGCGCCTGCTACTTTTGTCAATTTAAATGCTTTTCCAATTTTACCTGTTGATTCTAGATGAGGCCCCTTGCAAAGATCAAACCAGTCACCGTGATAGTATACTTTGAGTTCTTCACTCTCAGGTAGGTCCTTAATAATCTCTACCTTATAGTTCTCTCCCTTATCAGAAAATAGCTTAATCGCATCTTCCCTGCTCATTACTTTGAATGAAGTCTTTTCGTCACGATTAACAATCTCTTTCATTTTCTTTTCAATAGTTCCAAGATCTTTTTCAGTAAACGGCTCTTTTCTATCAAAATCATAATAAAAACCATTTTCAATTACTGGACCAATCGTAACTTGCGTATCAGGAAACAACTCCTGCACAGCCATAGCTAAAACATGGGCAGTATCATGTCTTAAAGTATTTATAAATGGTTCGTCGTTACTCATAAGGCTTAAGTATTATATCATCTATCTATAAATGAGAATCTATTTTATCGAAGACTTCTTCCATACTAATATTTCTTATATTTTTGGAAGAAATTGATAAAAAACTGCCTGTTTCAATACTTACTTTCTCTGGTGTAGTGTGGCCACCAAATAATGCTAAACCTCTGCATCCTAAGTGCGCAGCTAAGTGTGCAGGTCCTGTATCATTTGAAATTACATATTTTGCACCAATAAGCAATTTCGCTAATTGAAAAAAATTTGTTGGCTGATTGTTATGTAAACATAACTTTACATTATATTTTCTTGCTGCATTTATTTCTCCTGGTCCTGGAGCAATAACAATATCCATTTCAAATAACTTTGATTTAAGCTTTGAAATGAGCTCTTCATAATAAGGCCAGATCTTTTGATGATGTTTTGGAGAACAAAAAGGAAATAAAACTATGTAATTTTTTTTAATTTCAGAAGAAATATGAAAATCATCATCTATCATCCAAGAAACTTGCGGTTTTTCCGCATACTGCGTATCTATTTTTGATCTTGATAATTGTAATTTAAATCTTTCTAAAATACTTTTTTTATCAAATTCTTCTTTTGTTTCATTAAATCTTAACATTGTCCTTGAGGAGATCCATTCAGAAGAAGATAGGTACTTTCGATAAAATTCAGTTCGATGGGAATTTTGTAAATCAAAAATTCTTTCAAATTTATATTTGCTAAAAAATTTCTTCAATTGATATAGGTAGATTAAATTCCATCGAGACTTCCTCTTATCTAAAATTACTTCATCAATAAAAGGGCACTTACCAAAATAATTATTAAATGCCGGTGTAGTTAAGACATATATTTTATATTTTGAGTAATGCTCTCGAATATCTTTTAAACACCCATTTATTTGAATAATATCTCCAAAAGAACCATGCTTAATTACCAAAATATTTTTAACCATTTAATTTATAACTTCTTTGTAAAAATTTACTGTTTCCTCACACATTTTAATTTTTGAATATTTTTCTCTAACATGTGCAATGCATGCTTCTGAAGTCTTTTCTGATTTATATTTTTCATTAGAAATTGCATCAATAATTTTTTTGCATAGATCCTCAGCGTTATTATTTTCAAATAAGTAGCCTGTTTCACCTTCATTCACTGTCTCGACTGACCCTCCATGATTTGACGCTATTACAAATTTACCCATTGCTTGGGCCTCAACAGAAATTCTACCAAAAGCTTCTGGATCAGTTGACGCAGAAATTACTAAATCAGCCAAACTATAAAAATTATTCAGATCAGTTCTTGAGCCCACAAAATGCAGAGATTTTGAAAGGTTGTGTTCATTTGCAAAATTTTTTAGTGAATTCTTTAGTTTATAATTTTCATCAGGACCAACAAAAATTATCTCGAATTTATGATTTGTTTTTTTAATAATAGTAGAAATCGCTTGAAGAAGAAGTTTATGTCCCTTCCACCCCGTTATTCTTCCGGCAAGAAGGATCTTAATTGCATCATAATCAATATTGAATTCTTTTATAATTAATTCTACCTGCTGAGCTTTAACATTATTTGGATCATAAAAATTGAAGTCTATGCCTCTAGAAATAGTTCTAATATTATAATTTTTAGTTGGGTAACAATTATTTATATGATCATTAATAAACTCTGAAATTGCTATTGTTCCATTTGTTTTTAACATAATGGAGTTATAGTATTTTTTTAGTGGGTTACTAAAGTTGTATGTACCATGAAATGTAGTAATAAATTTTGTGCCAGTTACAACGCATGCAAAGTATGAGCTCCATGCAGGTGCTCTACTTCGAGCGTGAACAATTGTAATATTTAGTTTTTTGATTAGTTTTATAATTTTAATTATATTAAAAAAGATTCTGATTGGATTTTTAGAGTTAACAGAAGCATAAAAAACTTTTTCATTATAGTCTTTTACTTCTGATGTTTTGGGCCCTGAATGAGTTAGAATATAAGAATTATAGTTCTTCTCTGATAAAAAATTTGCAACATCAACACATCCTTGAGAAGCACCACTTACATCAAGATTAGGTATTACTTGTAATACGCAAATTTTTGATTGCATATAGTATTTCTAATAGTTAAATGATTAATAGTAAATCATTATGCAAAATAAAATTAATTACATCAATTCTTCTTTTGATGAACAAATCGCTTATTCAAAAGATGATCTAAAATCTCAAACAACAATTTTCTTCTTTGGAGGGTACAGCTCAAGCATGGATGGAACTAAGGCAACTGCTTTGAGTAAATGGTGCATTGAAAATAAATTGAATTTTTTGAGATTTGACTATTCTGGTCATGGCGCGTCAAAGGGTAGATTTGAAGATGGCGGAATTAGTAAGTGGTCAGTAGAAGCAAGTGAAATATTTGAAAAATTTAAATCAAATAAAAATATAATCATCGGTTCGAGTATGGGTGGATGGATTTCCTTGATCGTATCTAAGCAAAAATCAAATTATGTGCATGGTCTAGTAGGCATAGCATCAGCACCAGATTTTGTTGTAGGTGAATGGAATAGGCTAAGTGTTGAACAAAAAAAACAAATTAAGTCTGAAGGTAAAATTATAATTAATTGGGATAAGTACGCTGAAGATTACACCATAACTTATAAATTTCTTGAAGATGGAAAAAAAAATATGCTCTTAACAAGGCCAATAAATATCTTTTGTCCTGTAAGGCTTCTTCATGGAAGGAAAGATCAGGTAGTAAGTTTTACAACCTCTGAGAAAATTATTGAATTGTTGGAAAGTAAAAATAAAAAACTGACAATTATTGAAGATGGAGATCATAGTCTTTCAAGAGAAACTGATCTAAATACTTTATACAAAAATATCGAAGAATTATTGTAATGAATTCAACTCTTAATAATTATTCACTTTTGGTATTTCTTGGTGCTGTTTGGGGAGCCTCTTTTGTAGCAATAAAGTTTTGCAACTTTATGTTTAATCCAATTGAAATAGGGTTTTTTAGAACATTTATTGGGGCGATTTTTCTTCTTTTAGCAGTTCTATATAGAGCAGGAAGCCTTCAGCTTTTTAAAGAAAATACTTTTACTTACGCAATCATTGGATTATTTAACGCCGCGATCCCTTTCACTTTGATCCCTTACGGGTTATTAACTCTGCCTAGCAACATAGGTGTTATTATAATGTCAGCCAACCCTTTTCTTGCATTGATATTGGCACATTATTTTACAGATGATGAAAAATTAAACCTTAGAAAAATGATAGGAACTATAATTGGTTTTTCTGGAGTTGTGTTCGCGGTTGGCGTGCAAGTTTTTGTAACTGATATGTCAAGTTTTATCGGCGCTCTAGCGATTTATTTAGCGGGTTGTTCATATGTGGTATCAAATTTAATTATTCGAAAAGTTTCAAACTTGCCTTCCGATATGGTAACGATGAATACGCTCGCATGGGGAAGTATATGGCTTATTCCATTGATGCTATTATTTGCTGAACCAATAAATTATGAAATGAATCTTACGGCGATTTCTGCATTATTTTATTTAGGCATAATTCCAACTGGCCTAGCATTTAGTCTGAGACAAATATTGATTAGAACTGCGGGAACTACTTTCATGATGCAGGTGGCATATTTAATTCCTGTATTTGGAATATTTTATGGCTGGGCATTAATGAATGAACCACTAAAATTTTCATTATTAATTGGTGTAATACTTGTAGTAATTGGGATCGCAATTAGTAGACTACAAGTTGAGTCGAATACAGGAATTTAATTATTTAAATTAATGATTTGATTATAACCTTCTTTATATGAGGGGTATTCTAGAATAATGCCAAGTTCTTCTTTGATAAGCCTGTTGCTCACTTTTTTATTTTCAGAAAAAAAACTTTCTATTTGTTCTTTTTTACTTAACGTTTCATAGAGAACTTCATTGGGTATGATAATTGAAATCTTTTTTGAAATATAATCAATCACATCATCAAGAGTCGACGGACAGTCGTCAGCAATATTGTATATAGAAATAGGATTCGGTTTATTCATTGAAGCTAAAATAATATTTGTTAAATCATTGATGTATATTCTTGAAAAAAAATGTCCCTTTTTTATTATTCTTATGAAATTTCGAGATTGAATTCTCCCAAGAATATTTCTTTCTGGTCCATATATGCCAGCAATTCTAAAAATATGTAAGGGTAGATTATATTTTCTAGACAACTGACTCCACTGATCCTCTGCAAGCTGGCGGCTAATTCCTCTTTTAGACTTAGTAAGTAATCTTGAGGTTTCACTCACAAATTGACCGTCATGATCGCCATAAACACTTGTAGCAGATAGGTAGCCAATCCATTTAAGATTAATTAATTCATGTAAATTAAATTTTATATTTTCTAAAAAAATATCACCACTTTGATCTGGTGGCACAGATATAACTAAATGAGTTATTTCATTTTTATATTTTTTGAGAATATTTGGGGTCTTCGAAGGGTCAATGATTCGAATGTTTTTTTGATTAATTTGTTTACTATTTAGACTTCGAGAAGTGGCAAAAATTTCTTTACCACTTACCTTGCTTGCAAGATGTTTGGCTGTATATCCATAACCAAATATAAAAATCATAAGTTTAATTTAACCATTCTTCTTGGACATTTTTATTTTTTTCAAGAGAGAAATATTTTTTTTTATAGTTTTCAATATGATTACTATCAATCACTTGCTTTAATGACCAAACAGCCATTGCTCTTACAGTAGAAGATTCATCTTCTAAAAGTGCCTCAATATCTTTCTTGTATTTTTTTTCTTTACTATTTCCAACTGCGATCAATACATTTCTTAAAAATCTATCTCTGCCAATCCTTTTAATACTGGATTTAGAAAACTTTTTTCTGAAATCTTCATCTGTTAAACTTAAAAAATCACCTAAATCAGGCTTGATAAGATCATCTCTTGGATAAAAACCAATTTCTTTAGATTTTTTTGCAAATTTATTCCAGGGACAGACAGCTAAACAATCATCACAGCCATAAATTCTATTTCCAATTAGTTTTCTCATATTTTTATCTATAATTCCTTTATGTTCTATTGTGAGATATGAAATACATTTAGTAGCATCTAATTTGTAAGGCTCAACAATTGCACTAGTTGGACATATATCAATACAGTTTGTACATGAACCACAATGATCAATTTCTGGATGAGTATTATTTATTTTTTTATCAACAAAAATTGATGAAAGAAATAACCATGATCCAAAGTCTTTTGAAACTAGATTTGTATGCTTACCTTGCCAACCAATGCCGCCTTTCATAGAAATAGGCTTTTCCATAACAGGAGCTGTATCCACAAAGTATTTAAAACTACAATTAAGCAACTTTGAAATTTTAAATGAAAGACTTTTCAATTTTTTTTTAATTATTTTATGATAATCAGAATTCCTTGAGTAAACAGAAATTATACCCTTATTTTTTTCAGACAATAACTCAAGCGAATTACATTCAAAGTGATAGTTGATTCCAAGAACAATTATTGACTGAGCTTCATCCCACAAAATGTTTGGATTTGATCTATAATTGGATCTTTCCTCCATCCATACCATTTCACCGTGATGATTTTTTTCCAAGAACTCATCTAGCTCTTTTTTAAAATCCAAGTTCGGGTTTATATCTACAATACCAAAAGTATCAAAACCATGCTGCTCTATTAATTTTTTAAGTTTATTACTTTTATCTAGTTGACTTTCTTCAACTGATCTTTGAATCCTAATGGCTGAGGAAGAATGCTTACTATCTCTTTTGGACATACGTGTATAAATTTGTGTATTTCAGTTTCCCAGTTGTCTAATATGCTTTTCGCATAAAGACTTCCCGTATTTTGGTAATGTGAAAGAATAATTTGGTTAAGTTCATTTGTCCAATAATCAGATGCTATAGTATCAAAAATAAGAGTTTCAGCGTTAACTCTCTGATTAAATTTTTTATCCTCATCATAAATAAAAGCCATGCCTCCTGTCATTCCTGCTCCGAAATTATCTCCAGTTTTTCCAAGCACAATAACAGTGCCGCCAGTCATGTACTCACAGCCGTTTGAGCCACATCCTTCTACAACTGTAATCGCCCCTGAATTCCTAACGGCAAATCGCTCACCTGCTTGCCCAGCGGCATATAATTCTCCTGAAGTAGCACCGTACAAAACTGTATTTCCGATTATTGTATTTTCATTTGTAACTAAATTACTATTCTTATGAGGTCGAATTGAAATAGTTGCACCAGATAGACCTTTACCAACATAATCATTTGAATCCCCATAAAGATTTATTTTTAGACCCTTAATAGCAAAAGCTCCTAGTGACTGACCCGCTGATCCAGTCAGATTAATTGTTAGATGCTCTTTATTAACTTGGTTGTCTTTGAAAGTCCTGTATATAGTCGAAGATAATCTTGTGCCAACAGCTCTATCAGTGTTTCTAATGGGGTAGTTTAGTTCAGTTTTTTGTCCAGTTTGTAAAAATTTAGATGCATCCTCAATAATTTTTTGGTCAAGTGTTGAACCAACATCATTGATAATAGAGTGATTAAAGTATTCTACGTTTGGATCTTTTTCCGCTTGAATAAGCAATGAATTAAGGTCTAAGTCATCTAAATGAGTTGATCCCCTTGATATTTGATACAACAGGTCAGTTCTTCCAATGATTTCGTTTAGGCTTTTGAATCCAAGTTTTGCTAAGATTTCTCTTACCTCTTCAGCTATATAGCTAAAAAGATTAACCACTTTTTCAGGGCTGCCTGAAAATCTCGCTCTTAAGTCCTCATCTTGAGTACAAACTCCAACTGGACATGTGTTTGAGTGACATTGCCTTACCATTATACATCCCATCGCAATGAGTGAAGTTGTGCCAACCCCAAACTCCTCGGCGCCCATGATTGCAGCAATTACAACGTCACGGCCTGTTTTGATACCCCCATCAGTTCTAAGCACAACGTTTTGCCTTAAGCCGTTAAGTGTCAAAACTTGATTCACTTCTGTTAAGCCCATTTCCCACGGGATACCCGCGTATTTAATACTTGTTTGAGGACTTGCTCCAGTTCCACCATTATGTCCTGAAATTAAAATGACGTCAGCTTTAGCCTTCGCAACACCTGCCGCTATTGTTCCAATTCCAGATGATGCTACAAGCTTTACACAAACTCTAGCATCTGGGTTTGCCTGTTTTAAGTCATAAATAAGTTGAGCAAGATCTTCTATTGAATAAATATCATGATGTGGTGGAGGGCTTATAAGTGTAACACCTTCTGTTGAGTGGCGAAGCTTGGCTATCTCAGCAGTCACTTTAAATCCAGGAAGCTGACCGCCCTCACCAGGCTTAGCTCCTTGTGCTATTTTAATCTCTATTTCCTCACAGTTATTTAAATATTCAGTTGTTACACCAAACCTTGCAGAAGCTACTTGTTTTACTCTTGAGTTGGCACTGTCTCCATTATTGAGAGGCTTCGATCTTTCAATCGATTCACCACCTTCGCCTGAACAAGAAGCACCTCCGATCCGGTTCATTGCTATTGCTAGTGTTTCATGGGCCTCCTTTGAAAGTGCTCCATGTGACATACTTCCTGTACCGAAGCGCTTTCTGATAGACGTTATTGATTCTACTTCGCTTAATTCGATTGAACTTTCACTTTCTTTAAACTCGAGCAAATCTCTAATATTGATTGGAGCAAAGTTGCTCATGGAGTTTGAATATTTTTTAAACATCTCATAAGAGTCATCCGCAACCGCTGTTTGTAGAAGGTGTATCAACTTGCCTTCATAAGCATGAGTTTCACCACCGTTTCTGTACCGATATATACCACCAATTGGCAATGTTTGTACGCTATCCGAATACGCATAATTATGAAGATCGGTTAGTTTTTTTTCAATTCCAGATAGGCCAATGCCTGACATACGACTTTGTACACCAAGGAAATATTCATTGACCATTGAGCGGCTCAAACCAACAGCTTCAAAATTAAATCCGCCCCTGTAAGCACTGATAACTGAAATTCCAAGCTTAGACATAACCTTGAGTAAGCCTTGGTCTACTGCTTTTTTATATCGCTCAACACATTCCTCGTAAGATAAATTTCCAAACAGTCCTTTTTGTTGTCTTTCATAAATACAGTCTAATGCTAAGTAAGGGTTTACGGTAGTGGCACCAACACCAATGAGTACAGCAAAGTAATGAGTATCCAGACACTCTGCAGACCTTACGTGCAATGATACAAAAGATCTTATACCTTTACGTGTCAAATCTGTGTGAACTGCAGCGGTGATCAATATCATTGGTAAAGATAATTTGTCGTGATCCGCACTAATATCAGACAGCACAATATGAGACTTTCCACTTAATACTGCAGTCTCTGACTCGAATTGAATACGCTTTATTTCCTCTTTTAAATTAAAGTTACTCTTATGAACTGTACAATCAATCACAGTGGTGGATTCTTGTCCCCGAGCAGAAATCTTTTTAAACAATCCATTTGTTATAAATGGACTATCAATTACAAAAACATTTTCTTCATACGGATTAGGAGAAAGAATATCCTGCAAATTCCCAAATCGAGTTTTTAAACTCATTCTGCTTTGCTCTCTTAGACTGTCAATTGGAGGATTTGTTACCTGACTAAATTTTTGTCTAAAAAAATGAGACAATGGTCGATACTTGTCCGATAATACAGCAACAGGAGTATCATCGCCCATGCTTCCAGTAGATTCCTTGGCATCACTTACCATTGGATGAAGAATAAGTTCTAGTTCTTCCATTGTGAAGCCGGCCGCAATCATTCTCTTTCTTAATTTTTTATCTTCTATAACTGTCGACTCTCTTGAAACTGTTACTCTTTTATCTAGTCGAATTATTTTTTTGACATACTCTTCATACGGTGCTTCTTTCGCAAGATAGTCTTTTAAATCAGAGTTACGATAAATTTTACCCTCCTTCAAATTTATTCCTATTATATCTCCAGGGCCCAGTCTGCCTTTTTCAACTATCTTTGACTCATCAACTCTGACCATTCCTGTTTCAGAACCAGCATATATTATTTTATCATTTGATACAGAGTACCTCATTGGCCTTAAGCCATTTCGATCCATACCGCCAATAATCCAATTTCCGTCAACTGCAGCTATTGCGGCGGGTCCATCCCATGGTTCTACAATAGCATTGGAAAATTCATACATATTTCTATGCTCAATTGGCATCAGTTCACTTCTTTTTGACCATGCCTCTGGTATTAAAAGAGTTTTAACTAGAGGAACTGATCTTCCAGCTCTAACATATAATTCAAATGCGGCATCTAAGGCGGCTGAGTCGGAAACATTTTTTTCTATAATCGGTTTAACTTGTTCACTATCATCACCAAATATTTCTGATGTAATTCTTGTTTGATGATTTCTCATCCAGTTTGTATTTCCGGAAATTGTATTTATCTCCCCATTGTGAGCCAACATTCTAAATGGTTGCGCCAAACCCCAGGATGGAAAGGTATTAGTAGAATATCTTTGATGAAACACTGCATAAGAAGACACGAAATTATTATTAGCTAAATCAGGATAGAATATGGAAAGTTGTTCAGCTAAAAATAGCCCCTTGTAGATGATTGACTCAAAACTTAAAGAGCATACATAAAACCCATTAATTTGCTGTTTTGCTATTCTCTTTTCAAGTCGACGTCTTACTAGGTATAATTCTTTTGAATAATCAAAATTCCTTTCTCTTTCAATGTTATTGACGAACATAACCTGCTCAATCTCAGGTCTAGTTGAATTAGCTTTTTCACCAATAACACTATTATTAATAGGCACTTGTCTCCAGCCATATATATAGTATCCATGATCAAGAAGTTCCGACTCGATTATTGTTCGACACTTTTCTAGAGCTGCATAGTCGTTTCTTGGCAAAAACATCATACCAATGCCTAGAGGCTCATCTCTTTTTTCATGACCAGTTTTAGCAATTTCGTCATCAAAGAAGTTTATAGGTATTTGCGTAAGTATACCTGCACCATCCCCTGTCTTACCATCAGCATCAACGGCACCTCTGTGCCACACAGCTTTTAGCGCATCGATACCACCTTCTACAACTTCTCTTCTTTGCTTGCCGTCAACTGATGCTACAAAGCCAACACCACATGCATCGTGCTCTTGTTTAGGACTATAAAGGTGTCCTTCTTCCAAAGCTTGCTTATTTTTTTTGTATCTATTTAAATCTGAACTCATGATGCTTTAACCTTACTAACCTCCGCCAGTTTTTTAGCTTCGATATAACTGTGTATTGAATTGGCCACATCTCGACCATCCCTTATTCCCCAAACTACTAATGAAGCTCCTCGGACAATATCTCCTGCAGCAAAGACTCCATCAATATCAGTCATCATAGTATTAAAACCAACTCTTACTGTGCCCCACTTTGTCACTGGTAAGTCTTTAACATTAAAAAGTGTGGGTAAATTTTCAGGAGAAAAACCTAGAGCAGCTATGACCATATCAGCCTTCAAATTAAAATCAGATCCATCTATTTGTTGAGGTGTTCTTCTGCCATCGGCATCAGGCTCACTCAATCTCATTTTGACGCATTCAATTTGATAACCATTTTTTATAACATTCATATTAATTGGGAGAGATTGCCACATGAATTCGACACCTTCCTCTTCAGCATTATTTACCTCTCTTGCAGAACCAGGCATATTTTCTTTATCTCTACGATATAAACATTTCACAGATTTAGCCTTTTGCCTTACAGCAGTTCGTACACAATCCATTGCCGTGTCACCGCCACCAATGACCACAATGTCTTTACCTTTTGCATCCAACTCACCTTCATCAAATTTCTTAACTTCATCCCCAAGTCCTTTCCGATTAGATGCGGTTAAGTATTCTAATGCTGGAATTATGTTACTTGTACTTTCGCCCAGGCTAATTTCTTTAGCTTTATAAACACCTGTAGCTATTAAAACTGCATCATGTTTTTTTTGAAGGTCTTCAAATTTTATGTCTTTTCCAATCTCAACATTAAGATGAATATTAATTCCAGAGTCTTTTAAGTATTGCATTCTTCTTTGAACGATATCTTTTTCTAATTTAAAATTCGGGATACCGTAAATTAGTAATCCACCAGCTCTATCGTAACGATCATAAACATGAACCTTGTAACCTTTTTTTCTAAGCTCTTCTGCCGCTGCTAGTCCTGCTGGTCCTGCACCAATTACACCTATGCTATTTTCTTTTTCTATGTACTTTTCAACCTTGATAGGGGTAATCCATCCATTCTCAAATGCATTATCTGTTAAATATTTCTCTACTGAGCCAATTGTTACGGATCCATGTCCTGATTGCTCAATTACGCAATTACCCTCACATAATCTATCTTGAGGACAGATCCTACCACATATCTCAGGCATATTATTTGTACTTGATGAGATTTCATAAGCCTCTTCCAACCTGTCCTCTGCGGCAAGCTTTAGCCAATCAGGTATATGGTTATGAAGTGGACAGTGGACTGTGCAATATGGAACGCCACATTGAGAGCATCTGCTCGACTGCTCTTTCGCACTGTTTTTAATGAAATTATCATAGATTTCTCGAAAGTCTTTTTTCCTATCTTTTGATAATCTCTTGTCAGGATACTCTTGATTTAGATCAGTGAATTTAAGCATAATTTTTAATTATGTCACACTTATTGACATATATAGAATCTCATTAATAATTTAGATTGTCTTATATCAGTCTAATAATATATTAATAGTCATACAGTATGACATAAACATAACTTTTGCTTGCCTATTTGGCGTAAAACTCTATTTTTTCATATCTGTTATGCATATTTTTCCAGTAGTTATTTTAGCAGTTATTCAAGGAATTACTGAATTCTTGCCAATTTCAAGTTCAGCTCACTTACTTATTACCGCAGAAATGATGAATATAAGAGAAAATTTATCTCTCGATATAAGCCTTCATTTAGGCACATTAATGGCTGTATTGATCTATTTTAGAACTGAGGCACTTAACTTCTTTAAATTTATGATGCCTTTCCTTACGTCGAACAAAATATCCAAAACAAAGATGAATCAAAATTTGATTGTTGCATCATTACCGATAATTTTTATTGGTGGCTTAGCTTATATATCTGGTTTTGCTGAAATCTTTAGAAATCTTCAATTTATAGGTCTATCAACTATAGTCTTTGGTTTAGCGCTTTATTTTGCGGATATTAGATCTAATCAGAAAAGTCTTAAAGTGGATAATCTATCGTACAAGAAATCTCTTGTTGTTGGTTTTTTTCAAATTTTTGCAATTATTCCAGGTGCTTCAAGAGCAGGCGTAGTTTATACAGGTTCAAGAATAGTTGGTTTAAATAGAGTCGAGTCTGCAAAATTTTCAATGCTATTATCAATACCTGTAATACTAATATCAGCCTCAATTCCTGTTATTGAAATAGCGAATGACTCAATTGCAATAAATTTTTTATATTTATTATCTGGTTTTATAATTTCTTTCATTACTGCATACTTATCAATAAGTATATTGTTGAATTGGGTAAAAAATAATTCGATGATACCATTTGTAATTTACCGAATAATACTTGGATCGATAATTTTGATTTATTTCACCTAAACTATGAAATATATGTACTAATTATCCCGCTAGGCGAACTTGGTTCAATTCCTAATTTTTCTAAATTAAATTCAGTTTTTGAGATGATATTGTCTTTTCTTAGAAGTTTTACTTGATCAAACGTTATAAGTGGAGAAGGTAAGGGCAGCATCATAAATGCAATAAAATTTGCAAAAGACAATGGAACTGGAACTATTAGCCTTTTAATTTTTAAAGTGTCTAAAATTAATTGGTATATTTCTTTCAGACTCATTTTTTCCGGTCCACCGAATTCAAAAATCTTACCATTATATTTATCATCCAAAAGAAGTATGTTTATAGCTTTGGCGATATCTTTAACATAAACACATTGATATTTGTTATTAGCGAATAAAGGTACAACAGGTAAACTTTTTAATAGTTTCGCTTGAACTGAAAAGAAACCGTCACCAGGTCCAAAAACTATTGATGGTCTGATTATGATTGCGTTAGGATAACTCATTTGGATATTTTGCTCTCCCAAGCCTTTTGATTGTTGATATTTTGAATCGCTTTCGATATCGGCTCCAATGGATGAAATATGAATGAACTTCTCAACCTTATATCTTGAACATAAGTCTGCAATGTTTTTAGGTCCCAAAGAATGGCAATTTTCGAAAGACTGGCCACCAGTACTATCATTTAAAACGCCCACAAAATTAATAACGATATCAGAGTTTTTTATGTATGGCTCAATTGTATGCTTAAGCATGATGTTGCCCTTTACAACATCCAATTGTTCAATTGGCGCCATCGTTCTCAAGTGGCCGGCTAAATGAGGGTTTCTGCATACAATTTTTAAATCATGACCTTCTTTAAGTAGTTCAGAGATACAATATTTAGCTAAAAAGCCAGATCCACCTATCAATGTAATCTTTTTTTTCTTCATATTTTTTAAATATACCTTTATGTACTGTCTTGAAATAAGGTAAATCTCATACAATGCAAACTATTTTACATAAAAATGATTTGGGTGATGGCATTGAATTTTCAAATATTGTTGCCGCAGATTGCGAAATGATGGGACTGCAACCTTACAGGGACCCGCTATGCTTAATTCAACTTTTTGATGGGGAGGGTGATTGTCATTTAGTACAGTTTATTGACCAAAGCTTTAACGCTCCAAATCTTAAAAAATTATTAAGCGGTGATAAAACATTTATTTTTCATTATGCCAGACATGATTTAGCTGCTATCAAACATGACTTAAATGTTATGATAAAAAATGTTTACTGCACTAAAATTAGTTCGAAGATAGCCAGAACTTATTCCCAGGGCCATGGCTATAAAGATTTATGTAAAGAATTGCTAAATATAGAGATTTCAAAAAAACAGCAATCAAGTGATTGGTCAAATCCAAATTTATCTAAGGAACAGATTAATTATGCCGCTACGGACGTTATTTACTTACATCGTATTAGAGATAAATTAGATGAAATACTTGAAAGGCAAAATAGAAAACAGCTTGTCCAGGCATGTATAGAGTTTTTACCAACGCGAGTAGAGTTGGATTTAAGAGGTTGGAATAATGATATATTTTCACATTCAAGCTAAATAATGAAAAGTAGTATAATAATAAATGATGGAAAGGAAGTAATTAATACCGAATTAAAGGGCATTAAAATGCTCAATAAAATAATTGATAAAAATTTTGATAGGGCTGTCAAAGCTCTCGCTAAAATAAAAGGAAGAGTAATTGTTACTGGTGTTGGAAAATCTGGTCATATAGCAAGCAAAATATCTAGTACAATGAGTTCAACTGGAACCCCTTCTCAGTACTGTTCTCCAACGGACATGAGCCACGGAGATATGGGAGTTATTTCAAAAAAAGATGCGCTAATTGTAATTTCTAATTCTGGAAATAGCAATGAACTAAGAAATCTTATAAATTACGCAAAAAAATACTCGATCTTAATTATTGGAATATCATCTAACTCTGATAGCGAACTAATTAAGGCTTCAAATATAAGCTTAATAATGCCAAATGCACCCGAAGCATGCTCAATAGGGTTAGCTCCCACAACCTCTACTACAATGGCACTGATAATAGGTGATGCCATATGCGTGTCATTAATGAAAGTAAAAAAGTTTAAAATGTCAGACTATAAAAAATTACATCCTGGAGGCTCACTTGGAATGCAAATGCTTCAAGTACAAGATATAATGCATTTAAAAGATAAAATTCCCTTAGTAGCTGATAACGCTAAAATGAAATCAGTAATTATTGAAATGACAAAAAAATCGTTTGGTCATGTTGGGGTAAAAAACCGGTATAATAAATTAGTTGGCATCATTACTGACGGAGATTTGAGAAGAAACATCAAAAGCGATTTTCTAAGCCTGGAAGCAAGAGAAATTATGAGCTTAAGACCAAAACTAATCTTAAAAGATGAACTTGTTGTAAATGCATTAAATTTGATGAATATTAACAAGATTACTTGTCTTTTTATTGTCAACAATAAAAGAGACAAAAAACCAACAGGAGTTATACACATACATGATTGCATTCGTTACGCTCCGTAAGATTAAACTTAAAGTCGTTTTTTACACCATATTATTTCTAGTCTTCTATACAAGTATTGCTTTTACAGATGATCAATTAGTAATTGAGATTGATAACCCAAAATTTTCTGAAAAAGGATTAGATGATAAAGTATACGAAATTAAAGCAGAAAAAGGTTTTAAATCTAACGACCAATTAGAATTAATTACTGTCGAAGGGAAGTTTAAAACTGACAAAGGTGCCTGGATTTATTTGAAAGCAAATAAAGGTAATTTCTTGCAATCTTTAAATTTCTTAAGTTTAGAGGGTGATATAATATTTTACACTGAAGAAAATGAAACTTTGAGTTCAGATCACGCAACATTTGATATAAAAAAAGACGTAATAGTATTTATTGATAATGTTAGTCACACAAAAAATGATCTGAGGATCTTAGCAAATAGTTCAAGGGCAATTAAGAACCTAAATATAATTACTTATGAAGGAAATGTTTCAACAAGAATTTCAATTAAATAATACTTTATCAAAATTACTTATATCTTTTTTAGTGATTTTTATCTTCTGTATTAATAATGTAACTGCAAAAGAACTTAAAATTACTTCAGAAAAATTAGAAATTGATAGAGGTAAAAAATTATCTATATTTACTGGGAACGTATATGCAAAACAAGAAGATATGGAAATATGGTCAGAAAAACTTATTGTAAAATATACAGAAAATGAAGAGCAAATAGATGAGGTGAAAGCTGAGAGTAAAGTAAAAATTATTAGAGATAATATGGTAGCTACAAGTGAAATAGGCTATTACTGGCCACAAAACAATGAGTTAAATTTGGTTCACAATGTAAAAGTAAATGAAAATGGTAATATTGTTAAATGCGATGAATTATTCCTAGATCTCGAAAAATCCGTAAGTATAATGAAAAGTAACTCATCTGAGAGAGTTGAGGCTATAATCCTAACAAGGTAATATTATTTAATGACAATTAAACCTGAACTAGTAAAAACAAATAATGGCCTGGAAGTCAGAAACTTAATAAAATCTCTATCAAGAAAACAAATCGTCAGGGATGTCAGCTTAAAACTGCAAAGAGGTAAAACAATTGGATTACTAGGCCCAAATGGCGCAGGAAAAACTACAACCTTTTATATGATTATGGGCCTTATTGAAAGCGACGGAGGTGATATCATTTTAGATGGAGCTAATTTGACATCTCTACCAATGTACAAAAGAGCAAGAATGGGCTTAGGTTTTCTGCCGCAGCAACCATCCATCTTTAGAGGTATGTCTGTTGAGGACAATCTACTCTCAATTCTCGATACTCAAAACATACAGAAAGATCAAAAACAAAATACATTGGAAGAACTTTTAACTGAATTCTCGCTTACACATTTAAGAAGAGCCATGCCTCATATGTTGAGTGGCGGTGAGAGAAGAAGAACTGAAATTGCACGTTGCTTATGCTCAAGTCCAAGTATAATTTTGATGGATGAGCCGACTGCCGGAGTTGATCCTATCGGAATTGATGACATTAAGATTTTAATTAAACAGTTAATGAATAAAAATATTGGAGTATTAATTACTGATCACAATGTAAGAGAGGTGCTTGATATATGCGATTATTCTTATGTGATGCATGCTGGAGAAATTATCGCTGAAGGAGAAAGCGACATAATTTTAGGCAATAAAGAGGCAAGAAAATTTTATTTAGGTGACTCATTTAGATATTAATGGTGGAGCTAGTCGGACTTGAACCGACCACCTCGTCGCTGCCAGCGACGCGCTCTCCCAGATGAGCTATAGCCCCCTACTTAGTTTTCCTCAATATCATCTGGATTACCATCACCAATATCTAGTTCTTCAACATGCTCAGATATTACTTGATCATCATTTTCAGTTTCCTCAAGGCTAATGGTTTCATCATCAATTGTGTCTTCAATTTCTATATCCTCTACCTCGGCAATTGACTCGGAGGCATCACTACCGACAAGGTTATCGTCAGATACAGTATCAACGTCATCAGTAAATACTTGTTTTGCATTCGTAAGAAGAGTGTCGGCAGATGGATCAAAATACTCGGTACCACAGTTTGGACATATCACAGGTTTGCGATTTAAGTCGTAAAATTTAGTCTCGCAATTTAAACATACTACTTTTTTACCCCACTCTGGCTTTGGCATAAATAATCCCTTTATTATAATGGTATGATTTTGGTATAACTCAAATATATATAATATATAACCTTAGACTAAGAATATAAATTGACAATATAAAAAGTGGTAAAATTAAAAGGCTCAATAAAAATATCTGGAGATAAGTCAATTTCACATAGAGCACTTATTCTATCTGCGATGGCAACCGGTAAAACAAAAATAACTAATTTATTGGAGTCTGAAGACATAAACAGCACAATAAATGTTTTAAAATCGTTGGGCGTTAAGATTAAAAAGGAAAAAAATATTTGGGTAGTTTATGGTAATGGCACTTGTGGTTTTTTAGAGCCTACAAAGGCTCTTGATTGTGGCAATAGTGGTACCACTGCACGACTAATGATTGGAGCTGTCTCGTCTAATCCAATAAGATGTTCTTTCGTGGGAGATAAATCACTCAGTAAAAGATCCATGTCTCGTGTCACAAAAATACTGGAAAAAATAGGAGCTCAAGTAAATCTTACAAATTATGACTATTTGCCTTTAATAATTTCAGGGTCTGAAAATCTTTTACCACGCCACCACATTATGATTAAAGCTTCTGCACAAGTAAAATCCTCAATTATATTAGCTGGTCTAAATATTAAAGGAAAAACAAAAATCACTGAAAAAATTAAGACAAGAGATCATACTGAAAGATTAATGAAGTATTTAAAGATTAATTTCAAAATGAAGGTTTTAAAAAACAATCACACAGAGATAGAGCTTAATGGACCATATGAAATCAAACCAAAGAACATTAGTGTTGCAGGTGATCCCTCAAGTGCTGCTTTTTTTATTGTAGGAGCTCTAATTACACCCGGATCAGCTATAAATTTAAAAAATATTGCGTTAAATCCTACAAGGATAGCTTTCTTAAAAATTTTGAAAAAAATGGGAGGGAAAATTAAAATAAAAAAGTTAAAAAATAGTTGTGGTGAAGATGTAGGCAACATAAATGCGGAGTACAGCAGACTTAAGGGAGTTGTAATTAATTCTAAGTTATCACCGTTTCTAATTGATGAGTACCCTATTCTCTCCATTGCAGCTTCACAAGCAAGGGGAAAAACTATTATGAAAGGATTAGCAGAATTAAGACATAAAGAAAGTGATAGGATTAAAAGTATTGTCATTAACTTGAAAAAACTAAATATTAACGTTACTCAAGTAAAAGATAATATTGAAATATATGGAAAAAAAATAGATTTAAAAAAAAATAAAACTATAAAAACATTTGGTGATCATAGAATAGCAATGTCATTTTCAATTTTGAATTTGATATGCGATAATATGTTATTGATTGATGACGTAAATTGTATCTCAATAAGTTACCCTAAATTTAAGAATCATTTAGACAAGTTATTGAATTAAATTACATGGTTCAAATAATCACAATAGATGGTCCAGCATCATCCGGTAAATCTAGTTTAGCAAAAAAAATTTCATTAAAATATGACTCACCAATTCTTTATAGTGGTCGGTTATATAGGGCAGTTGCATTAGATATTATTAATCAAAATATTAATTTGAATAATAAAAGTGCGATTTTAAAATGTATTAAAAGAATAAATAAAAAAAAGTTAGACTCTAAGGACCTTTTTTCTAGAAAAGTCGATCTTATTTCCTCTGTAATTTCATCAAAAAAATACATACGGGAAAGTCTTTGCGAATTTCAGAAAAGTTTTCCAAAAAAATACGCAAAAAAAAATCACTACGCAATAATCGAGGGCCGAGATATTGGTACAATCATATTTCCAAAAGCAAAATATAAAATTTTCATGTGGGCTGACGCTGAAATTAGAGCAAAAAGAAGGTATGAGCAAATTATAAAAAATGGCGGAAAAGCAAGCATTAAAACAATTTATAAGGAAATTGTCGCACGTGATAAAAAAGATATGAGTAGAAAAATTGCACCTCTTAAGCCAGCTGTAAATTCAGTATTGCTAGATACCACTTATCTTGATATAGAACAGGCTTTTAATGCAATTATTAAAATATTGACTAGTAAATAAAATATGGAATCTGAACAAATTAAAAACGATGCTAAAAGTGAATTCGATTTACTACTTGCCGACTCAATAAATAATACAAAATTAAAAGAGGGTACGATCATCAAAGGCACTATCGCAGAGCTCGAAGAAGATGCTGTTATTGTAGATATAGGTGCAAAAGTTGAAGGTAGAATTTCTAAAAGAGAGTTTGTTTTTCAGAAGGACCAAAAGGAACTTGAAGTTGGCGACAAGATAGATGTTTTTTTAGATAAAATAGAAAACCATAACGGTGAATGTGTCCTATCAAGATCGAAAGCTAAATCAAAAGAAATATGGGGTGAGATTGAGAAATCATTTGAAGCTGGTGAGCTGATAGAAGGAGTAATAACAGGTAAAGTTAAAGGCGGATTATCATGTGAGATTGGTGTGACGGCATTTCTACCTGGGAGTCAAATTGATACAAGGCCAGTGAGAGATGTAACTCACTTAATTGATATACCGCAAAAATTCAAGATACTTAAAATGGATCTTAAAAGAAACAATATTGTAGTTAGCAGAAGAGCTGTACTCGAAGAAATGCATAAGGAAGTCAGAGAAGAAAGGTTTTTACAACTTAAGCTAGGAGATATTGTTGAAGGAAAAATAAAAGCAATTACTGATTATGGGGCTTTCGTGGATTTAGGTGGTTATGACTCACTACTGCATAGCAGTGATATAACCTATAAAAGGATTGCTCACCCATCTGAGGTTCTTAAAATTGATCAACAAGTAAAGGTAAAAATCATAAAAGTTGATCCAGAAAAAAATCGAGTTTCAGTAGGTATGAAACAGCTTGAGGATGATCCATGGATAAAAGTAAAAGATAAATTTAAAGAAAATGATAGAGTAAATGGAGTTGTAACAAACGTAACTGACTACGGAATTTTTATTGAAATTGAAAATGGCGTGGAAGGTCTTTGTCACAAAGACATGCTTACATGGAGTCAAAAACAAAACTCAAAACCAGGAAATTTATACGCAAGATCACAATCTGTTGATTGCCAGATATTAGAGATTGATCATGAGAAAAGAAGATTAAGTCTTGGTATTAAACAACTAATGCCCAACCCGTGGAAAAAATTTAATGAGGTTAACCCTATTGGTTCTATTTTGGAGACTACAGTAACAAGTATTAAAGATGGCATTCTTTTCTGCAGTATCGACGAAGAAATAGATGGTGCACTATTCAGTAAAGATCTATCTTGGGACGCTGATCCTAGAGAGGAAATAAAAAAATATAAAGTTGGAGATAAAATAAAGGTTAAAATTATTTCTAACGAAAATGAAAAAATTTCACTATCAGTTCGCGAGATAAGCGGAAATCCTTTTGATGAAATTAAAAATAAAAATAAAGGTGATATTGTGACTTGTAACGTCTTGGAGATAGGTGATTTTGGTGTCAAAGTTAAGGTTGGAGATAGTGGACCAATTACTACAATAAGAAAATCTGATTTAGCTATGAGAAAATCTGATGCTAGACCCGATAGATGGGCCAAAAATGACAAATTAGATGCAACGATTACTAATATAGATATGTCCAACTATAAGATCAGCCTGTCTATTCGTGCAATGGAGGAAGAAATTGAGAAAGAGGCAATGGAAAAGTACGGGTCTAAAGATTCAGGAGCCTCACTTGGGGCAATACTTGGTAAGGCGTTAGGAAGAGATAATAAGGAAGACTAAATATTCATTGCATTCAATTATTTACAATGGAATTTAAAATCATATAATTGAATAATGAGTTTAATTAAATCAAAGCTTATTCAAAATATTACTGAAGCGAACCCTCATCTTTTTGTGAGAGATGTTGAGAGAATTGTTAATACAATTTTCAATGAAATAACTCAGTCTTTAGCTGACGGTAAAAGAGTTGAATTAAGAGGATTTGGTGCATTTTCTGTACAACACCGCAAAGAACGTACAGGCAGAAACCCAAGAACCGGTGAAGCAGTTAATGTTGAGGAAAAATATATACCTCGCTTTAAGACTGGAAAAGAACTTAGATTAAAACTAAATAAACAAGAAAACTCTTCTAACGAGAGTTAGAAAGATTTCATAAAACAAAAATTTTGACTAAAAACCCAATTTACTGCGCTATTGATACGAGTTGTATTGATGATGCAGATAGAATTATTAATGAAATTTCACCTTATATTGGCGGAATCAAATTAGGTCTCGAATTCTTTACATCATGTGGGGTCAAGGGAATTGAAAAAATTTCAAAATATGAACTTCCATTATTTTTAGATTTCAAACTATACGACATACCAAATACAGTAAAAAAATCACTTCACAATATTCTGTCTTTCAATCCTACATATACAACACTTCACGTTTCGGGAGGTGCCCGTATGTTAAAAGAATGTGTCGATTTAAAAAAAGAATTAAATAGTAATACAAATTTAATTGGTGTCACAATGCTTACAAGTTTTGATGATGACTCAATCAATGAAATTGGCATGAGCGGTACAGTTAATAAGAATGTAGATAATCTATCTGCGTTGGCATTTGATTGTGGAATGGATGGTATTGTTTGTAGCCCAATGGAGATAAAAAAAGTCAAAGAAACATTCGGATCTAAATTAAAAGTTATTGTGCCTGGAATAAGAAATCAGACAGACAATAATAATGATCAAAAGAGAACTCTTTCAGCTAAAAAAGCAATTGAGCTTGGTGCGGATGTCATTGTTGTGGGAAGGCCAATAACTTCTGCTGACTCACCTGGAAAAGCTGCTGAAATTTTTCATCAAAGTATAAAGTGACTAAAGCGTTTATTAAAATTTGTGGAGTAAAAGATATTAAAATTGCTAAACATGCAATCAATTGTGGTGCATCTTTTTTGGGCTTTATTTTTTTTGAAAATTCAAGCAGAAATATATCAATCAGTAAATGCGCAGAAATTTTAGATGAAATAAATGGCAAAGTGAACACAGTTGCAGTAACTGTAAACCCAAGTCCTAGTGATTTAGAGACTTACTCAAAAATGAAGTTTACGCATGTTCAATTGCACGGAAATGAAAGTTTAAATGAAGTTAGGAAAATTAATGAAGCTTATAATCTTAAAATAATAAAATCATTTAGCATATCGACAGTATCTGATTTAGATAAAATAAAAGAATATTGTCCTTTCATTGACCATATTCTATTAGACTCAAAAAAAAAGAAAGATATGCCTGGAGGGACTGGCCAGACATTTGATTGGAAGATTATCAAAAATTTTTGCCCAAATAAGTCATTTTTTCTATCAGGGGGCCTCAACACTAACAATATATCAGAAGCATTAAATTTAAAAAAAACTGAATATTTTGATGTTAGCTCTGGCGTTGAGAATTCAGAGGGTATAAAAGATGAAAAATTAATATCTGAATTCATATCAAAGGCAAACAAAGCTGTAAAATGAAACTAGAAAAAGGAATTCCTCTCATTGACCAACATGACGAAAATGGATATTGGGGCGGTAAATTTGGTGGAAACCAAATAGCTGAAAGTCTCAATTATCCAATTGAAGAATTAACTCGTGAATTTGAAAAATTAAGAAACGATGAGACATTTATCGCTGAGAGAGATTATTATTTTAAAAATTTCGTTGGAGCGCCAACTCCATTTATAAAATTAGAGAACCTTACAAAGCATCTTGGTGGAGCTCAAATTTATTGCAAACTAGTTTCTAAAGCAACAGGTGGAGCGCACAAAGCTTATAATGCAGTCGTTCACAGTTTGATATGTAAGCGATTAGGCAAAACTTTTATAGGGGGTGACACTGGCGCCGGATATGCGGGAAAGATGCTCAGTATGGCTGCGGCAAAATTTAATTTAAAATGTAAAATATTCATGGGCGCGAAGGATGTAGAAAGACAGTCTATAAATGTATTTTCTATGCGAAGTTACGGTGCTGAAGTCGTTCCTGTAAACTCTGGCTCACAAACTTTAGTGGATGCTGTGTCAGAGTGTATGAGATGGTGGACAAGTGAGAATGAAGAAGCACATATGTGTGTTGGAAGTACTGTTGGCCCTACAATTTTTGTCAAAATATGTGCTTGGTCTACCGCTCAAATATCCAGAGAAATGAAAAAACAAGTAATGGATGAATTTGGTGAAGTTCCAAAAGATATGAAATTAATTAATTGTGTTGGTGGAGGATCGTCAGCTGCAGGTTTTTGGAACGAATGGATTGATTATGATAATATTGAACTCATAGGGGTAGAAGCTGGTGGACCAGAGGGGTCCTCAAAACATGCCGCGCCTTTGACAAATGATTCACCCATCGGGGTTCTTCATGGAGCAACTCAATATGTTATTCAAGACGATCAGGGGGAAATTGAAGAAACAGAATCAATAAGTGCTGGACTTGATTACCCAGGTGTGAGCCCGCTTCATTGTTTTTTAAAAGAGACTGGAAGAGCAAGATACACTTCTGCTAGTGACGAGGAGGCATTAGAAGCTTTTCAATTAGTAAGTAAAAATGAGGGCTTTGTGAGCCCCTCTCTTGAACCTTCACACGCATTCGCAGAAGCAATCAAAATTGCACCTAAACTTAGTAAAGATACAATTATTGTTGTAGATTCTTGCGGAGACTCTGCAAAAGACTCAAAAATTATTGCTGAGAGACTTGGTTACAAAATATGACATCATCTACTTTAGTTAAATCTTTTGAACGAGCAAAAGAAGATAATAGAGCTGCGCTATTAACTTATACAGTTGGAGGAGACCCAGATAAAAAAACTTCACTGAACATATTTAAATCAATTGCAGATTCAGGTGTTGATATTATTGAATGTGGACTTGGACATGGAGCCAACATTGGTGATGGTGGCGCAATTCAAGACAGTACTTACAGGGCGCTATCTAATGGGATTAAAACAAATGACATTTTTGAAATTATTGAAGAGTTCAAAAAAGATTATGAGACAGATGTAATCATAATGACATACCAGAATAAAATTATGGCTTACGGGGAAGATGATTTCCTTAAGAGATGCATTAGAAGTAAAGTTTCAGGCATAATATGTGTTGATTGGCCATGGCCACTTAATCTTGATTTTGCAAAAAAATGTAAAGAAAATAGTATTGTATTCATACAATTGCTTTGCCCTACTACAAATGAAGACCGACTAAAAAGTATATTAAATGATGCTCATGAGGTTGTTTACTATATTTCAATGCTTTCAACTACAGGTCAAAAATTAAAAGTAAGTTCAGACGAAATAAAGAAAAGATTTAATTTAATTAAAAAGATATCTCCCCATAAAAAATGTATAATTGGTTTTGGTATTACAGCAGATACAATAAATGATTTTAAGGATACTGATGCGTGCGTTGTAGGATCGGCTTTGTGCAGAGAAATAACAAGATCAATTGACGAGGAACTTAATCCTGCCACAAATGTAGGTAATATGGTAAGTGATTTAAAACAAAAGCTGAGCTCATGAATTGGTTAACAAGAACTATTTCAAAGGTATTTCCTAGAAAGAAAAAAAGTTTAGATATCGCAGAAAATGCCTGGATTAAATGCTCTCAATGCCAAACAATGCTCTATTCGAGTGATCTAGAAAAAACTCTTTTTGTGTGCCCTAATTGTGATGAACATTTACAAATTCATCCTCGAATTAGATTTAAAAATCTCTTTGATGGTGGTGTATTTGAAGAAATAAAATATCCCTCTGGATTCACTGATCCACTTAATTTTAAAGCTTTAAAAACTTACAAAGAGCGATTTAATGATGCTCGTCAGAAAACAGACATGGATGACTGTTTTCTTATTGGTTACGGGCAAATTAATAATATCAATGTAACTATTGCTGCTCAAAATTTTCATTTCATGGGTGGTTCTGTGGGAGCTTCAGCTGCAGAGGCAATGATTAAAGCGGCAGAACACTCGGTCACAAACCATACTCCATTAATTGTATTCACTTGTTCGGGAGGTGCAAGAATGGATGAAAATCAGCATTCTCTTCAATCACTTCCAAAAACAACAATAGCTTGTCAAATGGTTAAAGATGCTAGGTTGCCTTATATAGTTGTTAATACAAATCCAACAAGTGGAGGCGTGTCTGCATCTTTTGGATCATTGGGATCAATTACATTAGCTGAACCAAACGCATTAATTTGTTTTGCAGGTCCCAGGGTAATTTCAAATACTGTAGGTGAGACTCTGCCTGATGGGTTCCAAAGATCAGAATATCTATTAGAACATGGGTTTATAGATCAAGTGGTTCATAGAAAAGAACTTAAAGATAAATTATCTCAAATAATTTCATTATTACTTAAAAGAGTAGCCTAATTGAAAATATCAAATGAACAAATTGATAAGCTCTTAGACGAGCTGCTTGAACTTCATCCAAAAAGGATAGATTTATCACTTGATAGAGTTTGTAACCTATTAGAAAAATTAAATAACCCTCAAAATAAAATAAATAATATTGTTCATATTGCTGGAACTAATGGAAAATTTTCTACACTAAAATTTATTCAGGACATCTTAAAAAGTAATAGTAAATCGACGAATGCCTATATCTCGCCTCACCTAATTAGATTTAATGAGAGGTTTCAGCTTATTGATAGAGAAATATCAAATGAGGAGCTGTATTCCGTTCTAAATAAAGTGAAAGATTTTAATCATAGCGACCCGATTACTTTCTTTGAAATTACTAGTACCGCTTTTTTTGAAGCCGCCTCAAATAGCCCAGCTGATTATACGCTTCTTGAGGTAGGTTTAGGTGGAAGACTGGATAGCAGCAATGTAATAACTCCTGCAATCTCTGTTATTACCTCAATTTCTAGGGATCATCAGGATTTTTTAGGAGATAGCATTGAGATGATAGCATTTGAAAAGTCTGGAATAATTAAGAATGAAATCCCAACTATCATTGGTTATCAACCTTACCCAGAAGCTAAAGAAATACTTCTGGATCAGGCGGAATATAAAAAAGCTCCGATATTTGCCCATAAAATTCACTGGAACTTAACGGAACATAATAACAAGTTAATATATGAAGATGATCAAAATAAAATTGAATTTGATAAGCTAAATACACATAATATATTTCAGAAAAAAAACCTTGGACTTGCATTGGCTGCAGCTTCAAAACTACCCAATATTGATATCAATTCTTTTGTCTCTAAAAATCTTCACAATAAAACCTACTTTCCGGGAAGAATGGAAAAAATATCTGATGGAAAATTAGGATCTACTATAGCTTCAACAAATGAATTGTATTTAGATGGTTCTCATAATGAGGATGCTGCGAGTAATCTTAATGATACAATTAATCAGCTTACGAATAAAAAGTTGTGTATAATTTTAGGAATGATCAATACGAAAGATCCAATTAGTTATTTAAGCAAATTTGATAAAATTGATGCTCTAACTGTTATTACGATACCAAATGAAGAGAGTGCAATTGATTCAAATGAATTATATGCTGAGCTTAAAAAGTATTATGAAAATGTAAATAGAGCCGACACAATTCAGGAAGCATTGGCTAATTTAAATAATAATTACGAAGATGCACGTATCCTAATATGTGGATCTTTATATTTAGCTGGAAAAGTTTTAGAAATGAATTAAGCGATTGAGTCTTCAATCCACTCAACGATTGCAGTTTTAGATACCGCTCCTACTTTTGTTGCAGCAGCCTCACCATTCTTAAAAACTAACATAGTTGGGATCCCTCTAACACCAAACTGTGTGGGTGTATTAGGGTTTTCATCAATATTAATTTTAGCAACGGTGATTTTATCAGCCATTTCATCTGATATCTCTTCAAGAGAGGGACCGATTTGCTTACAAGGTCCACACCAGGGTGCCCAAAAATCAAGCACAACAGGCTTATCTGATTTCAATACTTCTTCTTCAAAAGATGCGTCTGTTACATTAATAGTTGCCATAGTGATTCCCTTCCTAAAGTTGTCTGTAATTTATGTATGAGGGGAGCCAAAGTCAAGGCTAAATACAAGATAATTTGATCCTAAATAACTGATATTATTTGATTTTTTTTATTTTTGTAGAGGAAATTTCTTCTGTTTCTGGGATTTCTTTATCAGGTTTTAAGCCCCCCAGTTTAATCATTTTTTTGACTCGCGATACCAAGCTTCCTTTTCCGTCTCTTAATCTACTCTTTGCAGTTTCAATTGATCCCATTGATTTACTCAATTCATATCCTGCATTTTCAAAAGCACTATATACCTTTTCAACCTGAGAATAAATTTCAAGAGCTGTGCCTGCTATTAGATCTGCATTCTTATTTCTTTCGTTAATTGACCACATATTATCAATTATTTTTAATACAGATATCAAAGTAGATGGGCTAGCTAAAATTATCTTATATTTATTTGCCTCAAGTATGATTTCCTCGGTTTTATCTAGCATTGAGTCAAAGGCACTCTCATACGGCATGAACATTATAACTGCATCTAATGTTTTAATCTTATATATCTTTTGATAATTAGCTTCACTGAGTTTTTTTAAGTGACTACGTATCGATTGGATATGTCTCTTATGAGCATCTTCTTTTATTAATTGATCTTCAGAATTGCAATATTCTTGCCAAGCACTGAGTGAGACCTTTGAGTCAATTATTATGTCCCTGCTGTCTGGTAAATGTAAAATAATATCTGGATATTTTCTTCTTAGTTCACCATTCACCTCATCATCAAACTTTTTTTGTACTTCAAAATCCTTTCCTTCTCTTAACCCTGATTGTTGCAAAATATTAGTCAATAAAATTTCACCAGCTGCACCTTGTTTTTTTGTTCCGCCTGTAAATGCAGAAGTTAATCTGTTGACCATCTCATAACGTTCTTCATCTTTACCTTCTTTAAAAGAAATTTTATCACTTAAATCTTTAACTAGATCTTTTACATCGTTTAAACTTTCATTTTCTTCGATATTATTTGAATTTCTTTTAAATAAATGAACAGTTATTCCGCCAATTAATGCCCCAATTGCAAATATTATGATTGTAATAATACTATCCATCTAGTTTACCTCTATGATATTCATCTAGCTCCTGAATGTAGGTATCTATTTCTTCTAGACGATTCATGTCAATTTCATCGTCACTTTCTCTTAAATCATCTATTTCTGTCATAGCCGCTGGAATAGTATTCCATGTACATTTATCCATTGATAATATTTTTTCAGCTACTTCCTTATCTCTTCTTTGAATTTCTTTTTTTGGTAAATATTCAGGTTTTTCATTGTAAATTACCCTTTTTGCGAATTCTTTTGATCTAATATCTGTAATTTTTTCTGCAATTTCGTATTTTTTTTCCCATTCCGCCGCGTGAAAATCTGACATCAAATAATTGTCTTTGGAACTTGGAAAACCATTGTATATCTGCTCTTCAACTGGCTTTTCGGTTTGATCTTGGGTTAATTCTCTGTCTTCTCCTTTATCAAGAAGTAAATTTTTAAATTTCTCAATAAAATTCTTATTGCCCCTAACTTTTTTCATTCTCTCATTTACAATTTCTGGTGTGAGGTCTTTATATTTTTCTGATCGATATAAATATTCTTCATTTAAAAGTATCGGTTGCTCATTTGCTTTGATCATATGAAAACACTTATCTTTTCCTTTAAATAATTTTTTTAGTTCTGATCGATCTAGATCAAAGATATAATCAGGATCGACAGTTAAATCATAACAATAGACATGGTTTTCATAAGATGGATCTTTTGTTAAATAGGCAAGACCATGCGTATATTCTTTTCCTCTGAAAAATCGACTTGCACAAAATACTTTATCTTGATTCACATATGTATACACATCTTGCTTTGAAGCTGTTTGAAGAGCACTCTCCCAAACATCATTACATTTTTTTTTAACAAGCTTACACACACCAAGTGTTGCTTCAACATCTGAAAGAGCATCGTGAGCTTTAGAATGTTCTATGCCATTTGCTGCAGCAAATTTTTCGAGTCTAAAAGTTATTTTTCCTGTTTCATCATCAAGAGGTCTTACAAAAGCATTTGGATAAACGGCAGCAGCAGAGTGAAGCAGTTTCATTGCATCTCCTCTTTTATTTCCATTTGTATTTGTAATGTAAGGTGGAAGTGCTGATTGATAAAGAGATTGTCTTAAGTGCATGTCATCAAATGATATTGAATTGTATCCGATAAATAACGACTCGCCCCAGGTGAGAAATTTACTTTGCATTTGGGAAATCAAACTAAAATTAGAGTTTTCATGATTTTTTAATTGATCTATGGAAACCCCATTTACTAATAATGCTTTTGCTGAAGGAACAGGATATTCCTTCTTCATCCGACCTCTTAAATCAAATTGGTCCAAAATATTGAAGTCTTCGTCAGTACAAATTGCGGCTGCTTGTATTATTGATCCGTAGGCAGCATTCAACGTTGATGTTTCAAGATCCCAGAAAATATATTTCATTTAATTTCCTTCTTCTCCAAGCATCTGAAATCAACCTCTGGTTTCTGCCCATTAAAATTTATATGACAAATATTTATTTGGTGTCTTTGGCACCATATTTGAATACCTCTCTCAGTAAAACCTACATCGATTCTTGAGTAATCCTGAAGTGATTTTGCATCTGTCTGGCCAGTCATAAATTCATCAGAACACTTAACGCAAACAATTGGCTCTTTGATTTGATTTAACAGATAACTGAGTTTTCCTATATCTTGCTCTAGGCTATTATCCTCACTCATTCACACCAGTCTTTCTTATTATTTTTATCATACAAAACTCCTAGACTGTGTGAGACCATCAATTTTGAAACATTTTCACCATCTACAATTATATAAGACAAGATTCTACCGAAAAAGTCTCTATTGTATTCGGTTTCAAATTCAATTCTTTTTCCTTCTGAAATTAATTGGTTAATGTACTCACGAGCTTCAACCCCAAGTATATACTCTTTCTCACATTTAGGATTTGAAATTTCAGGAGTATCTAGATCAAGCAGTCTAACTTTATCTTTCTTTCCTTCATATATTACATAGCATGTATCGCCATCGTAACAAAACAGGTCATTTTGTTTTCTTATTTGTATATCTGCAAATGAATTAGAGATAAATAAAATTAGAACAGAGAAAATTCTTATCATTAATAAATATTAATTGATAATTTCGTGAGGGTATACTCCTAGTAAATTATTTTTTTCAATCCAGACTTTAATTTCCTTCTCATCATCTGTGATGGTAATCCTACACCAACTTGAGTCACACTTATTAATTTTTGCATGAACAAAAGGATCTATTTTAGCAAGTATCTTGTTTTTGTTTGGTTTATCATATCCATAACTGAAAGGTTCTTTTGATGTAAGCGCGTATCTTTTACCTGAAAAAAGAATATGAGACATCCAGCCAGTTACTCCATCTTTTGGGTCACGCACCTGTCGCCAACCTTCAATATCCCTTATAATCTCAATTGGATAACCTTTAAGTTGATAGCGATAAATAATTGTGGCCTCAGGGAATGGGCCTTTTCTTAAGTTTGCATCACCTTTTAATGAAACCCATCGAGGAACAGGAAGGTCAGATGAAGACGTTGATAATGTTGTAAAAAGTAGAAGAAATATCGGTATTAGTATTTTATGCATCAACAAACTCTTTTTCCTCAATAACATTACTTGGGTCGACATGTAATATTATTTCTGCATCTGGAAATTGATTAAGTATGTTTTCTTCTACTTGATCAGCAATATTGTGCGATTCTTCTAAGCTTACATGCTCTGATACCTCAATGTGCATTTGCATAAAAAACTTTCCTTTACTCGACCCACTTTGACGAGTACGAACATCATGAAATCCAAGAACTTTATTATGGCTTTTTACAATGTCAAAAATCTCAGACTTGAGATCATCATCAATTTCACGATCAATTAATACAGCAATTGATTTTTGAAAAATAGCAATTGTTGTATAGATCATATAAATCGAAATTAAAGCGGCAATTAATGGGTCCGCTCTTGAGAAATCAGCAAACATCACAAGCATAATTCCAACAAAGGCCGCAATATTTGTTAATAAATCACTAAAGTAATGAAGCTTTTCTGACTCTACGCTTAATGAAGCCGTGTCTTTCATTATTCTTGTTTGAAACCTCACCAACATAAGAGTGGCAAATATTGAGATTGCAATAACAATAAGTGCTATTTCGGAATTAATAATTGTAATTTCAGGATCAATAAAGTTTTGGTAGGCCATATACAGTATAAATATTGAAATTAGTAAAATAATAATTCCCTCTATAAAAGCAGATAATGCTTCAGCTTTACCGTAACCAAAACGGTATTCATTAGTATTTTTCTTTAATGAGATTCTAACTAAAGTAAATGTAGTTAGAGTGATAATGAGATCAAAAAAACTATCTGCAAGTAATGACAAAATTATAATAGAGCCAGTAGCAAAATATGCAAATGCTTTGATAAAAATTAAAAAAAGAACAACTCCGAGAGTGATCAATGAAGATTTTTTTATTTTTTCTCCATACTCATTTTGAGAAATATTTGCGTAAGTCATTAAGGATAAAGTCTTGATTTAATCCATTGATCATTTGATAATGTAAAGACAATCCTGTCGTGAAGTCTTGTTTTATAATCGTCTCTACTTTTCCAGACTTCTACTTTTTCAGGTTGTATAATTACCCCTCCCCAATGATCAGGTCTGGGTATCTCTTTACCTTCATAATTATCTGCGAATTTTTTAAATTCTGCATCAAGCACTTCTCTACTCTCAACTGTTTCAGACTGTTTCGAAATACTTGCTGAAATTTGAGCATTACGATCTCGAGATGCAAAATAATTGTCTGAAATTGAAGCATCAATCTTTTGTACTTCACCTTGAATACGAATAGAAACACCTTGCGCTCGACTGTACCATGTGAGGTGACCTTTATTATTATGAAAAAGCTCCTTACCTTTTTGAGACTGATAGTTTGTGTAAAAAACAAAGCCTTTGTTTGATACATCTTTTATGAGTATCACACGTGCGTTTGGATTACTTTCCGCATCGACTGAAGAAACAAGTGCGGCATTAGGATCTAGTTCTACTAATTCCTTTTCTTTTTCGTAAAAATCCTTCCACGCATCTAACCAGTTGTTGTAATTAGAAATATCATTGCTCATTAGTTTACTTATAGTCAAATTGTAAAAAAATTGAATTGAAATAAGAGCGAATGAGATGCATTATCAAAAATAATGATTGAAGTGTTAAAAAAAATTTGGTTTTTACAACTCAGATTTGTCAAAATTTATCTATCAACAGGTGTGTATCCACCTTTAATTAGAAATAGAAAACGTAATAATTGGAGTAAAAAGAAGTGATTATTCTTGCTTTTCTTGATTTTTGATAACAACTTCGGTAACACGCTGCATTTGACTTTCAATCCTTACAGAATGATCCTTAAAGTCCTGTCGAATTAAATAAACAAGATAAATTAATACACAAACAGCAATGAATGTTAAAAATTCCATGCTGTTATTATAGCTCTAAATGCATATTTAAAAATGATAAAAAAGAATAGGGATTTTGCCTACTTTTCACCTCTAATTTTTAAAATTTGTTCATATGCATCATTAATTCTTTGAAAGTTCTCTTTTGCTTTTTGAATAAGGCTTTTATCAGTAATGCCTTTTGCCCGAACGATATCTGGATGGTTTTTGCGAGCTAAATTTCTGTAAACTTTTTTAATTTCTGCAGACGTTTGAGATTTAGAAACACCAAGCACCTTGTACGGGTCTTCTTTGACAAATTCAGGTCGAGAATTTCTTAATCTATTAAACGTTGCTTGATCAATTCCAAAAATCTGGCTAACTTTTTTTATATATTTTAGTTCTGGAGCCGATAAATCGTGATCAGCATATCCAATTTCAAAAAGGCCTAATATGACTTGCTCTAACATTTGTGGAGTTCGGTAAAAAGTGTCTCTTAACTGCTGAGCGTAAGGTTCAAATCCTGCACTGGTTTGTGCAGCTTCTTTCCATATTGCTCCAACCTGTTTCATATTTTCTTGAGGTATTTTAAATATTTTTTTGAATTTTCTTATTTCGTCATCAGTGACTCTTCCATCTGCTTTTGCCAACTTTGCACAGAGAACAACAAGCCCTAAAGCATAAACACCTTGATTACTATTAAAGTTAGCCCCAGGATTTCTAAAGTTTGTTTTCTTTCCAAGAAAGTATGCACCTGCAGTAAATGCAAGTGCGCCCAAAGGGCCCGCTATCATGTTTCCCAAAGAGGCTGCGATTAAATATTTCCAAATGTTCATAGGTTTAAAATTTGATTAATGATAATCTAAATTTTAATAAAATCTATATGAACAGAAATAATATTAAGTTGGGCGCGCTCTATATGCTGATATCTGTTACAGGTTTCAGCGTCATGGATATAGCAGTAAAATGGACAACTGCAGAATATTCTATAGGCATGGTCATTGCGGCACGTATGATAGGAGGCTTGATCCCTCTTTTTCTAGTTGTACCCAAAGAAAGGTGGGGTAATTTTTTTCATACTACTAAACCTGGCTTGATGTTTATTCGAGCATTCACTGGAACAGCCGCACTTTTTTGTGTTTATGCAAGTCTTCATTATTTACCCCTTGCAACAACTGTAAGTCTCACGTTTGCATCACCAATTTTTAGTACGCTGCTGTCGATATTTATACTTGGTGAACTCGTAAGAGTAAGAAGGTGGATTGCAATTGTGATTGGTTTTGCAGGAGTCTTGATCATAATCAATCCAACATCCAGTGAGTTTAGTGTCTACATGTTATTACCAATTTTATTTTGTGTATTCTTTGCGATGGTATCGATTTCAATCCGTTTATTAAGTGAGACCGAACCATCGTATTTGATTGCTTGGTATTTCACTTTATTTGGTTTCATTGCATCTTTGTTTACAATTCCTTTTGGAGGATGGAAAATACCAGTATCTTGGTTTGACCTTGGAATATTAACAGCCGTTGGGATTTTTGGAGGAATTGGAAACCTTGCTCTGACCTCAGCATTTAAACATGCTGAAGTCTCTCTGGTTACACCTTTGAAATATCTAAGTTTAATTTATGGAATAATATTTGGTTATATGATTTGGAATGAGATACCTGCGTGGAACACTTATGTCGGTGCTGGATTTATTATCTTATCAGCAATATTTATTCTTAGACGTGAGACTGCTCTTAAAAAAGAAATCCAACCAGAAAAATTCTCAATTCAGCGTTAGTTTTTATTTAAAAAAGTGTCTATACCTTTTTTGGTTTCAGGCATTTGTAGATTTTTAACCATTGCTTTACTTGCAAAGTCGTAGGCATCAGTAATTTTCATTGCTGACTGTTTGTATAATGTTTCTTTCGTGAGCGCGAGCACTTCGGGCGTGTGATCACAAACTTGTTGAGAAAATAGTTCGACCCTTTTATCTAATTCGTCATCTTCTAAATATTCGTTGATTAGACCTGCTTCTTGTGCTCTTTGAGCATTCAGAGGTTGACCACTCACTAATAATTCCATAACATTTTTTGAAGATATTGCACGGGCTACAGATACTGACGGTTGATGACAACCAAAATTAAAGTTTATACCACCAAGCGCAAATCTTGCTGATTTAGAACTAAAAACACAATCCATTATACTGACTAATCCCAGTCCGCCAGCGGTTGCAATACCTCTTACTTTAGCAACAAAAATCTTTGGGCTTGTTCTAATTTTCATTAACATTTCAGAGCACTCCGCAAATAGAAGTTCTTGTGATTTTTTATCATTATTCTTAATCATCTCTTGAACTTCATTAAAACTATGTCCGCTACAAAAGATTTTTTCATTTGAACTTTCAAATATAACAAGTTTGTGATCTTTGGACTCATTAACGCGATCTATCTCCATTTTAATTGCTGACATCATCTCCATGGTCAGGCAATTTGCTGGTGCATCATTAAGAGTGAGCGTTACAACTTGTCCATCATCTTTACTGACTAAAATATCCGTCATGAACTAAACCTTATATTAATTCGCCTGTTTCTCTTACCTTTATTTTCAATCTTTCCAATCTCAAGTGGTCCAATTTCTTTTGTAGATTGACAGTGCGTTCCTCCACAACATTGAAGATCGATAATGTTTTCTCCCTCACCAATTTGAACTGTTTGTACTTTGTTATCTATAACTGGAGGTGAAACGGCAGCCCCTTTAGCTAAGTGGGGATTTGATTTTAGTTCATCTCCTGTAATTTGATTTATGATTATGGGATAGTCTTTACTAATAATATCCCTAATCTTCTCATTTAACTCTTCTTTATTGAGCATTGATGGATCAACATCAAAATCTATTCTTGATTTAGCACTTCCAACCGACGCTCCTGTTATAAGGGCATCTACTAAGCTACACAAAATATGGCAACTCGTATGCATTTTCATATGAGCGTATCTGAGTTCCCAATTAATCTTAAGTTCAGCAGATTGATTAATTAAGCTTTGATCGATAGGGCCATCAACAATATGCAAAATTTCATTCGGCTTTGATCCTTTTTTAGTGTCTACAACTTTGAGAACTTGGTCCTTTAATACAATCTCGCCTTGATCTCCAGGTTGTCCGCCTGACTCTGCATAAAAAATTGTTCTATCCAATTGTATTATATTTTCTTCAATTCCAATAATACTGGCTTCTGTTTCTTTTAAGTAACTATCTTGATTGAAAAGAAGGTCAGTCATAAATCTATAAATAAAAATCGTATTCTTCTGAAGGTATGAAACTGTTATCCATATGTTCAAATTCACCTTCTTTGGCTGATACGTATAAATCAAGATACTCTTTTCCTAAATACTTAGATAAAATTTTTGATTCTTTAAAACGATTTAGTGCAGACTCCATATTTTTTGGCATTTCAGGATCAGCAGTCTTATCAGCGCCTTCAGTGTTATCAAAACTTACTTGGTCTGTTGGTGATAGTTTTTTTGTAAGTCCATGATGAAGTCCAGAAAGGATACAGGCTAAAACAAGATATGGATTTGCATCAGCTGATGCTACCCGGTGTTCAATTCTTTTTGCGCTATCTGATCCAGCAGGTATTCTTAATGAAACATCTCTTCGATTCCATGACCAACTTTTATTCACTGGAACAAAATTTCGAGTTTGTATTCTTCGATAACCATTTCTATTTGGAATAAATATCGGAAATGAGTCATAAAAAGTTTCTTGAAAACCAGCTAAAGCATTTTTTAACTTGTTATTTCCGTACCGACTCTTCGTCGCAAAAATATTTTTTCCATTATCATCGTACACTGAGATATGCAGGTGCATTCCATTTCCAGTCTCCTCAAGAAATGGCTTTGCCATAAATGTTGCCTCAAACCCATGCTTTGCAGTTGTTTCTTTTATTATTCTTCTTAACATTGCTGCATCATCCGCTGCTTTAAGCAGATCACCGGTATGCTTTAAATTAATTTCGTACTGGCCAGCAGCAAATTCACTTGAAGCCGTTGTAGCAGGGATATCTTGAATTTTACAGTTCTCATTAATTTCATCAAATAAATCCCCAAACATATCAAGATCAGGAATTCCATATACATGAGTTTTGCTCGCACCTAATGCAGGAACTGGCTTGCCTTCCTCATTTCTTCTTTTATCCAACAAATAAAACTCTAATTCAAAAGCTACTACTGGATTAAATCCGGTGCCTTTGAATTTATTCATTACTTTTTCTAAAATATTTCTTGGATCAACCTCCGCTGGATTTTCTATTACGCCCCATTTTTCCTGTTCTTTTCTCATAGAAATTAGTACTTGAAGAACCTTGTTATCCCAAGGAACGGGCTTAATGGAATTTTTAACGGGCATTAAAACCCCATCTGGATCTCCGTCAGTCCAACCAAGGTTCATCGTGTTGGTTACGCCACCGAGGACATCTAAATAAAATGCAGAAAAAGGTAACAATACTCCATCTGAAAAAATTTTATCTGCCTCTAGTAGTGGAAATCTTTTTCCCCTCACATATCCACAGAGGTCTGTAAATATTGCGTCTACATATTGGATATTATGATAACGATTAAGCACTTCATCAAATTCTGATTGTGTTGCAAGTTCCATATAGGTATCGAATTAAGATTAGACTAAGTCGTTCAGGTATGTCTGTAAATGATTAAGGTAAAATTTCTGATATTGAACTAAGCTCGTCTCTAAATCCCCATATTTGCCAGGCTGATAGGACCTGCTTTCAATTCCCTTTTGATTCATTTCACATAACTGGGAGTCTTCAGTAGAAGTTTGGTCCCACAAAAAAATCATTTTATCAATATCAACTTCCGCATCTTTATGAGTTACCCAATATTGGGTCACTACTGTTTTATTTTGACTAATTGGTGAGAATAAAAAAAGTATCACAAATTCGTTATTTGCAACAAAGCTGTTAAATGGGCTGAAACCAATTGCAGTATAACCATTGTCAGCACCAATCTCCCTAAAATCACCCATCAATGTTGAACAAGTATAACTGCCATCCATTGTTTCTGATGCAATACCTTCAGGTAAAGGTGTACGCTCTGCAATTCTAAAATATTTTGAGTCATGTTCACTGAACTCTCCAACAAATAAACCTCTTTTTAAAGTTTGTTCTGTCCACTCTTTAATACGTTTTGCAAGTTTAGGGGCCTCAATCCCCGAACCAACACCTGCTCCATAAGAATTGCAATAATCTTCACCATGCACACTTAGATAATCTTTGTGCGTAAATTCACCTCCCCAGCAGTGAGCGCATTCTTTAAAATTATGAATTGTAGCTAAATGTGAAGCATTAAAAATAAAATCTTTTTGAAAAGCAATCTTACCATCATTCAGTCCATGTATTTTGATGTATGGTTCAAGTGGTTTAATGAATTCATCAAATGAATAGGGAGAGTATGATAAATTGATAAATACTAAACTCTCATACACCTTTAAATGGCACTTAATATTTGGATCAGATGCGGAAATTGAAAGTTGATTATCATCTGTTTTTTTTATCTCTATAAATCCTTCATTTAAGTTGTATGTAAAAATATTGTTTTGATTAAAGTACGAGAGATGGGTGAGAAAAACCCATTGTTTTTTGAAAATTGCATCATAACTTGCATGAAATATCTCTGAATTTGTAAAGAAAAGTTGATCCATTCCTGCGTGTGGATCTTGGCTCTCTATTAAACTTTTGATTTTTTCACTTATCATAAGTAATTTTCAATATATTTTAATAATTGTTAAATTTAAATAAAAAATCATCATGAATGATACTGATATTGAAATTTGTTATTTATCCGCTTCAGATACATTAAAGAAGTATAAAGAAAAAAAACTATCTCCAGTTGAAGTCCTGTCGGCTGTAATTAAAAGAATAGAAACAGTTAATCCTAAGATCAATGCATTTAATTATCTTGATTTTGACAAGTCTCTAGAACTTGCAAAAGAGTCTGAGAAAAAATTTTCAAATAATAATGATGTTCTGCCTCTTGAAGGGTTACCTTTAGCAATAAAAGACGAAGTGAATATAAAAGGACAACCAAATCGTAATGGTTGCTTACTTCTTAAGAATAATATCGCACAGAAAACTGATATTGATGTTAAAACGATAGTCAATTCTGGCGCGATACTTCACGGTCGCACAACCAATCCAGAATTTTCTCTCACTTCTTTTTGTCACTCAAAACTAAATGGCGTAACAAGAAACCCTTGGAACTTAGATATGACACCTGGTGGATCAAGTGGAGGTAGTGCGGCTGCATTAGCTTCAGGTTGTGCAATGTTGACAACAGGAAGTGACATTGGAGGTTCAATAAGAATTCCAGCAGGTGCATGCGGCGTAGTGGGATTCAAGCCTCCTCATGGAAGAAATGCTCAAAGTTATCCATTCAATCATGACCCTTACTGCGTAACAGGACCGCTTGCAAGAACAGTGGTTGATACTGCAATGATGCAAAACATTATGTGTGGACCAAACCAAAAAGATATAACATCTTTACGGCCAAAAAAAATATTACCATTAAATTACGAAAATATTAAAAATTGGAAAATAGCTTATTCAATGGACTTAGGATTTTTTGAGATTGATAAAGAAGTGGAACAGAATACGCTGACAGCATTAAAAAAATTTGAAAGTCTTGGATGTCAAGTCACAGAAGTGAAACTTAATTGGAAAAAAGATGAAGTAAATTCAGTTTGTTTCAGTCATTATGCAAATTCATTTTATAAAGAAATTTCTGAACTTTCAGACTCTGAAAAGGAACAGCTTAGTGATTATACTAAAATGTTTAGTGGTGTTACTGAAATACACATTGACTCTTTAAAAAATAATAAAAAAACTTATCACGAACAAATTGGTGCTCACTTGGGTTATGGCGTTGAAGAAAGTGCAATGGTAACTGGAAAAATGTACGAAGAAATTGGCCCAATATTGGAAAAATATGATTTATTTATTTGTCCTACAAATGCCTTACCAGCAATCAAGGCAGATATTGATATAGTTAATGACCGCGTCATTATTAATGGGAAAGAACAAGAATGTGCTGATTTTGCATGGTGTATGTCTCATCCATTTAATATGTTAGGTAAACTGCCAGTACTTTCAGTGCCCTCTGGCTTTGGTTCAAACCGAGTGCCTACTGGCATCCAGATTATCTCGCGCTCCTACAGTGATGAATTAGTGTTCCAAGGAGGACACAACTACGAAATGGTCGATCCGTGGCTGAATAGCGGGAAAAATAGACCTATTCTTGGCTGATATATATTGACCATATTTCCATAATGGGTGTACAATTTTTCAAGATTTAACAAAAAAAAGGAATGATTAATTATGAAAAAATCAATATTTACAGTTATTTTAGGGGCTTCACTACTGGCCCTTATTATAGGATGTGAACGAAAAGAGGAAGTTGCAGAGTCTAAGCCTGGACCTGGGTCTGTTTTTTTATGGGGTGGATATGATGACGATGGCTTATTTGGACCTTACGTTGAAGCTCATGGTTCTCCTGAATATTCCATATTTGGTGATGCCGAAGAAGGGTTGCAAAAACTTAAAGCTGGTTTTGAAGTTGACTTAGCATGGCCATGTCAAGGCGAAATTAAAAGATGGGTCAGAGCGGGAGTATTGGAGCCATTAGATATATCTCGATTAGAACATTGGGATGATATGTTTCCTGAGGTAAGAGATTTACCAAGTGGAATGGTTGATGGTAAACATTATTTTGCACCGGTTGACTGGGGTGACACTACTTTATTCTACATGGCTGATAATGTTTCATTTATGAACGCTGATAACGAAAGCTTTGACTTAATGGAAGATCCAAGAATGAAGGGTAAAGTTGGTATATTAGATTCTGCCGCAGACTCTTTATTCTTAATGATGCATCATTTAGGAATTGATATAAGAGATAAGGATCAATTAACAAAAGCCGCTATTGATCAAGGTATTTCAAAATTCCGAGAAATGAGAGACAACGGTCAGATCCGAGCATTCTTTGGTGATACATCGTCAATGGTTGAAGCATTAGGTAACGGAGAAATAGATGTTGCCTTGGGTTGGAATGAAATTGCATGGAATGCTGGTGCAAAAATGATGCAACCTGCTAACGGAACCATGACTTGGGCATGTGGACTTGCGATCGTGAAAGGTGCGGATAAAGAAAAGGCTTACGCGATGATTAATGCAGCTACAAGTCCTGAGACTTCGGCTTACTTACTAAGTGAGTGGGGCTATGGTCATTCTAATAAAAAAGGATTTAGTACAATTACCGCTGAGGAATTAGCTGAGCGCGGTGTTGCTTCCAATCCTGCAGAGCACTTATCTAACGGTATGTTCTCTGTTATGCCTTCAGATGAGGTGACTGACTACATGGAAGCTCAATGGGCTGAAATGGTAGCTGGCGGTTAATCTGAAATTTGTGAAATCTAATTTAGCCTGCTCTGTATAGAGCAGGCTATTTTTTGTCTAATAAAGAAATATCTTCAAGACTTATACTAATAAAGCAGTCATTATTCTTGAATGACTGATTGTCAAAGTGTTGTGAGGATACAGTTATAATTTTTTCTAATTCTTTTGTTTCAACATAAAATTTTGTCATTTCACCAAGATATGATGTTTGTCGAATTTTTCCCTCTAAACAAATATCCCAGTCTGATTTTACTGTATCGATCTTCATGGCTTCAGGTCTAATGCTGCACACTGCATCAAAAGAGTTTTCGCTAATATTAAGGTTATTTTTTATCTTAAATTCTCCAAGATTTTCAATTGAAACGTTTATATATTCACCATCTTGAGTTTTTGTAGATGCTTTAAGGAAATTAGTCTCTCCAATAAAATCACTCACAAATATATTTTGTGGATTTTTATATAATTCATTAGGGGCTGACAATTGTTGTATTTTACCTTCACTCATCACAGCAACTCGATCGGACATACTTATTGCTTCTTGCTGATCATGCGTTACAAACACAAATGTAATTCCTATCTCTTTTTGAAGAGACCTTAATTCGAGTTGCATCTCATCTCGTAATTTTTTATCTAATGCGCCAAGAGGCTCATCAAGTAATAGTACTTTGGGTTGTCTAACTAAAGCTCTAGCTAAAGCGACTCTTTGTCTTTGTCCTCCTGATAATTGGCTACTAAATCTTTCCTCATAGCCCTCTAATTTAACCAGCGATAAAACATCTTTCACTCTTTTTTCAATTTGCTCTTTACTTAAACCTAATTTTCTTAGTCCAAATTGAATATTTTTTTCAACATTTATGTGAGGGAATATTGCATAATTCTGAAATACCATATTCGTAGGTCTTTTATCTGGTGGCAAGGAAGTAATATCTATGCCATCAAGTAATAAGTTTCCAGTTGTTGGATACTCAAAACCAGCAAGCAATCGAAGCAAAGTGGTTTTACCACATCCTGATGGTCCCAGAAGAGAAAAAAACTCACCCTCATGAATTTGAAATGAGACATTATCAACTGCTCTTACACTACCAAAGTGCTTTGATATTTCATTAATCTGTATGAAAGAACTATTCATGTATATTTATTCCAAATTCGGCTTTCTTTTTTCCCTGACCAAGATTTCTTAACCAAAATGCTAACAAAACTATCAGTGTAGTAAACACAATTATTACTGCCCCTAGTGCTAATACGTGAGGTAATTTTTGAACAAATCTCATTTGAGCCCACATGTACATAGGTAATGTGGCATCGCTTCCTGTTAGAAAGAAAGCAAGAACAAATTCATCAAAAGAAATTATAAAACTAAGTAATAGTGATGCTATTATACCCGGTAAGTACAATGGTAATGATACTCTAAAAAATGTACCCCAGGCATTTTCTCCAAGATCTCTTGAGGCTTCCTCTAATGAAAAATCAAATCCTTCAATTCGAGCAATTAAAATAAGCATCGCAAATGGAGTGCAAAAGAGTATATGGCCCAAGGTAACTGGTACAAGTCCAAGTTTAAAACCGAGAGCCAACCAGATTATAAGTAAAGATACAGCTAGAATAATTTCAGGAATTAAAAACGGCATCATTATTGCTCCGTAGGAGATATTTTGACCTCTAAATTTATATCGTGCGAAGGCCTTTGCGGCAAAAAGTGCAATTGTTGTACTTACAGTACTCGCTACCACACCTACCTTAATACTCGCCCAAAGCGCATTGTGTAAATTTGATTTTGACCACATTTCTTCATAATGTTCAGTCGTGAATCCCGTTAGAGGAAATGACATGTAGTTTCCATCATTAAAGCTAAACAATGGCAAAAATAAAACTGGTACATATAAAAAGGCAAAATAAAGCAATGTATATATTAGCAAAGTATTATTTTTTTGTTCCACTTATGACATCCTTTGACTAAGTTTTTTGGTTGAGTACGAAACTGCTATCGTTACAATTGCAACGGTAAATAACATTATAGTTGCAGATGCAGCTCCGAGCGGGATATTATTAATTTTCCCAAAGTACCCCTGTATCATATTCGACAGCATTCTTCCATCAGTGCCTCCAAGCAATGCGGGAGTAACATAATCTCCAACTGTAGGAATAAAAATAATTAATATCGCACCGATTATTCCAGGTAGAGATAAAGGAAGTGTTATTTTCCAAAATACTTCAAATCGTGATAATCCTAAATCTCTTCCAGCTTCAATTAATGAGAAATCTATTTTATCTAATGAAACATACAAAGGAAGTAAAGCAAAAGCAGCCCACGCGTGAGTGAGAGTAATAATAACTGCAGTTTCTGAATACATCAGAAAAGTAAGTGGTTCATTTAAAAGTCCTACATTAATTAATGATGAGTTTATGACACCCTTAGTTCCTAATATTATCTTCCATGAAAAAACTCTAAGGAGATAGGATGTCCAAAAAGGTAAAGTTAACAACACAAGCCATAACATTTTATTTTTCTTCACATAGAATGCTATGTAATAACAAACAGGATAAGCTGTTAAAAGGGTAATTAAAGTAACAAGAAAAGATATTTTAATAGATTTTATTAAAAGTGAAACAAGTAAATTTTTTTGAAAAAAATCAATATATCTTTGAACTGTAAAAGAATAATTTATTTCTGTGAAACTTGTTTGTGTAAAGAAACTAAAGCTTAACATTAATGTTAAAGGTATTAACATCACTAAAATAACCAAAATTAAAGCTGGAGAAAGTAAGGAATAAGCTTTCGCAGGCTCACTTCTGGCATATATTGACTTCAAAGCTTTCAACATGAAAAAATTTTAATTTATATAAATAAGAGATGCAATTTATATTTCTTTTTTACTTCTATCTGTAAAATTGGCATACCACAGGTATAATCTTAGATACCAAAGTCTCAAAAAACTAAGTGGTATTTTTGGTGATAGGCCTTGATAGACTTTTGAAATATTTGTTTCACCACTATTAGACTCATAAATCATTTCAGCTAACTTCTTCCCACAGTATACAGTCGTATTGTTACCATTAGCTTGATAACCATATGAAAAATAAACTGACCTATCTTCCTCTAATGAACCAAAGGCTGGAACAAAATCCCTTGTCATAACTACTGTTCCTCTCCAATAGTGATCAATATCAACTCCACCCCAATTAGGAAAAACTCCTCTGAATTTTTTTGTCATAAATTCTTGCATTTTTTCAGCACTTTTCTCATCCCCATAAGTATCACCTCTTGTTCCGAATAACATTCTATTTGAAGGCATTCTTCTATAATAATATAAAATCTCTCTAGAGTTGCAGATTGGATTAAGAGTTTTATAGTTTTGTAATTTAAACTCATCTTCTGACATTTCTCTGGTGACAATTATATTTGATAAGACGGGCATCATTCTATTTGCAAAACTTGGGTGAAGAGACTCATCTGTGTATCCATTTGTTGCAACTACAACCTTATTTGCGGTAATCGATCCGCTATCTGTAATTAGTTTATGAGAACCATTTCTCTCCCATTTTATTACTCTGGAAAAACTATGAAGTTTCGCTCCTACATCTACAGTTGCTGATGCAAAACCATCCATAAAAGCCATAGGGTTCATTGCAAATCCTGCCTCAGTAAAAACAGCTCCAAACTGTTCAGTTGACTGATGTCCAACTTCATCGAACTCCTCTTTGGGTATCCACTTGGTATTGATGCCAAAGTATTTTTTAAGATCATTTCCCCACTCTTTTAGTTCCTCACTACTATCAGGGTGGTGGGCAACATCTAAATTGCCCTTTCCTGTTTTTTCGCATTCTATATTATTTTCAGAAATGAGTGAGGATAGGAGCTCAACGCCTTCGATTTGAGAAGCAAAAAATTTTTTTGTTTCATCAAGGCCAAATTTTGTTATCAATTGGTTAACCGATAATTTTGTTGCAGGCAAACAGCAGAAGCCAGCATTTCTTGCACTGCTTGCAAATCCAAAATGTCCTGCCTCTAGTAATCTTACGTCACCACCATAATTTTTTGCAATGTGGTAAGCTGTGCTAATTCCAGTAAAGCCACCACCGATAACACAAACATCACACGTTTCATCGCCAACTAACTTTGGAAACTTATACTGATTAATATTACTAACTTTTTCCCAATAACTCTTAACAGGCTTATTAACATCATAAATATCTTTGTTATATAGTTGTTTCATTTTTCATTTCGATTTTTATTTTTTCTTTCTAAGCAGCAGCGGACAATCTCCCCATTAGATATTAGTACCCAATTTTCGTATTTATCTTTTACTGAAGTTTCCATATTAAATTTTATTCTATCAAGAACGAAATCTGATTTAGGACCTCCAAATTTCTTATTACTAACTTGATTTTCATTTTCAATTATATTTTTAAAATTGTTAGCTGTTGAGAAATTGAGCAAAGAAAAAAAAATAATAGTTATTATTAAGTAAGCTTTCATTTCATTTTATAATAAAATAAGATTATCGTATATTTATTTATGGTAATTGCATGTTGGTAAAATACCAATTATAAAAGTAAGTTACCGCTGACTCATTTTCAGATAACACTCCGGGTTTAAAAGACTGAGATAGCAGGCCTTCCTGGTTATTTTCAATTATTGTAGTATCATGCGCCGTAGTAACATCCCATATATAGCTTACTTCCTCGGGCTTAAAGTCTTTATTCTCTACAGCTTCTTCGTTTACGAGCCATATGAGTTCCACTTCAGACTCTAGAAGTGAGATGGGTTTAAAAATAAACATCACGCCAAAATCATTTGTGAAATAACAACAGCCAAATGGATTAAAGCTTACTTGGGTTAATCCACCATCAAAATCTTTAAACTGTCCCATTAGAGAAGAAGCTGGCTTTCCATCTTTGGTTTGTGATAAGTTTCCGTTTCCAATTGGAGTTCTATCAACATATCTGTTTAAGCCTTTTTTCAATCCTTCTTCTGTTTCAAGATAAACCTCAGACGGAGTTCCATTTTTTTTACATTCCTCGACCCAAGGTTTAATTTTATTTAAATATTCATCAGTCTCTTTTTGAGGCGCAGTACCTATTCCGGCACCCATTGCGACAACCCAGTCTTTGTCTTGTACTGCACAAAGCTCAGGATGTGCCGTGGGACAGTGATAACACTCCTGAAAATTTTCAAGAACTAATTTAAAATTTGCGTGAGTTGGGTATTTTTTTCTTATCGCAATTTTTGACTTACTCGTCTGATGAAATTCCATCATTTCTTTTAGAGGATTTATAAATTCATTAAAATTCATCGGTTCACCTAAAGATAAATTAATAAATATTAATCCTTCATAAATTTTAAGATGGCACTTTCTAAGACCCCACTCTTCTTTTTTAAAATCCTCCGGCATAAAACGTGCAGCTTTAAGCTCACCTTCTGCTGAAAAACTCCAAGCATGATAGGGACACACTAAAAGTTTTTTTGAACCCTCTTCATCTAAACAAATTCTTGATCCTCGATGAGTGCAAACATTATAAAATGCTCTTACTTCATTGTCTCTTCCTCTAATAACTATGATGGATTCCTTTTCGGCATCAAAAACAAAATAATCACCTGGATTAGGAATACGACTTATGTGATCTACCATTAACCACTGTTTGAAATAAATTCGCTTCATCTCCTCGGAAAAAATATTCGAATTTGTATAAAAGTCTTGGGGTAAAGTTTTACCCTCCTGATAGTTTTTTAGCAGATGGTTAAACTCAAGCATTTATTTATGATGCAGACCAAAGGCCTTCTTTCTTGATGTCGTCTGTGGCTAACTCAATTCCTTTTCTAAGTATACTGACGAGCTCATCTATTTGTTCCTTTGTGATAATCAAAGAAGGAGACATGACGCAAGTGTTAAATAAAGGCCGTACAATCAGGCCAAGATTTTGACAATGTGAATTGATGCGAGAGGCAATCTCGTATTGTAAATTCAGAGGATCTTTTTTTTCTTTACTGATTACACATTCAACAGCCGCCATTAATCCCTCACCACGCACATCACCAACAATCGGGAGATCAATTAATTCACTTAATTTAGATTGAAAATAAGGGCCGACTTCTTGTACATGCTCAAGAAGGTTATTTTTTTCAATATAATCAAGTGTTGCTGTTGCTGCTGCCATGCTCACTGGGTGACCCGAGTCAGTAAATCCATTTGAGAATATAACTTTTTCTTTATTATCAAGTTGAGACATAAGCTTTTCAGATATAACAACTGCTCCACAAGGTACGTACCCTGAAGTAATCCCTTTTGCTAAAAGAATGATATCAGGTTCTAAATCGAAATAATTTTCTGAAGCGAATATATGACCTAATCTTCCAAAGCCAGTTACTATCTCATCAGAAATATAAATAACATCGTACTTAGTACAAATTTCTCTTGTCTTTTTATGATATCCTTTAGGAGGAACAATTACCCCACCTGATGCTAGGATTGGCTCTGCAATAAATGCTGCGACCTTATCTTGACCAAGTTCTAAAATTTTATTTTCCAACTCTTTAACTTTTAGATCACAGAATTCTTCATCGCTTAAGTCATCTGGTTTTTTAAATGGATTTGGCGCAGACAAATGATGGACCAAGTTATCTGCAAAATCAAAGTTGTTTTTATCTCTTTCTTTACCTGAACATGAAGCCCCTAAAAATGTACTTCCGTGATATGCATCATGACGTGAGATAATTTGTTTCTTATCTCTTAACCCACGAACATTATTATAAAACATTACAAATCTTAATGCAGAGTCTACTGCTGAGGATCCTCCAGAAGTAAAAAATACTCTTTTAAGATCACTAGGCGCATATTTAACAAGTCGTGAAGCATAGTTATATGCTATCTCAGTGGACTCAGTAAATGGGCTGGCGTATGGCATTTTTGTAATCTGATTATAAACAGCATCAGCAATTTCTTTTACACCATGTCCCACGTTAACATTCCACATTCCTCCAGGACCATCAATAAGCTGTCTTCCTGTTTGATCGTAAAGATAAATTCCTTTTGACTTATCAATAATTGTCCTGCTGTCTTCACCGCGATACTCAAGATACTGCCATGGGTATAGAATTCTATCGTCAAGAGTATTAAGGAGATCTTTTTTTTCGGGAATCGGAGTTGATTTGGGCATATTGAAGTATAACCTATATTGAACAGCTGTTCAATAATTGAATTTTAAAAAAATACCCTATTTGGCTATTCATATAGGTCCGCAGGTACTTTGTTACGTCTTTCAGGGCTAAAAAATTGTCTTTTTACAACCTTACACTTTGCCCATATTTTTTTATATTCCAATTCCTCTGGGTGATATATTTCTGCAAAAATGTTTTCTTTTATCTTAATTCCATATGGACGCTTCAGAGATGCGAGCGCAACGTTTCTTTTCATAGTAGGTGACCACATTGCTGCCGTAACAATACCTATGTCTTCTTTTTTTTCATTATAGATCACAGAGCCTACTGCGGGCTTATCACCATCTATGTCAAGTCCAACTAAACATCTTTCAGAATTACCTGTCTCTTTTTCTTTCTTTAAAGCGCGTTTACCGACAAAGTAACTTTCTTTATTAAGATGAACCAGCCAACCCATTCCAATTTCATACGGTGAACGCATTCTCACTGGTCTTAAGGAGTCTTCAGCTGCCATAAAATCAGTATTGGTTTGAATAAAGCCAGCTTCAATCCTTGTCATCTCAAGAGCATGCATACCAAAAGGTCTAATCTTTAATTCTTTTCCAGCTTCCATAATACTATCCCACATGTTTTCTGCATTAGCTGGATCAGTCCATAATTCATATCCTAAATCACCTGTGAAGCCTGTTCGCGAGATTAAAACATCATATCCATTAATATTATATTGTTTCATTCCAAATGGTTTTAATAATTCAAGGTCGTCTGCTCCATAGTTCTTTAGTGTTGAACAAGAAGTAGGTCCTTGGATTGCTAATGCAGCAGTTGTGTCTGTTGCATCCTCACAAGAAACATCAAAACCTTCAGCAGAGTCATGTAACCAATTATATATCTTTACTGCACAGCAAAGCATGAATTTTGTATTCGAAAATTTAAATATGGTACCATCGTCCATCACTTTACCATCTTCATTACACCAAATTATGTATGCAACTGTATTGTCTTCCATCTGTGATAAATCTCTTGTTACAAGATAATCAACAAATCTATTAGCATCGCTGCCATTGATCATGTATTTGCACATAGGCGTGAGATCCATAACTGAAGTACCATTTCTAGCGGCAGTATATTCCAACTCAGTTGTTGAGTATTCTGTGGGTACGGTAAAACCGTTCCAGTTATAATATTTATTTGTTCTTGAAGCTAAGCTTGTTCTAGAGTGAAAAGGAGTTTTTTTAAGTGCCGTAAATCTTAAATCTCTATTCATACTCAAGCATCCTCCAAAATAGCTTGAGCTGCATTTCTTCCTGGAATTCCAGTTAAGCCTCCACCTGGATGGGTACCTGCACCACACATATATAGTCCATCAAGGTGGGTTCTATATTGTGATGCCCCAGGAATTGGTCTGAGCATAAAAAGTTGATCAATTTGAATTTCTCCATGATGCCAATGTCCACCTGTGACATGAAAATTTTTTTCTATATCGTCAGGAGTAACGATTGCTTTAGTCTCTATACAGCTTTGAATATCAGGTGCATATTTCTCTATTAATTTTATAACTGCGTCTACATAGTTATCTTTAATATTATCCCAACCCTCTTGCGCACCATAGGAAGCATATTGAACTTGAATATCTAATGCAGGATTACTCTGGTCAGAATTTTTAAGTTTCATTTCTAAAATAGGTTCCATAGAAAGCTTATCAAATTTACTTGGATTGAATGCTTCTTCTATATAATCAATTGACGGCGCGATCACCATTCTACTCTCTAAATCATCTTTATCGCAATTAATAAATTCAGGTTGTTTATTGAGACTTAATGATAATTTTGCAACTTTCCCTTTTGATCGGTGATGTTTGATTCTTCTTTTCACATCAGTATCTAAATTCTCAGTTCCTAAAAGGGAAAAATAAGTAGATCTTGGATCTGCATTAGAAATAATTTTTTTTGCATAAATTTTTTCACCATTGTGAAGTTCAACCCCAACTGCTTTATCATTTTCAGTAATGCATCTTTTAACCGATGAAGAAGTTTTGATTTCAACTTTATTTTTATTGCTGATATCAAGTAAAGTATCGACAAAAGCTTTACTACCACCATCAATTTCATATATTCCACCAAAAATTGAGTTGTCGTGTGTGGCCATGCGAAAAAGTAGATTAATCAATGAACCTGGTGACCTTGGGCCCAAATTAGAACCAAGCACCGCGTCATGGGCGATTAGGCCTTGCAAAAGAGTATTTTCAAAATTGTCTTCTAATTCGTCCGCAATATTTAGCCCTACCATTCTTGCAAACTCATTAAATTTTTTCTTTCCAAGCATTCGAACATTCATGCCTAATTTGAATAATTTAAAGTAGTCAGAGAAAGTATTGTTCATGATCCTTGGTGGTGAAGCCATCATGAAAGAACCTAAAGCCTTTGAAAAGGAGGACATTTTATCATGAAATTCTACATATCTGTCTGCATCCTTCGAAGAGAAACCTGAAATAACTTTATGGTCAATATGTTGGTTTCCAACTAGGCGAATATGTTGACCAGACTCAGACAGTGCAATACTAGACTTTGCTTTATACTTTACTGTCAGTCCACCAAGAGAGCTTGACACACTCAGAGGTATCTGAGGAACGAAATTGGTTATACTCTCTTCAAGGAGTCCTCCACATTTCTCACGTGCCTCACAAATTAGAACCTTACGGTTTTTTTTTGCAAGAATATTAGCACATACAAGACCATTATGGCCTGCGCCAATAACAATTACGTCATAATTGTCTGACATTAATAATAATTACCAGTTTGAGGGATATTCATATCAATTAGAACCTCCCTTGCAGCATTCGCTCCTGGTGCGCCCATAACTCCGCCCCCTGGATGGGTTGATGAACTGCACATATACATATTTTTAAGTGGTGTTCTGTACTGCGCATATCCAGGCACAGGTCGATTAAACATGAGTTGGTCCATTGTTAATTCGCCTTGAAAGATGTTTCCTTCTGTCAATCCTACTTCATTATCTAATTCTAATGGTGTACGAACTTCATAGTGATTAATTAAATCTTTAAAATTTGGAGAAAACTCAGCAATACAATCAACAATATGTCTTCCAAATTCCTGTTTTCTTTCTTCATTCCACCCGCCATTTGCAAGATTGAATGGAACATATTGAATAAAGACAGACATATAATGCTTTCCGGGAGCTGCCATTGTTGGATCGCTTTTAGAGGGAATACACATATCTACGTAAGGATTTCTTGACCATTCGCCTCGTTTCCAATCATCGTAAGCTCCTTCCATTTCTTCAATAGTTTCTGTGAAGTGCATATCACCTCCACCACCTGGATCACCTTCTGGAATACATGGAAATTCAGGAAGGCCATCTAAGGCAATATTCAGTTTTCCCGATGAACCTCTTATTTTAAAGTTTTTAACTCTTTCAACAAATTCACCAGGTAAAGAGCTTTCTTCAGTAATTTTTAAAAACGTTCTTTTAACATCTAAGTTAGATACAATTTTTTTTGCGTAATATTCATCACCTTTTTTGGTAGCAACTCCAATCGCACGACCGTTTTTAGTAATGACATTAACGACTTCATTATCTGGTTTTACTTCACCGCCGTGAGCATTGAGACAACCTGTCATTGCTTTTGTAATAGAGCCCATACCTCCTCTTGAGTACCCCCATGCTCCAACAGAACCATCTACTTCTCCCATATAATGGTGGAGTAATACGTAAGCAGAGCCAGGTGAGCAAGGACCAAGAGCAGTTCCGATAATTGCACTTCCAGCTAAGTGAGCTTTTGTAATATCACTTTCAAAATATTCATCTAAATAGTCTCTGATGCTCATTGTGTAAAATCGAATAGTGTCATAAATTTCTTTTTCACCAAGACCTCCTAGCTCGTCTTTAGCTGCAAAATGTTTTGCGAACTCCAGAGCACCAAATAAATCTTTTGGTTTAAAAGAAGTTAAATCTGGTGGTGTCATTTTTAAGAGTGGTTTAATAATTTTACATTGTCTTAAAACATCGCGACTGTACCTTTCATAAGCCTCTGCATCTTTGTGGGAATGTCTTCTGATAGAATTGATCGTCATATCATGATCATGATAGTGGGCATAGTAGTCCCCATTTCTCATCATTGTTGCGCTACCTTCGTAAGGAATAATTTGTAAACCATATTTGTACAGTTCAAGATCACGCATGATCTCAGGTCTTAGTAAGCTGCAAACATATGAACAGTTAGAATATTTCCATCCTGGATAGAGCTCGCGACTAACAGCAGCGCCTCCAATCCATTCATTTTTTTCTAGGACAACAACATCTAGTCCTGCCTTCGCCATATAACTAGCGGCGGTCAAACCATTGTGACCCGCACCAATTACGATTACATCGTGTGTATTTTTTGCCATAAAATATAGAATATTTAGGAATCATGATAATAAAAATTGAATGATTATTCAATACAAAACTATCTTTAATAGTTATCTTTGTGTATTGTTTATTTGATATGATGAAGGCTTTAGTTAATAAAAAAACTACAAAACAGGCTAGTGAAACTGAGATTTCTGTTAATCATCAAAAGTTGATTGACGCTACGATAGAAACAATTGCGAAAAGAGGTCTGGCGGATACCACGATTGCTCATGTAGCAAAAAGAGCTAAAGTTTCTCAAGGTTATGCAAATTTTAGATTTAAATCGAAGGACAATTTATTAATAAGTTCGCTGCAGTATTTATCTGATGAATATAAAAAATCATGGCAAAAGATATTTGAGGAAAATAATATAGATCCAATTGATAGAATAATACGTATAGTTCAAAATGATTTCAGCTCAAAAATTGCCAACAGAAATAAAATTTCAGTATGGATTGCGTTTTATAGCGAGGTGAAATTTAGACCTTCTTATTTAACTATTTGTCAAAGACAAGATGAAATTTATTCTCAACAAATGGAGAAGTTAGTTAATGAAATTAATAATATTACCAATCAAAAGGAGTTTACACCGAAAGAAGTAAGTGAAACCTATCACTCCATGGTCGATGGATTGTGGCAGAGAATTTTGTTTGATCCAAAAATTTATACCCATGAATTTTGTAAAAATTTAGTCCTTAAATATTTTAAAAGTATCTATGTTAATGAAGATAGGTTTGCATGAATACTACAGTTCAAAATCTTTTAGGTACAAATTACAAAACATATATTGTCCTATTTCTCTGTGCGTTAATTATTGGTATTAAGCTTGGTACATTAATACCTCTACTTGCACTTATTTTAGAAGCACGAGGATATAGCAACACTGAAATTGGCCTCAATGTAGTAGCACAACCCCTTGCAGTAATATTATTTGTAAGAATAACACCTATAATTATTCATAAGATAGGTTTAGCGAAATCAATAATCATTGCTCAAATATTTACAATAATTCTTTATTTTACTTTTCCGATTTTTGATAGTTTGACATCTTGGTTTGTTATCAGATTCATAATTGGTTTTGCTGGAGCCCTTGCTTGGAACGCATTTGATACATGGATGCTGTCAATGGCTGATGACACAAATCGCGGTAAAATTGTAACAATTTATAACACAGTATTTGTAATCGGTTTTGCAAGTGGTCCGATAGTATTGTCCTTTACTGGAATCGAAGGCTGGTTACCTTTTATCGTTATTTCTTCTCTTTCTTTTATAGCTATTTTGCCACTTATTATGCTTGAGATTGAAGACCCGAAATTACCCGATAAAAAGTCTCTTCCAGTGTTTGCGGCAATCATTGCAGCTCCAACAATTTTTGGAGCAGCGATTTTATGCGGTTTAGACGATGTAATGTTTGTATCTTTCTTTCCCATTTTCATGATTAAGAACCAATTTGCTCAAGAGATTGCATTGCAATATGTAACTATTACTCTTGTAGGAGGCGTGATGTGCCAACCCTTGATTGGCGTATTGCTAGACAAATTTAATAAAAGACTGCTATTAAATATAGCAGTTTTAATTACGTTCTTTTGTCCAATTCTATTCGCTATCTATCTAGATAATTTTTATGTAATGGCAGCGAGTTGTTTTATATGGGGAGGTGCTGCAAGTGGTCTTTTTGCAATCTCACTTACAATGCTTGGTGAGAGATATAGCGCATCTCAAGTTGCAGGTGCTACAGCAATTCTTGTAATGGTCTTTGAGGTTGGCTCGCTTATTGGTCCTTTAATTGGAGGAAGAGTGATGGATGCAGTTGGGCCAATGGGCTTTATCTATACAGTTACATCTTTTACTTTTATTTTCTTAGTGATATCAATATACCGAACGATTTGGAGATAAAGTATATGTCAGATGAATTACAAATAAAATTTGCTCAACCAGAAGATTGCGAAAAAATTGGTGAGGTCTTTGATATGTATCGGCAGTTTTATAAAAAGGAGTCAAATATAGAAGCCTGTAAAAACTACATTCACGAACGCCTTAGTAATAACGAGGCACATATATTATATATTGAAAATGAAAAAGAATGCATTGGCATGACGCAACTGTATACGACTTTTGACTCACTGGAGTTAAGTAAAAAAATAATACTCTACGACTTATATGTGAGATCTGAATATAGAAATAAAGGTATTGGCCGTATGCTGATGAATGCTGCGAAAAGGTTTGCTGAAGAAAAAGGCGTAACGAGTGTTGAGTTATCGACTGCTATTACAAATAAAAATGCTCAAAGTCTCTATGAGTCATTAAACTATCAACGAGATACCGAGTACTACGATTACTATCTACAGATTAAGTAAGTTTTATTTTGAAATATGATCCAGTGTTTGGTCCAGCGAGGTTTTCAGCTTTTCACAAAGTTCATCAACATGGTTATTATTGAATATAAGAGGTGGGCAGAAGATCATGCCATCCCTTACAGCTCGCATTACTAACCCGTTCTGAATACAATAGTCTCTGCAAATCGTTCCAACTGTTCCAGTGTCTTCAAACATTTCTCTAGTTTCTTTATCTTTCACTAATTCCACAGCACCAATAAAGCTCTTCATTCTTACTTCACCAACTAAAGGGTGCTTTTCAATCTCGCGCATTTGCTGCTCCAGATAAACTGAGACATTTCGTGATTGTTCAATAAGATTTTCTTCTTTGATAATTTTAAGATTTTCAAGGCTCACTGCACAAGCTACGGGGTGGCCTGAGTAAGTATAACCGTGGTAAAATTCACCACCCTCATTGATTAAAGTTTCACAAACTCTGTCGCAAATCATGATTCCAGACAGTGGGATATATCCTGAGGTAATCCCTTTGGCCATCGTGATAATGTCAGGTTTAATATTATAAGTATCTGATCCAAACCAGTTTCCTGTTCTACCAAATCCACAAATGACCTCATCAACAACAAGAAGAATGTCATATTTTTTACAGATTTCTTGGACTCTTGGCCAGTAAGTATCAGGCGGAATAATAACTCCTCCAGCTCCTTGAATTGGTTCTCCTATGAACGCTGCAATATTATCTGAGCCAATTTCATTAATTTTTTCCTCAATTTTGTTAGCCGCGTGAATACCAAAGTCGTCATGAGACATATTGCTTCCATACTTATACCAATAAGGAGGCATCACATGTTCAAAACCTGGCATCATATCTCCTTGAGCATGCATTGCTGTCATACCACCCAAACTCATCCCAGTCATCGTACTTCCGTGATAGGCATATTCTCGGCTGATAAATGTTTTTTTATTAGGCTTGCCTTTTAAATCCCAATATCTTCTAACCATTCTCACAACAGTGTCGTTGGCTTCAGAACCGCTTGAAGAAAAAAATGCATGATTTAGATCGTGCGGACTTATTTCAGCTAACTCTTTAGCAAGTTCAATTGATGGTGGTGTTGCTGTTTTAAAAAAAGAATTATAATAAGGTAATTCTTGCATTTGCTTATAAGCAACATCTGCAAGATTCTTTCTTCCATAACCTACATTTACACACCACAAACCAGACATCGCATCAAGCAACTGTTTATCATCTGATGTAGTAAGGTGAACACCATCTGCTTTTGTGACGATGATACTTCCTTCTTCTGCAAGCGACTTATAATCTGTAAAAGGATGCAGATGATGAGCTGTATCAATTTCCTGCCATTGCTTTGTTGTACGATTTAGATAAGCCATAATTATTTAAAAGCCTGTATACCTGTTAAGTTTCTTCCCATTATTAAAGTATGCACATCGTGCGTACCTTCATATGTCTTTACAGTTTCTAAATTTACCATGTGTCTCATTACATGATACTCATCTGAAATACCATTACCACCAAGAATATCTCTCGCACTCCTGCAAATATCTAAACTTTTTCCAACATTATTTCTTTTAATTAGGCTTACCATGTTGCTATCTGACTGATCTTCATCCATCAAACGCCCAACTCTGAGTGCAGCCTGTAGACCTAAAGCAATTTCTGTTTGCATATCAACTAATTTAGACTGAACAAGCTGAGTGCTAGCAATAGGTTTTCCAAACATCATTCTGTCCAATGCGTATTGTCTAGCTGTTGCAAAACAAAACTCTGCTGCTCCTAGAGCACCCCATGAAATTCCGTATCTTGCACTATTTAAGCATTGAAAAGGTCCACCCAAACCTGTCGCTTTTGGCAAAACTTTATCTTCCGAACAAAAAACATTTTCCATAACAACTTGCCCCGTTGCTGAAGCACGTAAGGATAGTTTACCTTCAATTTTAGGTGTTGATAGGCCTTTGGAATCTCTGTCAACAATGAATCCTCTGATTAAATTATCTTCATCCTTGGCCCAAACAATAATTACATCTGCGAAGGGCGCATTACTGATCCATGTCTTGGTACCAGTCAATTCATAACCCCCTTTCACTTTTATCGCTTTGGTTTTCATTGCACCAGGATCACTACCAGCATCAGGCTCTGTCAGACCGAAGCTTCCAATGATTTCCCCTTTTGCAAGTCTTGGTAAATATTCTTCTTTTTGCGCGTCAGTACCAAATTGATAAATAGGAAACATAACAAGGCTTGTTTGAACCGACATAATAGATCTGTATGCACTATCAATATTTTCAATTTCTCGAGCAATAAGACCATAGGAAACATAATTCGTGCCCGCACATCCATATCCATGTAGATAAGAACCTAGAATTCCAAGTTCACCCATTTCATTGAAAATCTCTCTACTGAAATTTTCATTTCTGTTGTCATCTATGATTCTAGGCAAGAGTTTTTCCTGACAGTAAGATCTCACTGACGACTTTAAAATTTTCTCCTCACTTGAAAGTTGATCATCGATGACTAAGATGTCATCCCATGCAGACATTGCTTTATGTTGTGATTGTTTATCTTGAATATTTATAACCATTAAAGCTGTTATATGATATTATCCTGATATTAGTAAACTAATTTTTTTATGGATGCTCAAAATAAGCCACTAATTGCTGTATTTGCCGACGTAATTGAAAAAGAAGAATTGCATCGGACATACCATGCGTCAGGAACGAACTATATAAAAGCTGTTGCTGAAGCTACTAGCTGCATACCTGTCATTTTACCAGCCCTTGGTTCAACAATTGACTACAGAAACACTCTGAGAAAATTTGATGGGGTGATGCTGACGGGCAGCCTCTCAAACGTTTATCCTGAATTTTATAATAAAGACAAAATAGTTGAACCATTAGACATAGATAGAGATAAGACTGTTCTCCCTATGATTGATTTCATATTTAAAAATGAAATTCCTATGTTAGCTATTTGTAGGGGCTTTCAAGAAGTTAACGTTGCAATGGGGGGCTCTCTTCATGCGGATATTCATGATGTACCAGGAAGAATGGATCATAGGTGCCCGGTGTCTGATGACCCAGAAGTACAGTTTTCAAAACAGCATGAAGTTTATTTAACTGAAAATGGAAAATTTGAGAAGTTGGCCGGTACACCAACTATAGAGGTAAATTCACTTCATACTCAAGGAATAGATAAAATAGCAAGTGATTTGGTTATTGAAGGTATCGCAAAAGATGAAACAGTTGAAGCTATCAGTTTATCAAATTACAACGGTTACTTTTTTGGAGTTCAATGGCATCCAGAGTATTCAGCAACTACAGATGATTTTTCAAAAAAATTATTTGCTAGCTTCAGCAAATCGGTTGAAGAAAACAGTCTGAGAAAAATTAGATAAAAAAATTACTGTACACTACCGTCCCAATTGTAAGAAGTGCAAGAATAGTAACTATAATTTGTCTAATAAGATTTTTATTACTCAAAAAGTTAAATATTAAACTTCCAGACCAACACCATATAGAATGTGAAATTGATTGAATGAAAAAAAAGGTTCCTGCTACAATAATAACTTCTAATGCCCAACTTGAAGAAGTGTATGTATTCCCAAAGGAAGTGAATTGTGTATAAGCGGCGATTACCATAGCCCAGCCTTTAGGATTTAATGGATGAACCATTAAACCGTTTAAGAAATTAGGTGCCTTTTCATTTTGATTACTTTTAGTTGATTGCAAACTTAAAAAAAGTATTTTCCATGAAAGCCAGCATATATAGGCTGTACCAATTACTTTGATAATACTCACCAATATCAGATTTGAGTTCAAAAGAGTTAAAAATCCAATTCCTAGACCAATTGTTAAAAACAATTTTCCACAGGTAACGCCAATTACAAAGGGTACTGACTTGTAAAATCCATATTGAGCTCCAGCACTCATTAGTAATAAGTTTGCGGGGCCAGGCGTTATAACCATAATAGTCGCAAAGATAAATAATGCAGAAAAAAGTGATAGGGTCATTTTCTTCTAGCTTGAGCAATTTTTGACGCCGACTTCAAAGCTGCTATTAAGCTATTGGGTGATGCAATAAATTTCTTTGCAATATCAAGACCAGTTCCATGGTCCGGGCTTGTTCTTACAAATGATAGTCCAGCGGTATAGTTGACTGTCTCGTCAAAACTTATCATCTTTACAGGTATCAAAGCTTGATCATGAAACATACAAATAAAAATATCATATTTATTTTGATTATTTTTTATAAACGCTGAGTCAGCAGACAAAGGCCCGTCAACAGATATTTTCCTTTTTTTACAATACTTAATAGCCGGTAAAATTTTTACTTTTTCATCGTCGCCAATAAGTCCACCGTCACCTGCATGTGGGTTTAAAGCTGTGACAGCTATTCTAGG
>CACMLX010000007.1 GCA_902614655.1 uncultured Pelagibacteraceae bacterium
GTATTACCTAATAGAGATGATTTTGATTACACTATCAGATTGGTATCTGATATAACAGAGTCAAACGGTTCTTCATCTATGGCAACCGTTTGTGGGTCTTCTCTAGCATTAATGGACGCAGGTGTCCCAATTAAAAATTCTGTCTCAGGTATTGCAATGGGACTTATAAAAGAAGGAGATGACTTTGCTGTTTTATCAGACATTTTAGGTGATGAAGATCATTTAGGCGATATGGACTTTAAAGTAGCAGGTACAAAAGATGGTGTAACATCACTGCAAATGGACATTAAAATTACAGGCATAACATATGAGATTATGGAGAAAGCTCTTAATCAAGCAAAAGGTGGAAGAGATTACATCTTAAATGAAATGAATAAAGTAATAGACTCGCCAAGAACTGAGCTTGGACCTTACACACCAAGAATTGAAATGATGAAAGTTAAAAGAGATAATATTGGAGAGATCATTGGAAAAGGCGGTGCAACTATAAAAGACATAATTGAAAAATCAGGAGCAAAAATTGATATTAGCGATAGTGGTAATGTGAAGATAGCTGGAACTAACAATGAGTCAATTCAGGCCGCGATTGATTTAATAAACTCGATAATTGAAGAACCTGAAGTTGGTCAGGTATATGAGGGAAAGGTTGTTAAAATTATGGAATTTGGTGCATTTGTTAATTTCTTTGGAAAAAGAGATGGGTTGGTACATATTTCACAATTATCTGAAGAGAGAGTTGAGAAAGTTACTGACGTTGTAAGTGAAGGTGATATAGTGAAAGTCAAAGTAATCGGATTTGATAAAGGCAAGGTTAAATTATCAATAAAGGATGCTGAAATCTAAACAAAGGTTTCATTAATGGAATACATTAATACTTCAGAAGATAAACTTCATGAAGAATGTGGTGTATTTGGTATATTTGGAAGCCCAGACGCTTCCACACTTACTGCATTAGGATTACATGCTCTACAACATCGTGGTCAAGAAGGCGCAGGAATTGTTTCATTTGATGGAGAAAAGTTTCACGGCGTTAGAAGGCCAGGACTCGTTGGGGATCACTTTAATAAACAAGAGGTAATTGATAGGCTAAAGGGCAGCAATGCTATTGGTCATGTAAGATATTCAACTACTGGAGACTCAATTTTAAAAAATATCCAGCCATTGTATGCAGATTTAATGTCGGGCGGCTTTGCATGTGCGCATAATGGAAACCTCACAAATGCTTCAGCTTTAAGAGAAAAACTTGTAAGTCGTGGATCAATTTTTCAATCTACATCTGATACTGAAACAATTTTGCAATTAGTTGCACAGTCTGAGAGAAAGCAAATAGTTGATAAACTTATAGATGCTTTATTTCAAATCCATGGAGCCTATTCACTTGTTATTCTTACAAACAAGAAACTTATTGGTGTAAGAGATCCTTATGGAATAAGACCTTTAGTTCTTGGTGACCTTAATGGGGCCCCAGTTCTAGCTTCAGAAACATGTGCTCTTGATATTATTGGTGCAAAATTTGTCAGAGAAATTGAAAATGGAGAAATAATAATAATTTCAGAAAAAGGGATGGAAAGCATTAAACCTTTCCCAAAAGTTGCAGAAAGACCATGTATTTTTGAGAGAATTTATTTTTCTCGACCTGACAGTATGTTAGGTGGTAACACAGTTTATTCTTATAGAAAAAATCTTGGAATAGAATTAGCAAAAGAACATCAAGTTGATGCAGATATAGTTGTACCTGTTCCTGACTCGGGGGTTCCAGCCGCTCTTGGCTATGCTCAGCGGTCAAGCATGCCATTTGAACTTGGTATAATTAGAAACCACTATGTTGGAAGAACATTTATTGAGCCATCCCAAAGTATAAGACAATTTGGCGTAAAACTAAAACATAATGCTAATGTTTCGTATATTAAAAATAAAAAAGTTATTTTAATTGATGACTCAATTGTTAGAGGAACTACAGCTAAAAAAATTATTAAAATGATTTATGATGCAGGTGCAAAAGAAGTACATTTGGGTATAGCATGTCCTCCGATAAAACATCCTGATTTCTATGGTATAGATACACCTGACTATAATGAACTTATTGCGTCAAAAAATAGTATTGAAGAGATTAATAAATCTATTGGATCTAAATCTTTATTTTTCTTATCATTAGAAGGCACTTATCAAGCTATGGGTTATGACTCTAGAAATCCCGATCAACCTCAATTTACTGATCATTGTTTTACAGGCGAGTACCCTACAAGTTTGATTGATCGTGAAAAAGGCAATATATCAAAACAGTTCTCTCTTTTAACAGAAAAAAACTAAATTTCTTTAGGAACACCTACAATATTATAGCCGCAGTCAACGTAATGTGTTTCACCTGTTACGCCGGAAGACAAATCACTAAGTAAGTACAGGCCTGATTTTCCAACATCCTCTAGATCAATGTTTCTATTCATTAAAGAATTTTTCTCAGACCACTTCATCATGTCTTTGCCACCAGAAATACCAGCCATAGCAAGTGTTTTCATCGGTCCTGCTGATAATGCATTGACCCTAATGTTTGAAGGGCCGAGATCAGCAGCTAAATATCTTACACTGGACTCAAGAGCAGCTTTTGCAACACCCATTACGTTGTAGTTCCGAATATATTTTTGAGATCCATCATAAGTAAGTGTTAGAAGTGAACCGCCATTTTTCATTAGTTTTTCAGCTTCGTGAGCTACCTCTGTAAAAGAAAAACATGAAATAAGCATAGTATTTGAAAAATTATTGCGTGATGTATTCAAATATTTTCCTTTTAATTCTTCTTTTTCAGAAAATGCTATTGAATGTAATACAAAGTCAATTTCGCCCCAATGATTTCCAATTTCATCAAATGATTTTTTTACTGATCCTTCTTTTAATACGTCACATTCAATCAAAAAGTTACTTTTAATTGAATTTGCCAAAGGTTTCACTCTTCGATGCAAGGACTCTCCTTGATAAGTAAAACAAAGCTCAGCGCCTTCATCAGATAGTTTTTTTGAAATTCCCCAAGCAATAGAATGGTCATTAGCAACACCCATAACCACCCCTTTTTTTCCATGCAGTAAACTCATCCTTCAAACCTCTTAAACACTAATGATGCATTTGTACCGCCAAATCCAAAGCTATTACTCATTGCGGTATCAATTTTTTCATCATGACGTGAAGTTAGAATATTCATTCCAACTGCTTCATCATCCAACTCATCAATATTAGCAGACTCTGAAACAAAATTATTATTCATCATTAATAAAGTGTAAATTGACTCATGAACACCAGCAGCGCCTAAAGAATGCCCACTTAAAGATTTTGTAGAACTGATAAGGGGTAAATCATCTTTAAAGACTTTTTTTATTGCTTTTAATTCAGCAATATCACCTACAGGCGTTGATGTTCCGTGAGCATTAATGTAATCAATTTTTTCAATATCTTTTTTTGCCATCATCATGCATCTTTCAGCACCTTCTCCTGATGGCTGAACCATGTCATGACCATCCGATGTAGCTCCATAACCAACTATCTCCGCATATATCTTGGCATTTCTTTTTACCGCTGTTTCTAAATCTTCCAAAACAACTACCCCACCTCCGCCAGCAATTACAAAACCATCACGATGTTTATCAAAAGCCCTGGAAGATTTTGAAGGTTGATCATTATATTTTGAAGATAAAGCGGGCATTGCATCAAAGAGTGCTGACAAAGTCCAATCTAATTCCTCACCTCCTCCAGCAAATATACGATCTTGTTTTCCCATTTGTATAATTTCATAAGCATTACCTATACAATGAGCACTTGTAGAGCATGCTGAACTTATTGAATAATTTATACCTTTAATTTTAAAATACGTTGATAAAGTTGCAGAGTTGGTGCTGCACATGACTTTTGGAACACTTGTAGGACCAATTTTTTTCGGACCTTTTTCTCGAGTGATGTCAAACGCTCTCAGTAAGCTTTTGGTAGATGGTCCACCCGATCCCATAATTAAACCTGTCATATTATTCGATATTTCATCTTTATTAAGTCCGGAGTCCTCAATGGCCTCATTCATAGCAATATAATTATAGCTCGCTCCATCTCCCATAAATCTAAGAAACTTTCTTTCTATATTTTCTTCTAAATTGAGATCTATTTGGCCACTTACCTGGCTTCTAAAACCCATTTCTTTTTGTGATTGGTCAAAAGAAATACCAGACGAAGCATTGTATAATGATGATTTTACTTCATCCTTATTATTTCCAAGCGATGATACGATTCCAAGGCCTGTAATTACAACTCTTCTCATTATTTAATCAGTCCTACTTTTAATCCTTCGGCAGAATATATTTGCTTACCATCTACTTCTACCACTCCATCACCTACTCCTACAATAACACCTCTTTTTATTATTTTTTTCATTTCAATTTTATATTCAACCAATTTTGAGTCCTTTAAAATTTCACCACCAAACTTTACGTTTCCTGAACCTAGCGCCCTACCGCGTCCAGGTTCACCAATCCATCCCAAATAGAACCCAACTAATTGCCACATTGCATCCAAACCTAGACATCCTGGCATCACAGGATCCATTTCAAAATGACAATCAAAAAACCATAAGTCTGGTGTTACGTCCAATTGAGCAACAATTTCACCTTTACCGAATTTACCACCACTATCAGTAATTTTTGTTATTCTATCAAACATTAACATTGGCGGAAGTGGAAGCCGTGCATTTCCAATACCAAACATTGTGCCGTGAGCGCAATCTAAAAGATCTTCTTTTGTAAAGCTTGATTTTTTTTCCACAAGGTTTATCTATCTTATTGTTTTATATGAAGTTTATAAGATTAATGTATTATTATTGTAAAATACATTAAATTTTAATAAAAATAAATTTATGAAAGATATCAAGCATTTTTTGAGACAAAATTCGCTAAGACCAACTAAGCAAAGAGTGATTATAGCAAATTACTTATTTGACGGTGTAAACAAGCATGTAACAGCTGAAACTCTATCAAATAAACTTTTGAAGATGAAAGCAGGGATATCTCTTGCAACAATTTATAATACCCTTCACGACTTTTACGAAAAAGGTCTTTTAAAAAAATTAATGATTAATTCTGAACGTATTTATTTTGATACTAACACCGAGCATCATCACCACTTTTATTCTAAAAAGGATCAAAAATTGATTGATATAAATGTAGACATGAAAGTAAGTGGCCTCCCAAAGCCTCCAAAAAATAAAAAAATTAATAAGATAGAAGTTCTAGTTCACTTAGATAATTAATTGATAATAATTCTCAATATCAGTTTAGAACGATTCTAATGTATTGACTTTTTTTAAATCAATTATATCTTTGTATTAATTTATTAAGGAGAGACAAATGACTGAATTAAAAGATAGTAAAACTTTGGATAACCTAAAAGCAGCATTTGCAGGTGAGAGCCAAGCAAATAGAAGATATTTATACTTTGCACAAAAAGCAGATGTTGAAGGCCACAATGATGTAGCTGCTGTATTTAGATCAACTGCAGAAGGTGAAACAGGACACGCTCATGGACATTTAGAGTTTATGGAAGAAGTAGGTGATCCTGCAACAGGAGAACCAATTGGTTCAACAGAGGATAATCTAAAAGCTGCTATAGCTGGAGAAACTCATGAGTATACAGATATGTATCCAGGCATGGCAAAGACTGCAAGAGAAGAGGGTTTTGACGAAATAGCTGATTGGTTCGAAACATTGGCTAAAGCTGAAAAGTCTCACGCAGGTAAATTCCAAAAAACATTAGACTCAATTGATTAATTAAAAAGGGGCTAAAATAGCCCCTTTTTTCTATCATGGATATAAAAAAAGAAGGCAGTTTAGCTGCACCTACACGTGATATTGTAGATTGGAACTCAGATGAATATCTGAACGAAAAAGCTTTAGATGCTGAGATGCGTCGACAGTTTGAAGTTTGTCATAGTTGCCGACGGTGCTTTAATCTCTGCGATAGTTTTCCAACATTATTTGATTTTATTGACGACTCGCCAAATGAGTCAGTTGATGATTTAACAAAAAAACATTTCGAGGATGTTACAGATAAATGCACATTATGTGATATGTGTTTTATGACTAAATGTCCTTACGTACCACCCCATGAATTTAATATCGATTTTCCTCATCTGATGCTCAGATATAGAACTTATCAAGAAAATCAAAAAAAATTATCTAAAATTCCAAAAGAACTTGCAAAGGTAGATCGAAATGCGAGTCTCGCAAGACTGTCGCCCAGTATAGCTAATTGGTCATCTGATAAAAAAAATAAATTAACAAGAAGTCCGTTGGAATTTATGACAGGCATAGATAAAGATGCTGAATTACCTAAGTTCGAAAAAAAGTCATTTCATGATAACTTCAAAAATATTTCTAATAAGCTAAATAAAAATGCTCCAGCTTATGGAAGAAAGGTTGCAATTTATTCAACATGTTATGTTAACCATAATAATTCAAAAGTTGGAGTCGCAGCTAATAATGTTTTAAATTTTAATGGTGTGGACACAATATCAACGTACCCAGGTTGTTGCGGAATGCCGCATCTAGAGCAAGCACAGCATGAAAAAGTAAAAATTCAATCAGAAAACATCTCAGAAGAATTATGTAAACTTATCAATCAAGGTTATGACATAGTAACTCTCACAGCCAGTTGTGGTTTAATGTTAAAATTTGAATGGCCATTAATTAACCCAGAAAATAAAAATGTTAAAAGGCTATCAAAGCATGTTTTTGACATTGATGAATATATTGTTGATATAGCTAAAAAAGAAGGACTTGCTGATGGTTTACAATCTTTTGATGATGGCATTACTGTTCACAACGCATGCCATGCTCGGGCACAAAATATGGGCAATAAAGCATTAGAAATGTTGAAAAAAATTCCCGAAACCAAAGTGGATGTTGTTGAAAAGTGCGCTGGGCACGGAGGAACTTTTGGGGTTATGAAAAAAACTAGAAAGTCGGCAATTAAATACGGCAGGGCAACTGCTCGTCAAATTCGAAACAAAAAAAACAAGTATATGGTCTCGGACTGCCCTCTTGCTTGTAAGCATTTAAATGAATTTTTAAATGAAGATAAAGATACAAAATATATTTCAATGCACCCAATAGAAGTGATAGCAAAATCCTATAATTTAACTTGATATTTAATGATTAATTATTAGGTAAGTGATATGCCAATCGAACAAAAAAAAATCGACTCATCAGATTTACTAGACTTAAATACTTATTCAAAAGAGCGTAAGGCAATTCGAAAAGAAGTTGTTGCAATGAAAAAAAATAGACGAGTAGAGTTAGGACCACATTCTACTTTCTACTTTGAAAATTTTTTTACAATGAAGGCTCAAATACAGGAAATGCTTTATATTGAAAAAGGTGGCGATGAGCAATTAAGAGATGAGTTAGAGGCATATAATCCCCTAATACCAAATGGTTCAGAATTAGTTGCAACATTCATGTTTGAAATAGATAATCCAATAACTAGAAAAAAAGTTTTGTCATCTTTAGGTAATGTAGAAAATAAAACATATATAAAGGTAAATGGAAATAAAATTTTTGCTGTGCCTGAAAATGACGTAGATCGTACAGACAATTCAGGAAAAACATCATCAGTTCATTTTCTGCACTTTAAGTTTGAAGATCATCATATCAGAGATTTTAAAGATATGGATTGCACTGTAGAGATTGGAACCGACCACGAACACTATCCACATATTTCTGTACTTACTAATGAGGTAAAGACTGCACTAATAAAAGATTTTGATTAATCTTTTCCAGTAGATCCAAATCCTCCATCTCCTCTTTTTGTTTGATCAAGATCTTGAACTTCTTTAAACGTTACTTGTATAGCATTTGTGAAGACCATTTGAGCAATTCTATCTTTTGGATGAACGGTAAATTCATCTTTGCTTAAATTTATTAATACAACTTTAATTTCACCTCTATAATCACTGTCTATTGTTCCAGGAGTGTTTAATATTGTTATACCATGTTTAAATGCTAAACCAGATCTTGGCCGAATCTGAGCCTCCAAACCTTTTGGCATTGCAATCGAAATTCCACATGGAATAATTTCTCTTTCCCATGGACCAATTTTAATTAAATTTTCAATGGATGCACTTAAGTCAACTCCAGCAGCCTCATCAGTCTGATAAGAAGGAACATCAAAATCCTTAAGCTTTGAAATTTTTTTTATATGTACTTCTGAAATAGGTAGATTAGCCAAATCAATAATATCAATTATTTAAGTGAAGAGCAATTTTTTGACACAGTTTCTTTGCTACTTCTTTTTTTGTCATCAATTCCCAGTTTTCAGAATATAGTTTTGATGTAAAGTATATTTTATTTGTATCCTGATTAAATATACTATTTTCTGAAACATTGTTGCCTAGAACCCAATCACAGCCTTTTTTATTTAGTTTTTCATGAGAGTTTCTTTCAAGATTACTAGTCTCAGCTGCGAAACCTACTATCAGTTTTGGCCTTAAATGGTTTCTTTTACTAAGTCTTTCCAAAATATCTGGGTTTTCTTCTAAAATAATATTTTGACGTGATCCATCTTTCTTTATCTTTGCAATCTCTCTATTAGCAATCTTATAATCTGCTACAGCAGCGGCACATACTGCTATATCTGCTGGCAGTGAACTTTCGCATGCTTCTAACATTTGATCAGCTGAGTCCACTTTTATGACCTGTTCTACATTAGGCTCGACTAAGCTTGTTGGGCCAGAAACTAAAGTTGTTTTTGCACCTAAGCTTTGTAATGTTTCTGCTATTGCATAGCCCTGTTTTCCAGAGGACTCATTAGAGATAAATCTTACAGGGTCTATCATTTCTTTAGTTGGACCAGCAGTTACTAAAGCAGTTCGATTCACAAGAGGTTTATAATCAAGCGCATCAAAATATTTTTTAATAAATTTTACGACTTCATTCGGTTCAGCCATGCGGCCTTCGCCGTATTCACCGCAAGCCATTTCACCGTTATCCGGACCGATAAATTCGATCCCATCGTTTTTCAATGTCTCAACATTTCTTTGTGTAGAATTATTCAACCACATTCTCACATTCATTGCCGGTGCAATCAGTATTGGCTTGTTTGTAGCCATGAGAACAGTAGATGCAAGGTCATCAGCTACCCCGTAAGCCATTTTTGAAATCATATTTGCAGTCGCTGGAGCAACTAAAATAATATCTGACAATCTAGAAAGTTGAATGTGACCCATTTCATGCTCATCTGTTAAATTAAACAAATCAGTATAAACTTTGTTTCCTGAGAGACTCTCAATAGATAAAGGTGTTACAAATTCAGATCCAGATTTTGTTAAAATACATGTTACGTCTACGTTATTTTTCTTTAATTCACGTATTGTTTCTAGAGACTTATATGCAGCAATACCTCCAGTAATAATCAATAGAACTTTTTTATTTTGCATTTTGTACACGTATACTTTTTTGTTCTAAATGACTAGTAATAAACGAAAAATTTTTCTAAATGAATACAAAAGCAAGCATTATTCCAACTATAAGGGCTACACCGCCTATTACATATGAATTGCTAGCACTATTTTTTGGAGTTTTATCCTCTTCATTCTTTACAATCAAATCAAAGGCTTGATCAGCTCTTGAGATAAAGTCGGGAATGTCAGGAACTTTTCTTGCTATACTTTGTAATGCTTGTTGCGTTTGTTGAAGTCTATTTTTTATTCCTAACTCATCTTTTAGCCATGTTTCAATTTCAGGTTTCGATATTTCCCAAAAATTAATATCTGGATCCAACTTTCTGGCAACGCCCTCAACCGTTATCATTGTTTTCTGTAAAAGCAAAAGCTGTGGTTGTAAAAACATATTAAATTGCTTTGTTATATCAAATAACTGGAGAAGCACATTTCCCATTGAAATATTTTTAGCTTTTTGATTTATGATTGGCTCCCCGATCGATCTCAAAGCTTGTGAAAAATCCTCTATAGACTGATTTTTGTCAATCAAGCCTGCTTCTTGATGAATTTTTGCAATATGTAAATAATCTTGTTTTATAAATCCATAAATAATTTCTGCTAAATAAGATCTATTTTTTTTATCCAATCTACCCATAATACCGAAATCAACTGCTAAAAGTTTACCTTTTGAATTAAGGAATAAATTACCTTGATGAAGGTCGGCATGAAAATACCCATCTCTTATTGACTGCCTTAAAAAGTTTATAATCAGATTTTCGGCTGCCTGTTTTTTATTTACTTTTTTTTCGTTCAACTCATCAATTTTATCTGCAGGAACACCAATAATTTTTTCCATCGTGAGTATTTTTTGAGTAACTTTATCCCAATAAACCTTTGGTACATAAAAACTCTCATCCATATTCGTATTCTCAGATAACTCTGAAGCAGCCGCAGCCTCATATCTTAAATCCAGCTCAAACTTTATGACTTCCTTTGCTTTTTTTATTATAGAATTAGGCCTTAACCTTTGAAATTCAGTGAAATTTTCCATGAAAGTGGTAAGCCACTCAAGCCTTTCCATTTCCTGATTGATTATTTTTTCTATTTCTGGCCTTAGAACTTTCACCGCCACATCAATTTCTGTATTAGATGATTTTATTTTAGCAAAATGCACTTGAGCAATTGAAGCTGCGGCAATTGGTTCGCTAAATTGTGAAAAAATACTATCAATACTTGTTCCAAACTCATCTTCAATTATTTCAATAGCTGTTTTTCTTGAGAAGGGTGGCAAATTATCTCTTAATAATGAGAGATCCTCTGCAATTGTATTGCCTACGATATCAGGCCTTGTAGATATTAACTGTCCTAGTTTAACAAATGAAGGACCAAGTTCGTTCAATGCTTGCGCAATTCTTAACCCGTCAGATTTATTCTTATGGTTTCTATCATAAGACACGCCTATAGAAATAAAATTTGTAAAAAAAATAAATAAAAATTTAAATCGTATATTTTTATTAATTAAGATTAATACATTGTACTTTTTTAGTACTCTAATCAGTTTGATCAAAAAAAGTAAATTACTGAGCATTTATAATTTTTGTGGCATTGTGTATGGCTACTATTCCATTAAAAATATTACGATAGTTTACATCTTTAAATTTTGTACCCTCAATTATTTTTTTAAAATTTTCTTGTGATGGGAAATTACTAATTGTTTTTGTTAAGTACTCATAAGGCTTTTCATCTCCAACAATAATTTTACCCATTACCGGTATAATTGAAGAATAAAAATTATACACACTTGAAATTGTTTCATTCTCAGCTTTGGAAAATTCTAAGCAATAAAATTTTCCCCCAGGTTTTAACACTCTATATGCTTCACCCAATGATTTTTCAATATTAGAAAAATTCCTAACACCAAAGGATACGAGGTATGCATCAAATGTATTTTCTTTAAAAGGGAGATCTTCTGCAGGTGCAACAATCCATTCAATTTTATCTTTAAAGGTGTGATTTTTTTTTCCTTCTTCAACCATAAATTCATTAGGATCACACACAGTAGCCTTTCCTTTGCCTTTAACTCTTTTTAAAAATCGTCTTGCAACATCACCAGTTCCTCCGGCTACATCTATTATATGCATCTCCTTTTCCGGTGAAAGCCAATCGATTAGTAATTCTTTCCAATACCTATGTGCACCAAGTGACATAATATCATTCATGATATCGTATTTGCTCGCAACTTTATCAAAAACTTCTTTTGTTTCCATAATACGCTTATTTATTTAATATCTTATAAACTAAAAAAGTATAAATGTAATATATGCCAGAGCTACCAGAAGTCCAAACAGTTGTAAATGGCATAAAAAGCAAAATTAATAAGCATAAAATTTTACGATTCAAGAAATATATAAGTAAATTAAGATATCCTATCCAAAAAAATTTATCTTCAGAAGTAGAGAGCTCTACAGTTACAACTGTCTATCGAAGAGCAAAATATATAATTATAAATTTATCAAATAACAGATCCTTAGTAATACACTTAGGCATGTCAGGAAGGATTATTATTGTAAAAAATAATAAAAAAAAATTTAAACATACACATTTCTCTATCTTCTTTGACAAGAACTTAGTTTTTCAATTTATTGACCCAAGAAGATTTGGATATATTTTCGTTACGGAAACGGCTTCATTAGAAAGACATAGGTTCTTTGTGAACCTTGGAGTTGAGCCCCTTATTAGACAATTTAATGATCGGTATCTTTTGAACATAACAAAAAATAAAAAATCACCGATTAAAAATATAATTATGAATCAAAAATATATTGTTGGTGTTGGAAATATTTACGCTTCTGAAGCATTATTTATGTCAGGTATTCATCCATCCAGGTTAGGTAAAGATATAACAAAACGGGATTGTGTAAAATTGGTACGCGCTATTAAAAGTGTACTAAAAAAATCTATACAATTAGGTGGCTCAAGCATAAACGACCATACTATGGTTTCTGGAAAGATGGGGTATTTTCAAAATAAATTGCATGTTTATGGAAGAGAAGGATCAAAATGTGTAAAAAGATCTTGTCAGTCGATCATATTACGAATAGTAATAACGCAACGTTCATCATTTTATTGCTCTGAATGTCAAAAATAAAAAACCAAAGTTAATTATGGCAAATACAAGATCTGCAAAGGGTAAAGTTAGAGAAATATCTAAAAAAACAGATATTAATAAATCTGTAAGGAACAGATATCGTACCTATATCAAAAAAGTAGAACTAAATATTGTTAAAGGCGATAAAGCTAAGGCGAGAGAGGCTTTAAAGCAAGCAGAGTCTGAGATGATGTCAGCTGTTTCAAAAAAAATCGTTCATAAGAACACTGCCTCAAGAAAAATCTCACGTCTATCAAGTCAAATTAAGTCTCTTAAATAGATTCATTAAACTTTTCCGTAGCTTATGATAAGCAGTGAAAGTTAAATGCAAACATAACTCATTAATTTAATTCTAAATTTTATAAGTATCTTAATTCTTTTTCCTATTGCGATTCATTTTTAGAGAAGCTAATTTATTTCAAATTTAAAAATATCTATTTTTAATTACTCAAAAAAAATAATTTTTTAAGACTAAAATTATTACAAATTTAGTCAGGACTCTTTTGATCAAATTTTGATTTCATCAAAAAAAAGTTTAAAAAAGACATATGTTTTTTTTGTAAATTATATAAGATTTTATTAAGGCTATTGGAGGGGCTTGCAAAAAATGTATCAAGATCTTAATCAGAATCAAGCTTCATCAGTTAATTTAAAAGATCAATGGAATTCAGTCTTAAAAAAGCTCAATACAGAGTATGGAAATGAAATTTTCAATAGTTGGATTAAAAATATTACTATTAAGAATCTTGATGATGACATTTTATATTTCACTGTTCCTACTCGATTCATTAGAGACTGGATAACATCTCATTATTTAGATAAGATCATTTTCTTTTTAAATCAAGAAAACCAGCAGATTAAAAGGGTCAAAATAAATATTGATAACTCACTTTCTGCAAATATGTTAAACCTAGATAAATCTGGCGCATCTAGTGATCATGTGAATGTATTTACCAACAAAAAAAATTTTGTTGATGATTGGCCCTTGGATGAAAGATTTAAGTTCGAAAAATTCATAGTTGGTTCTTCTAATGAGTTAGCTTTTGCATCTGCCAAAAGGTTTTCTGATCAAAATTTAAGCGAGTTTAATCCACTTTATCTTTATGGCGGTGTAGGATTAGGTAAAACACATTTGCTACATGCTATTGGTTGGAAATTTCAAGAGGAAAATCCAAACAGTAAAATTTTATATCTATCAGCTGAAAGATTTATGTTTCAATTCATAAAATCTTTAAGACAAAAAGATACGATGTCATTCAAACAAAAATTTAGATCAGTAGACGTTCTTATTCTAGATGATATTCAATTTATGATTGGAAAAGCATCAACTCAAGAAGAGTTTTTTCATACTTTTAATTCTCTTTTAGATATGAATAAGAAGGTTATTATTTCTGCGGATAGATCTCCAAGTGACTTAGGAAGTTTTACTGAACGTATGAAATCAAGACTATCCGGAGGGCTAGTTGTAGATATTCTTCCAGCTGAATTCGAATTAAGACTATCTATTTTGAAAAGTAAATATAGAGAATTAATAGATAAAAATAATATCACGTTTGAGCTATGTGATGATGTTCTTATTTTTCTGGCAAAAACTGTAACAACAAATGTTAGAGAATTAGAGGGCGCGCTTAACAAGGTTTATACTTTTTCAAATATATTAGGAAAAAAAATTGATGTTGAGCTTACAAAGTCAGTACTTAAAGATTTACTTAAGTCAAATAATAGAAGAATAACTATTGATGAAATTCAAAATAAAGTATCGAATTACTATAATATAAAAATTGACGACCTAATCTCTAGTAGACGAATAAGAACTTTCGCGAGACCAAGACAGGTTGCTATGTACTTATCAAAGAAATTGACTACCAGATCACTACCTGAAATAGGTCGAAAATTTGGTGGAAGAGATCACACAACAGTGATTCACGCAGTAAAAAAAATTGATGAACTAAAAGAGAGTAACTCCAAGTTTGATGAAGATATCAATTTAATAACGCAGATGATTACTTCAGTCTAATTTTGCTAAAATTATTTAATGGAATTTAAAATAAATAGTTCAGATTTATTAAAAGCTCTTTCTCATATTCAAGGAATAGTTGAAGTCAGGCATACACTACCGATACTTTCAAATATAATAATTAATGCAAATGAAAACCTATTAACACTTTCATCTACAAATTTAGATATATATTGCTCTGATCAGATAAGCGCTGACACTGCAGTGCCTGGAGAAATCTCTGTTCCTGCAATAACTTTTTTTGAAATAATAAAAAGATTGCCTTCAGGTTCAGATGTTTTAATGAAAATGGACAACAACGATAATGAAATCACTCTAAAATGTGGTAGATCAAAATTCAAGTTATCTACTTTAAAAACAGAGGATTTTCCAGTCATTTCAGATAGTGATTTATCTGTAAACTTTGTTCTTAGTGCCGAAGAGTTAATAAGAATTATAGATAAAACTAAATTTGCCGTCTCAAATGAAGAGACAAGATATTATTTAAACGGTATTTTTTTACATAAAGCGAGTAGAAATTCCATACATTTCTTAAGAGCTGTTGCGACTGACGGGCACCGACTAGCTCAGTATGATATACCTCTTCCACAGGGAGCTGAAGAAATGACAGGTATAATTATACCAAAAAAGACCATTTTTGAATTAAGAAAAGTTTTAGATGATGCTGATGGAGATGTAAGTATATCACTAAACGAGAATAAAATAAAATTTTCTTTCAGCAATCTCAAAATTATTTCTAAAGTTATAGACGGTACATTCCCAGACTATACAAAAGTTATACCAAAGAATAATAACAAAAATTTTAAGACAAATAATAGTGATTTAAAAAATGCCATTGATCGTGTTTCTGCTGTCGCAGCAAATGAAGAAACCAAATCAAAAGCAATTAAGTTATCTCTAGAGAATAATAAGCTTAATTTAAGTGTTGAAAGTCAATCAAAAGGGTCAGCAAATGAAGTAATAGATATTAGTTATGTTGGTGACAATGTTGATATTGGTTTTAATTCTAAATACATTATAGATATCTGCAATGAAGTAGATGGTGAGGAAGTTGATGTAAGTTTATTAGACTCGGTCTCACCAGCAATAATTCTTGATAAGACAGACGAAAATTTATTTTTTGTTCTAATGCCTATGCGAATTTAATTATGTATCCTAATACTAGGATCGACAAGATTTCACTAATAAATTTTAAAAATCATTTAAATACAAATTTGAAAGATCTTAGTTCATTTGTCGTGCTGAATGGTAATAATGGATCAGGAAAAACAAATATATTAGAAGCAATATCCCTTTTTTCACCAGGGCGTGGAATTAAAAATTCACGCTTTACAGAAATACCAAACAAAAATAAGAGACAGACGAGTTTTGAAATTAAAATAAATATAAAATATGAATCTGGCGAAATTGAACTTTTTAGAAGTTTTTCATCTGAGGAAAAAAATAAAAACTATATTTCAGCAGATAACGAAAAAATAAATACTTTTCAATTATTGGAATTTATAAACATATTATGGATTACACCAATTATGGAAAAGGTATTAATTCAAAGTAATTCAGAGAAAAGAAATTTTTTTGATCGACTTATTTTTAATATAAATAAAAGTCATTTAAAGAATTATGCGAAATTGCAAAAGTTGTTGAGTGAAAGATTAGCTTTATTAAAAGAAAAAAACTATGATACAGGGTGGCTTACTATTATTGAAAAAAACATTGCAAATTTGTCAGTTAGATTACTAACTGATAGGACAAACTTTATCGACCAGCTTAATAATAACCTGAGATCGGTTAAAGCTCCTTTCAATTCATGCCAAATAGAATTTTCCCATGAATTATCCAAACTGGGTGATATTATCAAATCTGAGGATTTTATTGAAAAATACTCAATAGCATTAAATAAAAATAGAGAAATAGATAATGCATTAAATAAAACCACCCTAACAGTCAATAAAGTAGAAATTAAAATGTTTAATAATATTGAGAAAATTATTGAAGCTAGAAATTGCTCAACTGGAGAGCAAAAATCTATATTACTTTCAGTTTTTTTATCAGTAGCTAATATGGTAAAAAATCAAAACAATCGACGTTCGCCCATTATTTTAATTGATGAGGCAATGGCACACCTTGATACTAAACATAAAGAATTCCTATTTAGCGAACTATCGGATTTAAAATCACAAGTATGGTTTTCTGGTGTATCTAAAGATTTATTTGAGAATATTAATAACCAAACTGTTTTCTTTGATATGAAAAATATTATATAATCTGTGAAAATAAAACATACAAGTGAGCGAAATTTCAAATAATTACGGCGCTGAGTCCATCAAAGTTCTTAAGGGTCTTGAGGCAGTTCGAAAAAGGCCAGGAATGTATATCGGGGATACTGATGATGGAAGCGGTCTGCACCATATGATATTTGAAGTGGTTGATAATTCTATTGACGAGGCTCTAGCTGGGCATTGTGACAAAATAAGCATTACTTTAAATAGTAATGGATCAGTTACCGTAGAAGATAATGGTAGAGGAATACCTACAGAGATTCACCCTGAAGAAAAAATTTCAGCAGCAGAAGTTATAATGACTCAACTGCACGCAGGAGGTAAGTTTGACCAAGATTCTTATAAGGTATCAGGAGGCTTACATGGTGTTGGAGTTTCAGTTGTTAATGCATTGTCATCCAAACTCCACTTAAATGTATACAGAGATCAAAAAGAACATTTTATTGAATTTAACAATGGAGAAGCTGCAAGTCCTCTTACTATAATCAATAAAAATATAAAGAAAAATGGCACTAAAGTAACATTTTTTCCAGACAAAAATATTTTTTCTGATACTGAATTTGACTCAAAAATTTTAATACAAAGATTTAGAGAAATGGCATTTTTAAACTCCAAGATAAACATAATTTTTAATGATAGTAGAAATGCAGATAAAAAAGAAAGTAAATTTCATTATGAGGGGGGCATTTGTGAATTTGTTAAATATCTTGATAAATCAAAAAAATCATTAATCGAAAAACCAATAATTATTGAAGGACAAAAAAATAATGTTGAATTTAGTTGCTCTCTTTGGTGGAATGATAGTTATTACGAACAAATTCTCACGTTCACTAATAATATTAGACAAAAGGATGGCGGTACTCATTTATCTGGGTTCAGAGCTGCACTAACTAGAGTAGTTAATAATTATTTAGATAGTAATAAAGGCTCAAAGAAGCAAATTATTAGTCCAAATAGTGATGATATTAGAGAGGGTTTAACTTCAGTTTTATCTATTAAAGTTCAAGATCCAAAGTTTTCTTCACAAACAAAAGACAAGCTAGTTTCATCAGAAGTAAGGCCAGTGGTAGAAAATCTAGTCAATGAAAAATTGTCTGACTGGTTTGAAAGGCATCCAAATTTTGCAAAAGAAATTTTTTTAAAAATTCAAAAAGCAGCTGAGGCTAGAGAAGCAGCAAGAAAAGCTCGAGAACTTACTAGAAGAAAATCTGCGCTTGAAATAACAAACTTACCTGGGAAACTTGCTGACTGTCAGGAAAAAGATCCATCATTGTCAGAAATATTTATTGTAGAAGGAGATTCTGCTGGTGGTTCAGCTAAACAGGGCAGAGATAGAAAATTTCAAGCAATTTTGCCATTAAGAGGAAAGATACTTAATACTTGGAAATCGAGAACAGATAAAATTTTAGGTTCACAAGAGATAGGAACCTTAATTACAGCACTTGGAACAGGCATAGGGCCTAACGAATTTAATTCTGATAAGTTAAGATATCATAAAGTTATAATCATGACTGATGCTGATGTAGATGGGTCACATATAAGAACGCTTTTGTTAACTTTCTTTTTTAAGGAAATGAGAGGACTTATTGAAAATGGCAATCTGTATATTGCAAGACCACCTCTATTTAAAATTAAACGAGGAAAAGAAGAACTATATATAAGCGATGAGGACAATCTCCAAAAATCTCTTATTAAATATGGAGCAGATGATGCAGTTTTTAAGACTGCATTAGGCAATCAATTAAAACAAGAGCAACTATTTAACACTCTAACTAAAATTTTAGAAGTCATCGATATATACAAAAAGGTGCCTGAAAGATATGATAAAAAAGTTTTAGAGCAAATTGCTATTTCTGGATGTCTGGATGTTAATAAGTTTTTAGGATCAAAAGAAAAAACAAAAGAGGCAGTGAATTACATTTCAAAAAGGATCAATATAAGTAGGCCTGATTATGATAGAGGTTGGGAGGGAGAGTATTCAATCGATGAAGGTTTTATATTTAGTCGTGAATTAAGAGGTCTCCAGGACAGTATTGTTATAGATAATAATCTATTAGAGTCGCAATTTATAAAAAATCTTAACTCAAATTACTCAGATCTTTTTGAAATGTTTGAGATGCCGGGTGAACTAATTTTAAAGAATGAAACACTCAAGGTTTATTCTCCATCTCAACTCTTCAATACTGTTCAAGATTTAGGCAAAAAAGGATTATCTTTGCAGAGATATAAAGGATTGGGTGAAATGAATCCAGATCAACTTTGGGAAACAACCTTAGACCCTAAAAATAGATCCCTAATACAAGTGAAAATTGATGATGAGGAATCTACAAAAGGTGTATTTGAAGATTTAATGGGTGAGAACGTTCTTCCGAGAAAAGAATTTATAGAAAATAGGGCTGATAAGGTAGTAAACTTAGATATCTAGTTTAAACGTATTCTATAAAGATAGGTATCATGTTTCTTTAGCCATGTTATTTGATTGTTATAGTCAGGACAGAATTTTTTAACCAGCTTCCAAAAGTTTTTCGTATGGTTAAATTCTTTTAAATGGCAAAGCTCATGCACAATGATGTATTCTAACACTTTTGTTGGAGCAAAAGCCAATCGCCAATTTAAATGTATTACTCCTGCAGTATTACAAGATCCCCAATAGTTAAAACTATTAGAAATTTTTATCCCCTCTATATTTAACTTAAGTAATTTGGATACAGTATCTGCATATTGCCTTGAATGAAGCAAAATTTCATTAATGATCCATTTTTTAAAAATGTTTTTATGACTATTGTTTCGAGATATAATTATGATATTATTATTTTTTACAAAAATTTTATTACACTTACCCTCTTCAAAATTAATTTTCATTGTCTTATCCATAATTACTAATGACAAATTATGCCTGATTAAAACTAAAGGTAATATCTTATTAATTTCTTTATACAACCATTCAATATATTCATTTGCAAAATCAAGCCCACTTTTAAAAGTTACGTAGTAAGGAATAGAAACTAATCCACGTATATTTTTTTTATCAAAAGTAAGCTTATAATTTCTTGATAATTTATTTTTTTTTATCAACAATTGAATACTTTGCTTTTTATAACTGATGATATATTTTTTTTGCATGCTTTTTGTGATTGAAAGAATATAGAATATTATTAGATTAATAAACTTAATGATAGGAAATAAATTTTGACCAACTTACTTAAACAATCTTTTGATGAAGAAATTAATTTAAAATTAAGAACTTTAAATCTTATACATTGGACAGCAATATTTGGTCAGTTTTTTGCTGTTATAATTGCGTATTTTTATTTTGAAATTAGTTTTAGTATATATTTCTGTATATTATTAATCTTACTTAGTGTTGTATTAAATATTCTTGTTAGTATTTTTTACCCTTTAACAAAAATACTTAATTACAATGAAACTTTTTTTATTCTTGTTTTTGACTTACTTCAATTAGTGGGTCTTCTATTTTTAACTGGTGGTTTAACCAACCCATTTTCTGTATTAATACTCGCACCACTTGTTATAGCGGCAACTTATCTTGATTTAAAAAGAATAATTATCATTACTATGATAGCAATTATTTCACTCAATTTTCTTGCTTTTTTTTATTATCCATTAGAAAGTGCTGTACTAGGCATTAGTCAAAATGAATTTTCTAGATTCGAGATATTTTTAATATGGTCAGCATTAATAATTGCTGCAATATTTCTCACATTTTATTGTTTTCGTGTTGCGGATGACTCAAGAAAAACTCGTGAAGCGCTTAAAGAAACGCAGCTTTCTCTATCTAATCAGGAAAAAGTTTCAGCACTAATGGGATTAACTGCGGCAGCAGTTCATGAACTAGGCACTCCGTTATCAACTATCTCAGTGATTACAAAAGAGCTCGTCAATAATAATAATGATAAGCAAGTAGAAGAAGATTTAAATGTGATACAGTCTCAGCTTAAAAGATGCAGTGATATACTGGAAAGATTAAGATCAAATAGCTTAGATGATAAAGATAATGAATTTATAAACCAACTAGACTTTATTCGTTTAATTAATGAAATAACATCTTCTTATAATAATAATAACATACACGTTATAATTACTAATGATCCTTATTTTGAAAATACTAATGTTACTATTCCAAGATCAGCAGAAATGGTTCATTCGATAACTAATGTTGTTGATAATGCCTTTAAATTTGCAAAATCACAAATAGACATTAATTTAATCAATGAAAAAGAATATATCATAATTGAAGTTGCAGATGATGGTCCTGGTTTTGCGTCAGAAATCTTCCCTTTTCTTGGGGAACCATATATAAAAAATAATAATGCTAAAAAACAAGGTCTTGGTTTAGGTCTGTTTATTTCAAAAAACCTACTTGCAAAGTCCCAAGGCGAGATTAAATTTTTACATAGGAAAGGTGGTGGGGGAATGGTGAAAATAATTTTATCAAAAAACCACCTCAATTTATCTAATGAGTAATGTAAACGAATTATATATAAATAATGATAAGTCATTAATGATCATTGACGATGACGACGTGTTTCGTAATAGATTAATTACAGCCATGAAACGTAAAGGTTACGAAGCATTTGGAGCCTCATCAGTATCTGAAGCAATAACTTTGGTTAATACAAATGCCCCTAAGTACGCTGTGATTGATTTGCGTTTAAACGATGGTAACGGTTTGGAGGTTGTTTCAATTTTATCCAATAAAAGACCAGACAGTAAAATAGTAATGCTCACAGGCTATGGCAATATACCTACAGCAGTTGCGGCCGTGAAAGAAGGCGCGTGTGATTATCTCGCTAAACCGGCGGACGCTGATGATATTGAGGCTGCGCTAAAGGCTCCTTATTCTTCTACGCCTGAACCTCCACAAAATCCCATGTCTGCTGATAGGGTAAAGTGGGAGCATATACTTAGAGTGTATGAGCTGTGTAACCGAAATGTTTCTGAGACCGCGAGAAGATTAAAGATGCACAGGCGAACTTTACAGAGAATACTTCAGAAAAAGTCCCCAAAATAATTTATTAAGCAGTTTTTTTTAGTTGATTGATTTCGCTTAAGGCGCTTACACCTTGATCAGCAATTTCCTGGCCAGCAACAGTATCGCTTTCATTATTTAATTCATCCATGTTAACGAATTCTGCATAAGTTGCTCTAGTTCTATCAGTAATAATGTGGGCCTTCAAAAGTGTTTTGACAAGAACTCTAAAGATATTATTTTGATTTTTCATTTCATCCTTAATTACTTCACCTTGATCTATGTATTTATGGAATTCTCTATCAACCCACTTATGATCTAAACCAACGCAGGAGTATACATGTTTTTTCTCAAATGGATTTACTAGGTTAAACAGTAGTTCAACAAATATTTTCTCAGCCCAATCTTCAACCTTGATGTGCTCTTTCTTAGTTAATTTTGGAACTGTTCTATCTGCCCAAATTTTACCAAATTTATGATGGAATGCTTCATCACTCATCGTATATTTTAATAAAGTTTTCAATACTGGGTCATTTGTATTTTCATATGCCATAGCAAATGCTCCCATAGCCAACCCTTCGATCATCATTTGCATTCCAATAATTTTTTTATAAACTAAATCCGAAGAAACAATCTCGTTAGCTACCCTTCCTAAGGTTGGCCCAACCTTATACGGGGACCCCCATCTAGCTTGTATATACTTAGTAAAACCAGCTACATGCCTAGCTTCTTCTCTCGTTTGATTAGCCGCATATTCTTGAGCACCCGGATCTCTCAACACATGGCATAAACTTGCACTTAATGAAAGAGCAGCCTGCTCACCGTGTAAAATTTGGGATAATACAAATCTAAAACTCTCATTATTTAACTTAATTAATTGATCCTTTGACAACTTCTCTCTAATACTTGGAACTTGAAGTTCTATTCCAAAAGGTCCATCAGGATCTACGATGTTTTCATTTTCTATGTCAAATGGAATATCAAAATCAATGTATTTTTTATCATTGGGATCCCAGAAATGTTTGTGTGTTGCGCTAATTATTTTATCAAAAGCATCTGATCGATCACTGTAACGATCCTCATCCATCATCGGAATAAAATGTTTAGGATTTGCTGCGTTATATGCAGGGTCTTTTGTAAGAGAGTTTTTACCTGATTTGGAAGTTTGCCATTTTTCTTGAACTTTATATACCTGGTCTTTTGCTACAATTTTTGCAATTTGTAATTTTTGTGAGAATTCTACCATTAAAATCATTATAATGAATTCTACTAATTATAAAATACATTTATGAACATTTGTTCATTTTTAACTATTAAATATCTATTAATTTCAATATCTTAAAGATTAAATAAGTTTTTGTCATTATTATCTCACGTCTCATCATCTTGAAATAAATTTTATTCATTATAATTTAACCGTATACAAAGTCATGATTTTCTCATATTTTTTCCCCTATCACGTATTAACTCTATAGAAAAATGCTGCAAAAAATTGAAAATTGGTTTTTTAAATTCCGTTTTTGGGTACTTGCAAGTTTTGTATTGTTAACAATTATAATGGGTTACTTTGCAGTTCAAATCCGAATGGACGCGGGTTTCTACAAGCAATTACCAAGCAGTCATTCATTTGTAAAAACTTACTATGAGTATCAAGATGATTTAAGTGGAACTAATAGTATTACTGTTGCTTTGAGGACTACAGAAGGAGATATTTTTAATAAAGAGTATTTCAGTAAACTTTTTGAGTTGAATCAATCTATTAGATATTTACCAGGAGTTAACCAAGGCTCAATGCAATCACTTTGGACACCTAATGTGAAAGTAATGCGTGTTACAGAGGAAGGCTTTGAAAGTACAGAAGTCATCCCAGGTAACTTAACTCCAGAAAAATTGTCAGTAGAAGAAATCAATAAGATTAAGGAAAGAATATTAACGGGCGGGCATGTAGGTAGCATCGTTTCAAACGACTTTACTTCATCGCTAATTAAAGTTGAATTAACGGAGTTTAACAGAAAAACAGGAGAAAAATTAGATTACTTGCAACTAGGCAAAGATATTGAAAAGATTAGATATCAATTTGAGCAAGGAATATACAGAGTTGAGATAACTGGCTTCGCAAAAATGATATCTGACATTGCTAGTGAAGCGTACAATGTTGTAATATTTTTTGCTCTAGCTTTCTTACTTACTGTTTTAGCAGTTTATTGGTACTCACGCTCTTGGACTCTTACCTTTCTTCCCCTCGTTTGCTCATTAACATCATTAGTATGGCAATTTGGAATGTTAAAAATTTTAGGTTTTGGACTAGATCCTCTGGCGATTCTAGTACCTTTCTTAGTATTTGCCATTGGTGTTTCACATGGAATTCAACAAGTTAATCAGATTACAAAAGAAGTTATAGAAGGGCAATCATCTGAGTATGCTGCAAGGGCTTCGTTCTCAAGACTATTAGTGCCTGGTACAATGGCGTTAATTACTGATTTAGTTGGATTTGGAACACTTATTTTACTTCCAATTGGGATGATTCAAGAACTTGCAATCACTGCGTCAATTGGAGTCGCATTTAAAATAATCACAAACCTCGTTATGCTCCCACTTGCCGCCTCATATGCGAGATATAATGAAAGTTTTGCAACTAGAGCACAATCTGCCATTACGTATCGACAGAATTTGATGGGATTTTTTGGCAAATTAGCTAAACCTCGACCAGCTGTGATAACATTATCATTCAGTGCATTATTATTCGCTGGAGCAACTTACTTAGCAAGTGAAAGACATGTCGGGGATCTTCATGCGGGAGCTCCAGAGCTTCGAGCAGAAGCAAGGTACAATCAAGATATTACAGAGTTAACAAAAAGATATAATGTTACAACAGATGTATTAGTTGTTATAGCAGAAGTTGGAGCCGCAGTTGGAATCAATCCTTGTCGATCTGACGATGTAATGGCGGCACAGGATAATCTTCATTGGTATCTAGAAAATATTGAGGGAGTTACAAAAGTAATTTCCTTATCAAGTGTTGCAAAAAGAGCTTTAAGTGGTTACGCAGAGGGTAACCTTAAATGGACATATCTTCCAAGAAATGAAAGAGCACTAGCTTTTGCAACAAGTGTCGTTGACCCTTCAACAGGGCTAATTAATGAGGCATGTTCAATAATGCCTATTTACGTTTTTACAGAAGATCACAAGGCAACTACAATAAGTCATATTATTAAAACAGTAGAGTTATATAATGAGCGATATCGTAATTTAGAAGATTCAATAACTTACAGAGTACAGATACAAAAACCAACGGAAGGTACTGATATAATTCCTTTTGCAGCCTTTTCGGGCACAACATTGCGACCATTAGAGGTTCTAGGTTTGAAAAATCCAGCTGTCTTTACTGATGATGAATTCACTGACTTTGCTTATGAAAATGGATTTAACAGCCGAAACTTGTGGGTCGGCAGTCTTGGAAATTATTATAGAGACATAGATTCATTTGATGAAAATGTAAATTTTAGAGTTAAAGATATCAAGCAGTCAGAAAAAGTATTTAAAAAATTTTTTGAGGATAATCCAGAGTATTCAGATATCGTATTCGAATCAGATGAAATTAAATATAGGCTTGCTAGTGGTACAGTTGGTATTCAACACGCAACCAATGAAGTTATTGAAAAAGGTGAATTGCCAATGATGGTTGCAGTTTATATTGTTATTGTCATCTTAGTATTTACTACTTATTTAGATTGGAGAGCTACAGTTTGTTGCACAGTCCCTCTAACTTTTGCAACAATGCTGGGTTATGCTTTCATGGAATTAGCTCAAATTGGACTAAAGGTTTCTACTTTGCCAGTGATGGTCCTTGCAGTAGGAGTAGGAGTTGATTATGCATTTTATATTTACAACAGACTTAATATGAGAATGAAAGAGGGGTTAGATATCACAGAAGCATTTGAGCATACTTTTGCCAATACAGGTGCTGCAGTAGTCTTTACTGCCATTACTTTAGCAATCGGTGTTTCTACATGGTCATTCTCTGCGCTGAAATTTCAGGCAGATATGGGATCGTTACTTACATTTATGTTTATAATAAATATGGTTTGTGCGATGACTACACTACCTGCTCTTGCCGTTGTACTTGATAGATTATTTCCAAGAAAAAAAATTAATTCTTAGTTAATTTAAGAAATACATCTTCAAGTTTAGTCTCATTTATTGTTAAATCTTTAACCTGAATATTAGATAATTGTAGTGCATCTAAAATTTTATTAAAACTTATCTCGCTAGGTTTGTAATTAATTATTAGATTATCACTATTTATTTCACATTCTACATCTAGTCCCATTATTGGATCTAGATCAAAATTTTTACTTTCTAACGAAATAATTATTTGCTTTCTGTCAATTAATGATTTGATGTTTGATGTTGTATCCTTTGTTATTAAATTACCATTATCAATTATTGCAATTTCATCACACAACTCTTCTGCTTCATGTAAATAATGAGTTGTAATAATAATTGTTTTACCTTCATTGTTTAATTTATTTATGTTGGTCCATAAATTTGCTCTAAGCTCAACATCCACTCCTGCAGTTGGTTCATCAAGAATCAGTATTTCAGGATCATGAACCATCGCTTTAGCTATAAGTAACCTTCTTCTCATACCTCCTGATAATGTTCTAGCGTATGCGTGAGATTTATCTTCTAGCGCAAGAAGATTTAGGATCTCATCCGTCCTTCTATTTTTTTTTGGAACACCAAATAAACCAGCCTGAATTTCTAGTAATTCATATGGAGTAAAAAAAGGATCGATATTTAACTCTTGAGGAACGATACCCATTAATTTTTTCACATCTTTCAAATTTTCATGATGGCTCATGCCAAATATGTCTATGTGCCCGGATGTTTTTCTTACCAGATCAGCTAAAATATTAATAAAAGTTGATTTACCCGCACCATTAGGTCCTAGCAATCCAAATATCGAGCCTTTCTTTACTTGAAGTGAGATACTATTTAGAGCTACTTTTTCATTCTTAGATCCTACGCCGTAAATTTTATTTAGATCTCTCACTGATATTGCAACGTCGCTTGACATAAAAAAATAATAAATATTAGAATTAATAGTTTTTCAAAGTAATTTCTTGTATCATTCTGATTATGAATTCTCCAGAAATAAAAAGTGCACAAAATAAAGATGTTGAATATGTAAATTCAAAAAAATTAAGCTGCGCTGGAGTTGAAGGTCCATTAGGTCACCCAAAAGTATACCTTGATATGGGAGATGATAACCAGATCGTTTGTCCGTATTGCAGTAAACTATTTATACTTAAATAAATGGCTGATAAAAATCACCTATTTTTGGTTGATGGATCAGGATATATTTTTAGAGCATATTATGCATTGCCACCACTATATCGAAAAAGTGATGGGCTGCCAACCGGAGCAGTGAATGGTTTTTGTAATATGCTTTATAAATTAATTGAAGATACTGACAAAAAAATTAGCCCGACACATCTAGCAGTAATTTTTGACAGTGCCAGAAAAACTTTTAGAAATGATATTTACAAAGAATATAAAGCTAATAGAGGTGATCCACCAGAGGACTTAATACCACAATTTAAAATAATCAAGGATGCTGTGAAAGCTTTTGGCATACCATCTATTGAACTAGGTGGTTATGAAGCAGATGATATTATTGCAACATATGCATCACTCGCAGAAAATAAAAAATGGAATGTATCTATAGTTTCTTCCGATAAAGATCTTATGCAAATTGTTTCAAATCAGGTGAAATTAATTGATACAATGAAAAATAAAACAATTGGCCCGAATGAAGTCTTAGAAAAGTTTGGTGTTGGTCCAAAAAATGTTATTGATGTTCAAGCGCTGGCTGGTGATAGTTCTGACAACGTACCAGGTGCACCAGGTATTGGAATTAAAACGGCAGCGCAGCTTATTAATGAATTTCAGAGTATAGAGAATCTTTTGGAAAACTATGAGGAAATCAAACAGCAAAAGCGCAGAGAAACAATCAGGGATAGTAGGAAAAATATCCTTATAAGTAAAGAATTAGTTACGTTGAAAAGGGATGTAAACAATATTCCAGCTCTCGATGATTTAGTTAAAAAAGAAATTTCTGTTGAAACTTTAGTTCCTTTTTTAGATGAGCTGGAGTTAAAAAAGTTATCTGAAAGGATAAGAAAAAAAAATCCAAATATAAAAATTACATCCAAAAAGCTAACAAGCACCAAAAAACTAAAAAATTTAAATAAGCAAATTGAAAAACCAGATGATAATTTCACAAAACCGGTCAAAATCTCTAATTCTAAATCTTCTTACAATTTAATAAATGATGAAAAAAAACTTAAAAAGCTGGTTAGCGAAATCTATGATGCGGGTGAATTTGTATATGATGTTGAAACAGACTCGCTCAATATAATCGAGGCTAATCTAGTTGGCGTTTCCTTTTGTTTTAACCAGAAAATTGCCTACTATATTCCAGTGCAACATGTTGGCCATGATGAAAAGAAAATTCAAAGCCAAATATCTCTCAAAAGTTTTCTATCAATAATTGCCCCTTTAATGAAAGATGAGTCCATAATTAAAATAGGCCACAATATTAAATATGATAATTCAATTTTAAATAAATATGGAGTTGAAGTAAGGGGTTTTCACGACACCATGTTAATGTCCTATGTTCTCGATGCAGGCGTCAATCGGCATAATATGGATGAATTAGCCAATATTCATTTAAACAGAGAAACAATTAAATTTAAAGATATAGTTGGCAGTGGTAAATCACAGATTACTTTTGACAAAGTAAAAATTGATGACGCACTAAATTATGCAGCTGAAGATGCAGAAATAACTTATAAATTATATTTGTTTTTAAAAAAAAGAGTTCAACAAGAGAAAGGCAATTATATTTATACCAACATTGAAAGAGAACTAATTAATCCGATCCAATCAATGGAAACCAATGGAATTAAAGTTGATAAGAAATATCTAAATGATTTATCATTTCAATTTTCACAAAGAATAGAGAAACTTGAAAAAAAAATATACAAGGAAACAGGTTCAAAATTTAATATTGGCTCTCCAAAACAATTATCTCAAATCTTATTCGATAAATTAAAACTTAAACCACCTAAAAAAACCAAAACTGGTGAAAAATCGACAGGTATTGAAGTTTTAGAAGATCTTGCATATGAAGGAAATAAAGTTGCTGATACAATTATTCAGTGGCGACAAATCTCTAAATTAAAGAATACATACACAGATGCACTTCAAAGCCATATTGTAGAAAAAACAGGCAGAATACACACATCATTTGCTATGGCTTCAACTAATACAGGAAGACTGACATCATCAGATCCAAACCTACAAAATATTCCGATAAGAACAGAGGAAGGGAAATCAATTAGAAAGGCCTTTATACCCGATCAAGGTTATGTGATGTTTGCTGCCGATTATAGTCAAATTGAACTAAGAGTTCTCGCACATATGGCTGACGTGGCACAACTAAAGGAAGCGTTTATAAATAATGAAGATATTCATCAAATTACCGCCTCAGAAATTTTCAATGTAAAACTAAAAGAAGTAGATAACGAATTAAGAAGAAAAGCCAAAGCAGTTAACTTTGGAATCATATATGGGATCTCAGCCTATGGACTTGCAAAACAGCTTTCAATATCAAATTATGAAGCGGGGGATTTTATAAAAAAATATTTTCAGAAATTTTCAGGAATCAAGGAATTTATGGATCATACAAAGGAGTTTTGTAGAAATAATGGTTATGTTGAGACGATTTGTGGAAGAAAATGCTTTTTTCCAAGAATCAAGGACAAAAATTTTGCTCTTAGATCTTTTCAAGAAAGAGCAGCAATAAATGCACCAATTCAGGGTACTGCAGCTGATATTATTAAATTAGCCATGATTAAAATAAATGGTAAAATTAAAAATTCAAATGATTGTAAAATGCTTTTACAGGTTCATGATGAATTAATTTTTGAAATAAAAAAAAGTAAATTAGACAACTTTAAAAAAATTATTATAGAAGAAATGGAAAATGCATTAATGCCCAAATTTGATTTTTCTGTACCTTTAGTAGTTGACCATAACCATGCTCTAAATTGGAGTGATGCTCATTAATGTCAGAGGTAATTGTTCTTGTTACTGGAGGCTTTGATCCAATTCACAGTGGGCACATCGCATATCTAAAGGATGCAAAAAAATTAGGAGATAAACTTATTGTGGGAGTCAATTCTGATCAATGGTTGGTACAAAAAAAAGGAAGTCCTTTTCTTCCAATCGAGGAAAGAATTGAAATAGTATCAAATTTATCTGTAGTGGATAAAGCGATTGAATTTACTGATGATGAATTAAATTCAGCTTCAGGCGCAATTCAAAAAGTAATAGATCAATATCCAGATAATAAAATAATTTTTGCAAATGGAGGGGATAGAACCTCAGATAATATTCCTGAGATGGAAAAATTTAAAAATAATAAAAATGTAGAATTTGAATTTGGTGTTGGTGGAGATTTTAAAAAGAATTCATCTAGTTGGATATTAAAAAATTGGCAAGGACCACTTGAATACAGACCATGGGGCTGGTTTAGAGTAATTGATGATAGTGATGATCATAAAATAAAGGAAATACAGGTAAATCCAAATTCAAGACTTAGTTATCAGTCACATGCTAAAAGATCTGAAGTATGGACAGTAATTAAGGGTGATGCAACTGTATTAATTGATGACAGTGAGCATCATTTAAAAGTAAATAATTCAATTTTTATTCCGGTAGGTAGTAAACATCGCTTAGAAAATAATACTGACTCACCACTAAATATAATTGAAGTTCAGACAGGCACATATTTTGGTGAGGACGATATTGTCAGATATGAAGACGATTATGATAGAAAATTAAACAAATGAGCAAGCTTCCTGCAAATAAGTATTTAGCTTTCTTTCTACTTCTTAATATCTTTAATTTTGTAGATAGAAATTTATTAATGGCTTTTGCAAATGAAATAAAAAGTGATTTTAACCTTTCAAATGTTGAATGGGGTCTTTTAACAGGTGTTTATTTTCTTTTTTTCTACTCGATATTTGGAATTTTTATGGGAGTTCTTGGGGACAAATTTAATAGAATGAAAATTATTGCAATAGGTGTCTTTTTGTGGAGTTTAATGACTGCATTCACGGGTATTGCAAAAAGCTTTGTTCATTTGATAATTGCAAGGGCCCTAATTGGCATTGGTGAGTCAGCACTAACTCCAAATGCAGTCTCAATGCTTTCTGATTTATTTCCACAAAATAAAAGAGCGACAGCATCAGCTATTTATTACCTAGGTATTCCACTTGGTGTTGGAGTTGGTTTAATTATAGCTTCGGTCTTTGGACCTATATTTGGATGGAGAACAGTTTTCATAACATTAGGTTTAATAGGTATAGTTCTGGCAATCATAACCTATTTTCTTGCTGTGCCTAAAAGAGGAGAACAAGAAATCATACACAATGAAAATGAAAAAAGTTTATCCACTAAAGAAATAATCTCAAAAACTCTTGAGACATTTTCAAATTCAAAATCAATCATATTTCTAATAATTGGTGGTATTTTTATGCATATACCACTTGGTACTGGCAATTTTGAACTTCTTTGGGCAGTCAATGAGAGAGGTTTTACAAGTTCATCTTATAACCTACTATTTGGAACCTTTTTTATTATAGGTGGAACGTTTGGTGCTGTAGTAGGTGGTGTTATAACAGATAAGTTTGGCTCCAAATTTGAGGGCGGTGCAATGACTGTTCTTACGATTTCATATTTAATATTAACTCCGCTAACTATAAGTTACAGATTTATTGAGCCAAGTGGTTTATTTTTTTATTTTACGTTATTTTTTATATCTGTGAATGTTACATTTTGGGTAGGGCCAATATTTGCAGCTATGCAAACACTTACTCCATACAAAGTAAGATCCACCATGTTGGCAGTATTTATCTTAGGTGTAAATATAATTGGTATGGGATTGGGAAGCTTCGTCACAGGGTATCTTGCTGATTATGTGTTTAATAATACAGCCTCACCATATACTTGGTCTTTAGTTGCTGTAGGAGCAACAGGGACTGTATCAATACTTTGTTTTTATATTGCTAGTTTTAATTATAAAAAAGACGCAGAATTTGCTACACAGTCTTAAATTTGAGAAGGTCCTGAATTTATTATTTTCTCTTCAACATCAGACTCAAACTTTACAAAATTGTCTATGAACATGTTTACTAATTTTTTTGCTTGTAAATCATATTCAGATGAATCAGCCCATGTGCTTCTTGGGTCTAAGACGTTTCCATCAATTCCATTAACTTCTAATGGCACGAAAAACCCGAAATTGTCATCCTTTCTCATTTTTACGTTAGAAAGCTCACCAGATAATGCAGCATCTAATAACCTTCGAGTATTTTTTATAGATATTCTTTTTCCCACACCGTAAACACCACCAGACCAACCTGTATTTACTAGCCAACAGTCTACATTATGTTTAGAAATCTTCTCTTTGAGCAAGTTGCCATATTCTATTGGATTTCTCGGCATAAAGGGAGCCCCAAAACACGTAGAAAATGTTGCTTGTGGTTCATTTGATAGTCCAATTTCTGTTCCAGCAACCTTAGCTGTATAACCTGATAGAAAATGATACATAGCTTGATCAGGTGACAGTTTTGCAATTGGAGGCAATACACCAAAAGCATCAGCAGTTAACATTATTATATTTTTTGGATGATTTGCTTTACCTGATTTTATTACACCAGGAATATAATCTAACGGATATGCACCTCTTGTATTTTCTGTAAGAGAATTATCGTCAAGATCTAAAAGGCCATTTTCTTTCATTATCACATTTTCTATGACTGTTCCCTTCATTTGAGTAGTTTGATATATTTCAGGTTCAGCTTCTTCTGATAAACGAATAAGTTTTGCATAGCATCCTCCCTCAAAATTAAAAAGACCATCGTCAGACCAGCCGTGCTCATCATCACCTAATAGAGATCTCTTTGGATCAGCACTTAATGTTGTTTTACCAGTTCCAGATAGACCAAAAAAGATTGCTGAGTCACCATCATTCCCAGAATTAACCGAACAATGCATTGGCATAACTTTTTTTTCTGGCAATAAAAAGTTAAGAAGAGTGAAAACTGATTTTTTTGTCTCTCCAGCATACTCAGTTCCTGAAATTAGAATTACCTTCTCTTTTAAATTTACGATAATTGCTGTTTCACTATTAGTTCCATGAATTTTAGGATCCATTCTTAAATTTGGAAAATTTATTATTGTAAAGTCAGCAATGAAACTATCAACTTCCTCTGATGTCGGCCTGACTAAAAGGTGCCTTGCAAACAGACCATGCCATGCATATTCAGTAATTATTGTAACTTTTAATGAATGATTTCTATCTGCTCCACCCATTAAATCATGAGAGTATATCGATTTACCTTTAGCAAATTCTATAAATGAACTAGCTATTTTTTGATAATTTTCCTCAGAGATGGGCACGTTGGTATCACCCCAGTGGATTTTATCTTTGTTATCATCTTCCTTTACAAAAAACTTGTCATTCGCCGAACGTCCTGTGTGTTTTCCTGTTTCGACAACTAACGCGCCGTGTTTAGACAACTGCCCTTCTCCATTCTTATGAGATATTTCATATAGTTCCTCAGAACTTAAGTTACGGCTTACTTTAGAAGCATTTTCTATAATTTGATTATTAAGATGATTATTCATGATATGAGTGTGTGATAAAAACATATAATTACATTTATGTTAAGGGCAAATATTTACAAAGTTAATATACCTGTTAGTTATATTTTATGATTTTCTGCCATTTTAATGCCATAACTCATTATTAATAAATAGAAGTATGAAGACTTTAATTGCACTCGTAGATGATGACCGAAATATTTTGATTTCCTTGGAAGAGCTACTGAAAAAAGAAGAATTTGAAATTCATACTTATGGTGATGGTCAATCCGCTTTAAATGGGATGTTTAGATATCCCCCGGCCTTAGCTGTAATTGACATAAAGATGCCTCGTATGGATGGTTACGAGCTTTTTAGAAAGATAAGAGAAAAACTTAAAATACCAGTAATATTTCTTACATCAAAAGATCAAGAAGCAGATAAGTTGAAAGGTTTAATGCAGGGTGTTGATGGCTATGTTACAAAAGGAGGTAATTTTTCCAAAGAAATTTTAATTGAAACAATTAAAAATACGCTAAATAGAGTTAAAATTGACTCTGATAGTAAGAATGTAAATGAAATAATTCTACACGGTGATTTAAGACTTGACTGCTTAAGACATTCTTGTGAATGGAAAGAAGTTCAACTTGATGAAGATTTAACTACAACAGAATTCAAAATAATTAAGGAGTTAGTTGAGAGACCAGGAATTGTAAAATCAAGAGATCGTCTAATGGAGATAGCATATAATGATGAGCTTGATGTAGACGATAGGACGATCGATAGTCATATAAAAAGGATTAGAAAAAAATTTCGTAAAATAGATCCTAAGTTCAATGCTATTCACACATTGTATGGTTCAGGATATCAATGGAAATAAAAGATATTTCTGTTTAAAATAAAAGAGTTGAACAGCTTATTAAAAAAATATTTATCTTACAATTTGCTAGGACTAGTTCTGCTAGCTATAGCAACTACAGTATTAATAGTTGTTTTAAATAACTATCAATTGAATAAAAGACTCAAGGAGATCGATAATCAAAATTTAATAATCTATAATTTTTTAAATTCATCAAATTTTTTTAGAAATAATGAGTCTGAAAGTATATACGAAGCTATTTTATCTAAGCTAGAGATTAAAAATTTATCTATATTAATTTTAGATAATGAAGGAAATATAGTGATTGATACAAAAGGGTATGATGTTCCTTCAGGCGGCATTACTCCAAGCCCGCTTATTGAGATTGAGGAGCTTGGTAAAAATTCTAATGATAATGAAATTTTGAATTTGGACAAAAAAAGCCCTAGCTCTAGGGATTTTCTTAATAACGAAATCTTTATTGAAAAATATAATAATTCAAAAAAAGGAATAAAAAGTAGTTTTTCCGTTCAACAAGAAAATAAAAAGTTAGAACTATTTTCAATTTTACCTGTGAGTCTAAATGACGATGTCTTTCATATAGTTGCTTACGAAGATAATACTGAAATTCAAAGAATTAATAATCAAATAAGGTTTTATGTACTTTTGGCTGGTCTAGCTATTGCATTTAGTCTCATTCTTTTTTCTTTTTTCTTAAATTTCATAATTCTTAAGCCAATAAAAAAATTAGCAAAAGCTGCTGAAAATGTAGATGCAGATGTTAAATCGAAACCATTAATTACTGTTCTTGATAGGAGAGAAGATGAAATTGGTCAGCTTTCAAAAATTATTAATACCGTGCTTAAAAACCTATATCAAAAAATAGATAATGCTGAAAATAATTCAGCTGATCTAATGCATGAGATAAGAAATCCACTTGCATCCATAAGAATGGCCACTGATGTAATCAATGATAAATTAGATGATGAGCAGAAAAAATTTCTAGATTTAATCTTAAATGATATTTCAAGAATTGAGAATATTATCACTGATTATTCATCAATGATTAAAGATGAAGTTAATTTATACAAAAGCCAGTCTAATGTTTTTAATATCAGGGAACTTTTAGATGAGTTAATTCATAATTATAAAGAGAATGTTTCCAATAAATTAAATATAAAATTTTTTGCCAATGAAAATCAAAATCTTCTGGTCAATGGCCAAAAATCTTTTCTTTATCAAGCCTTTGATAATATCATAATGAATGCCGCCTCATTCTCCTCATCAGGCGGTATTATAGAGATTGTATTATCGTCAACGGAAAATTATCTAAGTGTTTCTATTTCTGACGAAGGCCCAGGAATTAAGGATCCAAACATAAAAAGAATTTTTGATAGATTTTATTCTTTTAGAGACAATAAAAGCGATCAAGGTCATTCAGGTTTAGGTCTGAGTATTGCTAAGCAAATTATAGATGCTCATGATGGCTATATATCTGCGGACAACGTCATAGAAGGTGGAAATATAATGGGTGCTAAGTTCATTGTTAATTTACCATTGGCAGACTAGATGAAATATTAAGATTGATTAATGTTGTATATAACCTATATTTTATAATCTATGGCAAATGAGGATTACAAAGTAGCAGATATAAGTCTTGCAGATTTCGGTAGAAAAGAGATTTCACTTGCTGAAACTGAAATGCCTGGATTAATGGCATTAAGAAGTGAATATAAAGGAAAAAAACCACTTGATGGGGCAAGAATTCTCGGCTGTCTTCATATGACCATACAAACTGCTGTGCTAATTGAAACATTAGTAGAATTAGGTGCTGATGTTAGATGGTCATCTTGTAATATATTTTCAACACAAGATCATGCTGCAGCCGCAATAGCAAAGGCAGGTATACCAGTTTATGCATGGAAAGGCGAAACAGAAGAAGAATATTGGTGGTGTGTAAGGCAAACGATTGAAGGTAAAGAGGGTTGGAAACCAAATATGATTCTCGACGATGGTGGCGACCTTACAAGTTTAATGCATAAAGAATATAATGACCTATTAAAAGAAGTAAAAGGGCTCTCAGAGGAAACAACTACAGGTGTACTCGCATTAAAAAAAATGGAAAGCGAAGGTACATTAATGGTGCCAGCGATTAATGTAAATGACTCAGTCACCAAATCTAAATTCGATAATCTTTATGGCTGTAGAGAAAGTTTAGTTGATGGAATTAAAAGAGCAACTGATGTCATGATGTCAGGTAAAGTTGCTATAGTTGCTGGCTTTGGTGATGTTGGCAAAGGCAGTGCTGCTTCATTACGTCAAAGTGGTGCAAGAGTAATGGTTACTGAAACGGATCCAATTTGTGCATTACAAGCGGCAATGGAAGGCTATGAAGTTGTATTGATGGATGAAATGATTAAGGAAGCAGATATAGTTGTTACTGCTACTGGGAATAAAGATATTGTTACCGCAGACCACATGAGAGATATGAAAGATAGAGCAATTTTATGCAACATTGGTCACTTCGATAACGAAATTCAAGTTGATGCACTTAGAAATTATAAATGGGATGAGATCAAGCCACAAGTACATGAAATTACTTTTCCAGATGAAAAAAGAATCATTCTATTAGCTGAAGGAAGGCTTGTAAACTTAGGCTGTGCAACTGGGCACCCAAGCTTTGTAATGAGTGCTTCTTTTACAAACCAGGTAACAGCACAAATTGAATTGTGGAATAATTCGGAAAATTATGAAAAAAAAGTCTATGTACTTCCAAAGCATTTGGATGAAAAAGTTGCACGTCTCCATTTAGAAAAGGTAGGAGCTAAACTTACACAATTATCCAAAGATCAAGCTGACTATATTAGTGTAACTCCAGAGGGTCCTTATAAACCTGAAGCTTATCGATACTAAATTTTATTTTAGTGTTAGAGTTTATTTATGCTTCTGAAAAATGAGAAGGATACTCAACTGTTTGCTAGAGAATTAGTCAAGTTTTCTAAAGGTAGCAATATAGTAATTTGTCTTAATGGTAATTTAGGATCTGGAAAAACCACATTCAGTAGGTATTTTATTCAAGAGTATTTAAAAGATGCAAAAATAAAAGAAATACCAAGTCCAACCTTCACCTTATTGCAGGTGTATGAACATAGAAATATTAAAATTAATCATTTTGATTTTTATAGACTTAATTCAGCTGCAGAGTTAGTTGAGTTAAATTTTATGGAGTCTACATTTGACGATGCATGTTTAATAGAATGGTCTGATAAATTTAAAGAAATTCTCCCATCAGATCGAATAGAAATTATATTTAAAATTTTAAAAAATAATAATCGTAAGGTTGACATAAAAAAATTTGGTAGGTTTAAAAATTTAAAAATCGATGGATAATCGTTTCAATAAGCTATTACTATATTTAGAGAAACAGAAAATCTCTACTAAAAATTTATTTGCAATTAAAAGTGATGCATCTTTCAGAAAATATTATAGATTAGAAAATAATATCCTAGCCATGGATGCAGCACCTGAAAAAGGTGAGTCAGTTTCAAAATTTTTAGAAATTGCAAGGATACTTCATTCATTTAATTTAAGTGCTCCTAAGATAATAGATGTAAATAACAAAGAAGGTTTCATTCTTCTAGAGGATTTTGGAGATAGAGTTTTTTCTAAACATATGAATAAAGAAAATAAAAAAAATTTATACAAGAAAGCAATTGATGTTTTAATTGATATAAAAATTAAATCTCACCAAAATAAATCTTATTTAAGTAAATTAAAAACTTATAATTTTGAGGAGCTACATGAAGAGTCAATTTTATTTATTGAATGGTTCATTGAGAAAAAACTTGAAATGCAAATAAGTAATAAAAAAAGAGATGAATTTTACCAAATTTTACAACAAGCTTTCTTAAATATAAAATCTCAAAACGATACTCTTGTTCTTAGAGATTACCACGTTGATAATTTAATTCTAAAGGATCATAAGGAGCCTCTAAAACAAGTTGGTTTGATAGATTTTCAAGATGCATTATTAGGTTCATCATTTTATGACCTTGCTTCGCTATTGGAGGACGTACGCATGCCCTTAAATGAAAATGAAAAAGAAGAATTAATTAAATACTATATTAAAATGACGAATGAAAATTATGATATGGTTCTAAGAGAAATCAACTTTTTTTCTCTCCAGAGAAACCTAAAAATTCTTGGGATATTTAGTAGACTTTCGATTAGAGATGGAAAAGAAAGATATTTAGAGTATTTTCCTGCAACTTTTAATTTTATTAAATCAAATTTAAAATCATCATTGTTTTTTGATATGATGAAATGGATTGAAGAGTTGCAGATAAAAGAGCTTCAATTATGAAGTCTTCAATTATTCTTGCTGCAGGGTTAGGCAAAAGGGTAAGAGAATATTCTTTAGATTTACCGAAGCCATTGATTGAAGTAAACGGAAAACCCTTTATAGAACATTCAATAAATATTATGGAGGAGTTAGGCTTTGAGGAAATTTTCATAAATGTTCATTACAAATCTGATCAAATTATCTCGTATTTAAAAAATCTAAATAATCCAAAAATCAAAATTTCTGATGAGACAGATTGCCTATTAGATACTGGTGGTGGAATAAAAAAAATTATGGATGAAAATAAAATAGAACATGTATTTATTTTAAATTGTGACAATTTATGGGAAGATGAACACACTGTCTTCTTTAAAGAAATGATAGAGAATTTTCCAAAAGATACAATGTCGTTACTTGCTCTGACGCCGATAGATCTTATAAGTGGCTATGATGGTAAAGGTGATTTTTCATTTACGAAAGATGACTATATACAAAGATATAATGATACAACTAGTAAAGGCTACGTATTTAATGGTGCTCAGATTATTAGAAAAGAAGCATTCAAAGACTTAAAAAGTAGTGTTTTTTCAATTAATCAAGTATGGGATGATTTAATTTCAAAAAATTTGATCAAAGGCTACAAATTTAATAAAAATGTTTTACATCTTGGTACTACAGCAGCTTTAAAAAAATACGACGAGAAATTATGATGAAAAGAATAAATATATTTATAATCACCACACTTCTAATGACTATCTCAACTTTAGCATCTGCACAAGATGACCAGAATCTTGCAAGTTTCATCCTTCGAAATCACGAAGCGAGCGCTCTCCCAACAGTTGGAAACAGTGATGCAGAAATTACAGTTGTAGAATTTTTCGATTATAGATGTGGCTATTGTGCAAAACAGGCAAAAGATTTTGAAAAAATATTAAATGAGTCAGAAAATGTTAAAATTGTTTATCTTGAATGGCCAATTTTTGGCGACATATCAGATACAGCGGCAAAAATCGCACTAATTATTTGGGATAATTATCCTGATATGTATTTTGACATTCATAATGGACTAATGAAACTTGGACCAAGAATGAAAAAAGACTCAATAATTACTCTATTAAATGAAAACAATTTTGATGGTGAGAAAATTTTTAATCAGGCTTTGGATCAAACTGAAAATGCAGTGATTAATGAAAATTTTAAATTAGCACAAAGTTTAGGATTAAGAGGAACCCCAGCATCTGTAATTAATGATTCGATTTATCCCGGGTATATCAAATACGAAGTGTTAAGTAATTTAGTTAAATAGTTATTTAATAAATAAAATTTCGATGCTTGAATTTCATCACGAATACAGTAACCTCTTTATTAATGATTAATAAAGCAAAATTTCAAATAGGTTCTATTGTAAAGCACAAGTACTTTGACTTTAGAGGAGTAATTTTTGATGTTGATCCAGAATTTAATAATACTGAAGAATGGTATCAATCTATTCCGTTACAAGTAAGACCTAGAAAGGATCAACCGTTTTATCATTTGTTAGCCGAAGCGCCCAGCCAACCTTCTTATGTTGCTTATGTCTCTCAACAAAATTTATTACCAGATGAAACAGATGATCCTGTTTCACATCCCCTTGTTGAAGAGATGTTTAATGGAATAAAAAACGGAAAATATATTTCTAAGACAAAACATAACTAAATTTAATTGAATGAGAAGTTCACTAAAACAATTATTTGAGCTCGGCCCTCTTATAGTATTTTTTTATTTTTTTATCAAAACTGGTAAAATTGAAGAAGCAATTCTGCCACTTATGATTGCTGCAGGAGTTGCAATTGTTGGATCATACATTATAGACCGCAAAGTTTCTCCAATGCTGTTGTTCAGTACTATTTTAATATTTATATTTGGAGCTTTAACAATTTATTTCAATGATCCCTTTTTTATTAAGTTTAAGGTTACCTTGGTTAATCTTATTTTTTCTTTTGTACTATTTGGAGGCTTATATTTTGATAGGCCACTATTAAAGTCTTTAATGGGTACTGCAATAAAACTCACTGACTATGGCTGGATACAACTAAGTAAAAGATGGGCTTATTTTTTCTTATTTTTGGCAGCTACAAATGAAATAGTTTATCGAAATTTCTCTGATGCAGTTTGGGTAAACTTCAAATTATTTGGAATTATGGGTCTAACTTTTATATTTATTTTCTCACAAGCATTTTTTATTCAAAAAAACTTGGCAGATAATTAAATATTTTTTTCTTTCTCAATAAACTGATCCACAAGTCTCCATGTTACAAATGTAAAAACTATAAGGCCACCAAGTAATTCTATCATCGGAGGTTTTTCACCAACACCAGCCCATGCCCAAATTGGAGCTAAGACAGGTTCTAATAAAACGTATAAAGCTGCTCGATGGGGAGGAATATAGCGTGATCCAATTGTAATAAACATAAAACCAAGACCTACTTGAAATGCACCCATGAATAAAACAAGCAATAGGTCTCTTGTACTTATTGAATGGTCTTGAATAATTAATAAGCCAATAATGATAACCAATATACCTGAAAGAAAAGTTGATGGCATAAAGTCAACATGTGACCGTCTATTAATTAATGTGAGTTGTAATGCAAAACAAATTGGAACACCAAGTATGATTAAATTACCAAGACTGTTAGCCGTTTCTAATCCCTGGGAAAACATAATTGCGACTCCAATCATTGATCCTGCTATCGCAACAATAGTTTTAGTGCCAACGATTTTTTTTAGAAAAAAATAACTAGCTAAGGCAGCCCATAATGGCCCAGTGCTCATTAAAAAAACAGCATTTGCAACAGAGGTGTTGCTCATCCCAAAAACGAAAAAAATATTACTGAGCGCTAAAATAACAGCAAGCAATAACCCATCCTTACCAATTTTATGGAAAGCTTTCGGTGTTTCAGATTTAAATTTTATTAATATGTAAATTAAAGCTACTAAGCAAAATGTAATAGATCTATAGGAAGTTACTTGCATTGTAGTTGCATCATCCACAAGTCTAATAAGCAACCCTCCAAAACTTAAAAAAAATCCAGCTGCAAGAAGACAAATTGCACCAATAATTTCATTGTTGTATTTTTTCATTTTTTCGTAGAAGATATTTTTATACTTAATAATCAATTCATGAAAATATTAACAAGCTTTCTATTTATAATCACTTTTCTTGTCTCATGTGGTGATCAAAATCAGTCTAATGAGACATTTAGCTCAGATCAAGGATTGTCTCAGGAGCATGCAAAAGAATTTAAAAAGGATTTAATTGAAGTAACCGAGGACATTTATGTTGGTGTAGGATATGGCCTTGCGAACTCAATTATGGTTGAAACGGAAAACAGTTTAGTAATTGTTGATACATTGGGTTCTGTTGAAAGAGCGCTAGAATTATATCAAGATTTTAGAGAAATTTCAGAAAAACCAATTGTAGCTATCGTTTACACTCATAATCATTTAGATCATCTTGGTGGTGCAACTGTTTTCTATAACGAAAATGAAACAGAAATATATGCGCAAGAAAATATAATTTATAATTTAGATAATATAGCAACAACTATAAGACCAATAATCTTTCAAAGATCGGCAAGGCAGTTTGGAATACCTCTACCCGAGGAAGAAATAGTTCATCAAGGCATTGGAGGGTTTCTAGAAATTAATGATCAAGAAACACTTGGCCTTGTCAGACCAACTATACTTTTTGATGATGAGTTAACTATTGAAATTGATAATCTTACATTTGTCTTAGCGCATGTGCCTGGTGAGACAGATGATCATCTATATGTGTGGATACCTAAGAAAAAAGCTGTGATGGTTGGTGATAATTTTTATAGATCATTTGCAAATTTATACGCAATAAGAGGAACAAAATTTAGAAATCCTATGGAATGGGTCGATAGTCTCGATAAAATCAGATTACTTAATGCAGAGCATCTGGTTCCAAGTCACTCGCGTCCTATAAGTGGAAAAGAAAATGTAGAAAAAGCTCTCACTGATTATAGAGATGGCATTCAGTTTGTTCATGACCAAACTATAAGGTATGCAAATAAAGGATTAACGCCTGATGAGATTGTGCAAAAAGTAAAATTACCAAAGCACCTAGCTGAGTCTCCGTACTTACAACCTTTTTATGGCTCTATATCGTCTTATATTAGATCAACATTTAGTGGGTATATTGGCTGGTTTAGTGGAAACATATCTGACCTTCATCCTCTGACTGTTGAAGAGAGAGCTAAAAAACTTGAGGTCATGGCTCAAAGGCAAACTAAAATATCTGATGAGGCACAAAATGCTCTCGATAATGGAGAATATCAGTGGGCCTTGGAACTAGCAGATATGTTAATCGCACTTGATGCAAAAAATACACAAGCCAAAAATATAAAAGCTACTGCAGCTGATCAATTAGCCAAGTTTCAACTTGCATCTAACGATTACTATTTTTATAAAACAGTTGCAGGTGAATTAAGGAATGAAATTGATGTAAATCCATCAACTCCGAATAGTGTTACGTCTGAACAATTACAAGCAACACCAATGAAAGCAATAATGAAGTCGCTACCCGTAAATCTTAACGCGGAAAAATCTGTTGAAATAACAAAAAAATATGAATTTAGATTTATCGATAGCGAAGAAGTATACACTATACATATAAGAAAAGGAGTAGCCCAGTTAAGTAAAATACCAGATTCTAGTGCTGAAGTTAAAGTCATCACTGATCAACAAACTCTTAAGGAAGTATTTGCCGGTCTAAAAAATGTAGCTGCTATCTCTCTTCTCCTAGCAAATAACACGATCGAAGTAGAAGGTGGAAAACTTGAATTTCTAAAATTCTTGGGATTATTTACCGACTAGTTATGGGCCAAAAACAATCATTTATTTTAGGTGGACTCGGATTAATTCCATTTATCTTAATTTTAATTGCATGCGCAATATCACCTCCAATTGAAGAATTGTATGGATTACTTTTATTTATATATGTTGCATATGCAGCAATCATCTCATCATTTCTGGGTGGTATTCAGTGGGGCCTAATCACAGCTTTTGCTGACAAAATTTACTACGTCTTTATTCCACTTATCATTTCTGTTATGCCCCCATTGATTGCTTGGTCTGCACTTTTGAGTATTGAGAATTTAAGTCTCTCATTAGGTTTAATTCTTGTAAGCTTTCTAATATCTGCCGTTCATGATTATTACTTGTATCAACAGCAAAAAATCTCACAATTATGGTTTATAACAATGAGAATATCTCTTTCATCAATAGTGATAGTTATTACGAGCCTGATGTTTTTATTTGTTTTTTAAGCTATGAGTCTTTGAATAAAAAAGAAGAAACCAAAGAAAACAACTGCAAAGAATGAAAGATTTTTCATGACTTCTATTATTTTTGTAATTTTTAATGTCATTAATAATTTGTATATTAATAAAATTAATAAGACAAAAATTATCTGACCTACTTCTACCCCTAAATTGAAACCTAATAATCCAGAGAAAATATTTTCACTACTTATTTTTGAGCCAAGTAAAAATCCTCCAAAACCAAATCCATGAATAAGTCCAAAAATAATTGTTATAATAGATAGCAAATTATTTTCTGAATTTAAATTTTTAAGTAAGTAAAAATAACCTAGAGAAAATAGAAGTATTCCTAATATTAAGAAATATGGGAAATTTGGATTGATTAAATTGCCAAATATTAAAAGTAATAAACTTAGTGTTGTTATAAAGATCATACTTACTCTATGATCTTTGTTTTCTTTATACAAATATTCCAAGCCTACGAACATTATTGTATAACCAATTAATGCTTCAACTAAAGAGGATTTTACTTGGATAATGTTTATTACTGAAAGTGATAAAGTTAAACTGTGTCCAATAGTGAATCCAGTGATTACCAGAAGCAATCGTTTTAAATTTGTTACTAAAAGCAATAGTCCAAGAATAAATAGCAAGTGATCATAGCCACTTAGAATATGATCAAGACCCAATGAGAAAAATTTATAAAAACTATTCGAGAAGCTATTATTTTCCTTTTCTTCATTTAAATCAATTGACTGATCATTAAAAAATAAGGCTTTTTCAGTATATAAATTATTGTCAATGTAGATACGTGCTATATGAATATGGCTTTGAACAAGATTAAACAGTGCATTATTAATAATTTTTATTTCTTTGTTTGATGGACATTCAAAATTTAGTGAGAGATTTAAACTTCCTTCTTGAGAATTTAATTCTTTAATTTCATCAACAAGAGAACAATTTTTGCCTTCTGAGGTGACTTTGAGATGCTGGCTGAGGTAGATTTTGAATACATCGGTCTCACTCAAATTCTCTTCAAACATAATCCTCTGATAGTTTTCAACTTGAAAAATACGAGTGGATTCAAGTGTTAAAAGAGAAAAATTTGCCTCAACTTTGTTATCTACAACGTTCCATTTAGAGAATGACTCACTAAAGTAGTGGGCATTCAATGGTGTTAAAAGAAAAAAGAGGATTATGACTGTGTTTGCAATGATGTAATTCATTATTTATTGAAAATCATACCTAGTGATGGATGAATTTTCTTTTAAATATATAAGGTAGTCTTTTAATTTTTGATCATCTAGCTGATTGTTATAATCAAATATAATTTTCTCTCTTATTTCCTCGAAGTAATCTTCATTCACGTCTAATTTTTGTATATCGTATAATTTAAAAATATAATATCCATTTGTTCCAAAAATTGGTTCAGAAATAGAATTTGTCTCCATCATGGTTATCTGATTACAAATGCCTTTGCCTAATAATTGTTCACAATCTTTGATATTGATTAACTTTTGAGGTATATTAAATAAGTTATTTTCGTTATACTTCTCCTTTACCTCGGAAAAGGTTTTAGTAACTAACTCAAGATTAATGTTACTTATTTTTGTATCAAGCGTTTTAAGATCAGACTCAGTTCCTAGCAAAACAGAATTTGGATTGTTTGATTTTAAAAAAATAAAATCAAATTTAATTTTCTCTGTTGGTGCATACTTATTTATATTTTTTTGAAAATAGTCTCTCACATTAGCTTCGGTTATTTGATTATCTTCAACTTGAATAATAAAATCGATGACCTGAGTAATCATTTCCTTTCTTACTCCAATATCTTTTTTATGCAAATTAAGTTCTATGCCTCTTTGCACCAAAAGTTCCTCCTCAATCATACGTTCAAGAAGAAGATCAAGTATTTCAAAATCGTTGCTAAGGTCTAAATCAGCTCCAAGATTTGTTGCATATCTGAGGAACTGGTCTTCTGTGATGACTGTCTCATTCACTAAAGCAACAGCTTTTTTATTACTGAGAGATAAGTTGTCATTAAAACTAATTGTATCGTAAAAAATCAAAAAAAGTCCTGCTAAGATTGCAGTAAAAAATAATACATTTAATTTATTAAAAAATTTCATCATTTTAGAGAGATTACCATAGGTTTTTTTATCATTGTAACGAAAATACTTTTGACATAAGCAGTGCCAGAACTATACTTTTTTTATATGAATATTTTAAAAGTTATAAGATATTTTTTTATTCTATCTATTCTCTTTATCATTAGTTGTCTTGTTGTTTTACAATTTGGTTTATTCAGTGAAGATCTTGGACCCGGTGAAATCACTGGAAAAATAAATACAGTTGAATTTGTTGAAGATAAGAAAAAACGACAACTTCAGGCCATGGAGTCATTAAATGAAATACCGACAAAGCAAATCCTATTTGGTGATTTGCATGTTCACTCAACTTTTTCTGCAGACGCGCATGCAATGAGCTTACCTATTACTGGAGGGAATGGCGTACATCCTGTTGCAGATGCCTGTGATTTTGCAAGACACTGTTCAGCATTAGATTTTTGGTCAATTAATGATCATGCAGAAGCAACAACTCCAAAGAGATGGATGGAAACAAAAGAAACTATTCGAAAATGTAATGCCTTGAATGTTGACCCAGTAAATCCTGACTGTGTGGCATTCTTAGGTTGGGAGTGGACACAAGTTGGTGTTGTCAGAGGCAATCATTGGGGACATCACAATGTAATTTTAAAGGAAGAAGATGATCAATTGGTGCCACCTCGAGCGATCGCATCATTATCTGTAGCACGACAAGCAATGACTGCAAGACCATTGCTGCCAGGGACACTGTACCCTTTTGTCGATCTTGAAAATTTCAAACGTTATAATGACTTTCAACGTTATCAGGTGGAAACAGTTAAAGTACCTGATTGTAATTTAAGAACACCGTCAAAAGATTTGCCGCTTGATTGTTACGAACAAGCGGTCACGCCACTTGATTTAGTTACAAGATTAGAGATGTACGATAGTGACTATATGGTTATACCTCATGGCCAATCATGGGGACTTTATACACCCGCTGGCTATACTCTTGATAAAAGTTTAGAGCACTCAAAAAAATTTCCAAAAATGTTTGAGCTTCTCGAAACTTATTCTGGGCACGGTAACGCTGAAGAGTATCGTTCTTGGCGTGGTGTCGATGTTGTCAGAAATGGCCAACAAGAGTCAAGGCCTTTTACTTTTACAATGGGTGATATTGATTTAAATCAAGGAACTTTTACCATTGAAAACCCTGATGGTTCGGAAGAAGTAATCGATATTGGAACCCAAACATGTCCTGATCCATCTGACAATTACATTCCTCAATGTTGGCAGGCCGGCAAGATAATATATGAGAGATGCATCGATGAAGGCACAGATGAGCCTGAGTGCGCATCAAGAAGAGAAGAAACAAAACAGTCAGTGGTAGATAGGGGTCGAGCTGGTTATCAAGTTGTCCCAAAAAATACTTTCTTAGATCGTAATATTTCTGGCCAATGTACTGATTGTTACAGCCCCCCAATGAATCACGTACCTGGAGCAAGTGCTCAATACGGTTTGGCTCTCACTAAATTCAAAGATGATGGCACAAAACATAGGTTTCGATACGGCTTTATAGGCTCAAGCGACAATCACTCTTCTGCGCCGGGAAGTGGATATAAAGAATTATTTGGAAATAACATTGATGGAAGCGGTCCACCTACTAAATTTTTTGATAGACTACTTCACATGGATCCTTGGTATTTTCCAAAAAGTCTAAGCCCCACCGGCAAGAATTCAAACCCAGTTAAAGACTCATACATATCTGACTCTCAACCTCAACAATATGAAATCCCAGAGTTGATTGTTGGATTTAATACAATCGAATGGGAAAAACAAAGAGGCTTCTTCACTACAGGTGGATTAGCTGCTGTACATTCAGATGGACGTTCAAAAGAAGAAATATGGGATGCTCTTAAAAGAAAAGAAACCTATGCAACAAGTGGAACTAGAATTCTTCTATGGTTCAATATGATTAGTGGTGATAAAAAAATTCCTATGGGCTCATCTGTTGAAATGTATGCTGTACCAGAATTTGAAGTCAAGGCTATGGGATCATTTGAACAAAAGCCAGGATGTCCAGAAGATGCGTATAATGCTCTTGGAGAAGACAGAGTAGATGAATTGTGTTACAACGAATGTTATAATCCAAGTGATAAAAGAAATTTTATACAACGCATTGAAGTCATAAAAGTTTTACCTCAAGAATATTCTGATCAACCTATAGATGACCGTATAATTGATACGTGGAAAGTACATTATTGTAATCCAGATGATGTTGGGTGTACGTTTAGATTTAAGGATGAGGATTTCCTTAAAGATCAAAAAGACGCAAGTTATTATGTCCGCGCTATTGAATTGCCATCACCTCAGATAAATGTGAAGGGTGGTGTATGCACGTTTGACGATGAAGGTAATTGTGTAGAATTTAAATTGTGTACGCAAGACTGGAGACATCCGAGAAATATTGAAACTTGTTCTGAAATTGATGAACATCGCGCATGGTCGTCACCAATTTATGTAGATTTTCTTTCTTAACCTTTTTTCTTAATTCATGAAATTTTTAATACCAAGCATTATATCTGTTATCGTAGGTTCATTGTTTAGCTGGGCATATTTGACCGCATATGGACTCACTATTTTATACTTTGTCTACTTATCGATGATGATTGGTGTAGTTTTTCTAGCTGCCGATGCCTGGAGGAATCGAGATAAGTGAATATTTAGCATTAGAAATATAATGCTAAACAATTGATTTTATTCAATATTAATTTTTTTCCACACCTTGTCATATTGGCATTTAACCACAATTGTGAATCCATTTATTTAATAAATGATGCACTCATAAATTTAATTATAGGGAGAAAAAATACATGTTAAAAAAAGTTCTACTTTATACAGTATTATTTTCATCACTATTATCTGCTAATGCTTTTGCTGGTGTCGATGACGAAACTGCTTATGCATTAAATACACTTTTGTTTTTGATTAGTGGGTTCTTAGTGATGTGGATGGCTGCAGGCTTTTGTATGTTGGAGTCGGGTCTAGTTACATCGAAAAGTGTTTCTACGATTGCAGCAAAAAACATAGGTCTTTATTCAATTGCCGGAATTATGTTCTGGTTAGTTGGTTATAACTTAGCTTACGGGATACCAGAAGGTGGTTATATAGGATCATTTACTTCATGGAGTGATGGTTCTGCAATTGCCACTGGTTACTCTGATGGATCAGACTGGTTCTTCCAGATGGTTTTCTGCGCAACAACAGCATCAATTGTTTCAGGTACATTAGCTGAAAGAATAAAAATTTGGCCATTCTTTTTGTTCGTAGCAATTTTAACTGGAGTAATTTATCCAATCGAAATGGGTTGGCAATGGGGTGGCGGATGGTTATCTGCTGCTGGCTTCTCAGACTTTGCTGGTTCAACTCTTGTGCACGCAGCAGGTGGTGCAGCGGCATTAGCTGGTGCAATTGTTCTTGGTCCAAGACTTGGAAGATTTGATAATGGTAAATTAGTGCCGTTTGCTAACTCATCTATACCTCTTGCAACTCTAGGTGTATTTATTCTATGGCTAGGTTGGTTTGGATTTAATGGTGGTTCACAGTTAGCTTTAGGTTCATTTGATGATGCAACAGCTGTTGCTACAATTTACATTAATACAAACCTTGCCGCTTGTGCTGGTGTACTAGTATGTGCGACCATTACAAGATTAGTCAGAGGTAAAACTGATGTAGTGATGATGTTAAACGGTGCGCTTGGTGGTTTGGTTGCAATTACAGCAGAACCATTAATGCCAACACCTTTAATGGCAATCATTATCGGCGGTATTGGTGGTGCACTAGTATTTGCTGGTACTGAACTACTCACAGCCTTGAAAATTGACGACGTTGTAGGAGCGATTCCTGTTCACCTTATCGCAGGTGTGTGGGGTACTCTTGCTGTACCAATTACTAATCCGGATACTAGCTTTGGAACCCAATTCCTTGGCACAGCATCAATTTGTGTGTTCGTATTCGTAGTGTCCATAATTATTTGGGGCATTATGAAAGCCACAATCGGCATAAGGATTAGCGAAGAAGCTGAAAAAGAAGGAACTGACGTAGCTGAGACAGGTGTTATTGCCTACTCAATAAGAGACTAAGTCCATTCTTTTAAACTAATAAAAAGGGTCCACTTTTTTCCCCAATGATTTTTCAAGTGGACCCTTTTTTACGTTTGTATTAGTATTTTATTTCCTTTAATCTCTCCTCGTCATGTCAAATGAAATAAATCCATTTGAAAAGAAAAAAAAAGGTGTCTTCTTTTTTAAGTCATCTAATCCATATGAGTTTTATGATCTTTTAAATGGCAAAAACATGGATGATAAACAAGATGTTTGGGGTACACTTATTTTTCCTGAAAATATGAAGAAGCCATGCCCTCTGATCATTCCTATTCATGGTAGCGCAGGGTTGAGAGAAGGTCATCACACTCACATGGTTAATTTATTAGATGCTGGATTTGCTATTTTTAGAATTCATCACTTCGAATCTAGAGGAGTTATTTCGATTGTTGAAAATCAAACAGAGGTTACCCTTGCCTCGATGATTACTGATGCATTTCGTGCATTAACATTAATTTCGAAACATCCAGATGTTGATAGTGATAAAATAGGTATCATGGGGTGGAGTCTTGGTGGCAGTACAGCTTTCTATGCAGCCTGGCAACCTATTATCGATGTGCTTACACAGAATGGTGAAAAGTTTGCTGCGCATTTACCTATTTATCCAGGAACATTACTTAAGCCTGAGGATAATCGTTGGTCAGATGCTCCAATGCATGTTCTATTTGGAGAAGACGACGACTATACTCCTCTAAGCCTTTGTAAGAAAATGATTGAGTACATGAAGCCAGTTCGTAGTGTAGATCTTACAACTTATCCAAACGCTCATCATTCGTTTGACTCTATTGACCCTGTTGAATTTATTCCTTATGCCATTAGGCTGAAAGATATGTTCATTGATTTAAAGATGGATGGACGACAAATTTTTACCGATGAAAACAATAATACTTTTCATTTAGACTCACTTGAAGAAAGAATGCGCCTCTTAAAAGAAACGCCTGATATCCTTGGAGCTCACGCAGGAGGTAATTGGGCAGCTCGTAAGCAATGTCACAAAGACGCTGTTTCATTCTTTCAAAAACAATTTTTTTCATAAAAATTTATTGAGCAGTATTGACTCTTAACTCCACTAGTGCAATAATTAGAACAAAACAAGAACAAAATAGAATTTATCCAATGTTTTTAACATTTTATAAAGAAGCAGTAGAATGCGGTTTTCCCTCTCCAGCAAGAGATTTTACAGAGGGGACAATTGACCTAAATGAGGAACTTATTCCGCACCCAAATGCAACTTTCATAGTCCGAGCACGCGGTGACTCTATGATTGGTTCAGGTATTTATCCAGGAGACCTTCTCATTGTTGATCGGAGTATTAAGCCTAGAAATAATTCTATAATCATAGCAGTTTTAGATGGCGAGCTGAGTGTTAAAATTTTAAAAATAGAAAATAAACAAGTTTGCTTGTCATCATCTAACAAGAACTATATTGATGTTTTAGTCTCTGAAGAAATGGATTTTACCATATGGGGAGTATGCACAAACGTTGTTCATAGTTTAAGTCCAAATAATAGATAATTAATGAGAGAGAAAGTTTTTGCACTAATCGATTGCAATGCGTTTTATGTTTCATGTGAACGCGTTTTTAATCCAAAACTTAACAACAGACCAGTTGTAGCTTTATCAAATAATGATGGTTGTATAATATCACGTTCCAAAGAAGCAAAGGCTCTTGGAATAAAAATGGGTGTTCCACTTTTTAAGGTGAAAGATATTGTAGAAAAAGAAAAGGTGGTTGTATTTTCTTCAAACTATACATTGTATGCAGATATGTCACGTCGGGTAATGAATATTATTTCCAGTTCTTCACCTTATACAGAAATATATTCGATTGATGAAGCATTCGTAGAGTTGAGCAGTTTACCAATTAACTATGAGTCTTATGCCCATCAACTAAGACAAACTATTTTACAGCATACAGGAATTCCAGTCAGTATAGGTATTGCCTCAACAAAAACCCTTGCAAAGGTCGCAAACCACAAGGCTAAAAAAGATGACTCTTTGAACGGTGTATGTTCACTTGTGAATTATAATAATATTGACCGAATACTTGAACTAACTGAAGTGGGTGATGTGTGGGGAGTAGGAAGACGTTTATCAAAAAAATTAATTAACCATGGCATACATAATGCAAAACTACTAAAGAATTGCAGTGACTCATGGATAAGAAAAATGATGAGCGTTAATGGCTTGAAAACAATTACAGAGTTAAGAGGGATTTCTTGTATTCCCCTTGAAGAATACTCAATGACAAGAAAAAGCTGCTGTACCACGAGATCATTTGGAAAACTTCTTACAAATTTAGAAGACATAGAGCAAGCTGTCACAACTTTTGCGCGAAGAGCTGCTGAGCGTATACGCTCTGAAAGCCTTGCAGCGTCTTGTGTTTCAGTCTTTGTAAGAACTAATCCTTTTGACAAGAAGAGTGCTTATTACTCAAACGGGGCATCAAGAACGCTTTCTCATCCAACACACGATAGTATAACAATTATTGAAACAGCTTTATTACTTACAAAGAGAATTTTTAAAAATAACTATCAGTATAAAAAAGCAGGTGTGCTTCTTAGTGGTTTATGTGATGACTCAGAAATTCAGGAGACGCTATTTGAAAAAAATTATAATCAAAATTCTGATCTTATGTCAGCAATCGATGCAATTAACTATCGTTACGGCCGGGACACACTTCAGATGGCATCAGAATGTAAAGTTGGCAATTGGAAACAAAAAAGAGAAAACTGCACAAGAAACTATACAACACAGATTGATAGATTGCTCTTAGTTTAAATTTTTATTAAGGAAGCTAGTAAATATATTATTAAGTTCATCAACAATAAATCCGCCACCACCGTGACCACCGGTAAAAACAAAACTTTCAGCTCTTGGAATTAAGCTTAAAACCTGTTGAACAGTTTTTGGATCAATTTCATCGTCATCACTTGCATAGGCTATATGAATAGGAATATCGGATTGTGAGAATTTTTTATAATCAGGAATAAAGTTTGTATTTGCAATATTACGTATTGAAGAAAGTAATGATTGTTCTGTTCCAGGTAGTGTAAGTTGTGCAATGTACCTGTCAATTAAATCTCTCTGTTCAGGATTATTGGTTACCCATTGATCAGCTCTATTTTTTGAAAAAGGAATTCCAAAAACTCTTAAAATAAAATTTCCTAAGACTGGTGTTTTTAACGCACTAAGTATTTTGCTGTTACTGTTTACTAAAGGAACTTGTAAACCAATAGCAGATACTTGATTTGGATATTTGTTAGCGTAACTAATTGCAATTGGGGCTCCCATGGATGAACCATATAAAATAGATTTCTTTATTTCTAAATAACCTAACAATTCATTAAGTTGATCTAGATAAAATTCCATGTTGTAATCTGACACAGGTCTATCAGAGTAACCTCTTCCGTATTGATCATAACAGATTACTCTATAGCCTTTTAGACTTAATCCCTCACAGAAACCAACATATCCTTCTGAAGGCAAAGTTGCGCCATGAATAATAATTATTGCAGGATCATTTTTATTTCCATAATCCTTATAGGCTGTTTGACCTCTAGAAAGATTGGCAAAATTATAATCAGATTTTTCCTGATAGGATTTTAAGTCTCCTTTTTCAAAGCTGCTAAATGTATAAATAACTGTGAGAACAACTATAATAAGTAGAAGTATAAAAAATGTGCTTGTAAATATACTTTGGAAAATGGTCATTTTTATCAACTATAATAACTTAATTAATAAAATCAAAGTTGATCCGTATTGGCTGATTTGCTAGCATATAGGCCAATTAAAATGGGAGATTATTAATGAAAAAAACGATATTCAGTTTAATCGCAGGGGTGTTGGTCTTAGGACTGTTCTATGGTTGTGATAGACAGTCAGATCAAGCATCTACTGACGAAATAAAAATCGGAGTAATTCTTGGATTTACAGGTCCAATTGAATCACTCACGCCAACAATGGCCAGTTCAGCTGAACTTGCGATGAAAGAGGCAAGTGACTCTGGATTGCTTTTAGGCGGAGCAACAGTAAGTTCTGTTCGTGCTGATTCAACATGTGTTGATGCTGGCGCGGCAACTTCAGCGGCTGAAAGACTAGTAACATCAGATAATGTTGCAGCAATAATGGGAGCGGATTGCTCAGGAGTTACAACTGCAATTGCAAATAATGTAGCAGTGCCTAATGGGGTAACAATAATTTCTCCATCAGCTACTTCACCGGCATTAACGGACATTGATGATAAAGGTTACTTCTTTAGAACTGCACCATCAGATGCAAGACAAGGGCAAGTATTAGCTCAAGTAGTTATGGATAGAGGTATCAACGAAGTTGCTGTTACTTATACTAATAATGACTACGGTAAAGGACTGTCCGATAGTTTTGTAAATGCATTTAAAGCGATGGGTGGATCTGTTACGACTGAAGTACCTCATGAGGATGGCAAAGGTGATTACTCAGCAGAAGTATCAACACTATCAGCTTCAGGTGCCTCAGAAGTTGCTGTTCTTGGTTACGTAGACCAAGGTGGTCGAGGAATCATTCAGAACTCAATGGAGACTGGAGCATTTTCAAGATTTATTCTTGCCGATGGAATGATTGGTGACAGTCTTATTGAAAATGTAGATGGTGATTTGACAGGAACTTTTGGAACTTTACCTGGATCTGAATCAGAAGGAGCAAACATGTTTAAATCAATTGCATCTTCAAACGGCATCCCAGGTGATGGACCATTCGAACCAGAGTCCTACGATGCAGCTGCTTTAATATTGCTTGCAATACAAGCAGGTAATTCTGCGGACAGATCTTCAATTGCTCAAAATGTAATGGGAGTTGCAAACGCTCCTGGAACAGAAATTTTTCCAGGTGAATTAGGCAAAGCATTACAAATTTTAAATGATGGAGGCCAAGTTAACTATCAAGGCGCAACAAATGTTGAGTTCTCTGATGTTGGTGAAGCTTCTGGTTCTTATAAAGAGCTTGAAATAGGTAACGGTAAATTTAATACAGTTACAGTTCGTTAAGATCTTAACATTTTAGTTAATAGGGGCCGATTTTGGCCCCTATTTTTTTTGGATTTTCTCAGGTATTACCCCTCTTGGCATAAACCTCAGCGCCAATAAAAGTAATAACCCCATTATAAATAATCTAAGATGTGCCGCGCTTCCCAGCAGATGCATTCTAAGAGGATTGTCGTATTCGAGTCCACCAGCCAACATGTTCATAAAACCAATGGACAATGGTTCCGCTTCAATCCATATGAACCAAATAAAGAATCCGCCAAAAATTGATCCTAAGTTATTACCCGATCCACCAATGATAACCATTAACCAGATAATAAATGTAAATCTTAATGGACGATAAGACCCAGGTGTAAATTGACCATCTAATGTAGTGAGCATTGCTCCTGCTATACCAATTATTGCTGAACCAATTATAAAAATTTGTAAATGTTGAGCAAAGATATTTTTACCCATTGCGCTAGCCGCTTCTTCGTTATCTCTTATAGCTCTTAACATTCTTCCCCAAGGTGAGTTTAAAGCAAGTTGACTTAGATAGAAGATTAACAAAAGAACTGAAAAAAATAATCCTACATAACAGAGTTTTACAAATATTCCTGAATTATTAATAACAAGATCATTCAGCAAATCTTGTCTTGATGAAAGAGATTGCATAGCTTCTAGTTTTGAAAAGTTTATTCTCTCAACTAAATTAAGGAACCATTCAGATTGCTGAAGTTCAATTTCATATGGAACAGGTCTATCTAAACCTGAAACATTTTTTACTCCTCGAGATAACCAATCTTCATGTTTAACTACTGCTATTACAATTTCTGAAATACCAAGAGTTGCAATAGCTAAATAGTCTGACCGTAATCGGAGAGTAATTTTTCCTATTACCCATGCCACAAGTCCGGCGACTACCGCAGCAATGAGCCAAGAAAAAATAATTGGTAAACCCAAACCTCCGAGAAAACCTGTTTTAGCAGGATTAATCGATTCGATTATATCTATTGAAGGTCCATAAAAATTATTAATACCAATTAAACCAAAAACAATTATTAAGATTATAAGGGTGTTTCTTATTTGTTTGTTTTCAATATTTCTGAATACAAACAAGAGTGCAGTGATTGATAAAACAAAAATTATTGCACTAATCACAATTCCGATGCCCGCTTTATCCCATGCTTCGTAAATTGGATCGTGTGAAACCAATACCGCTGTCAAACCTCCAAGCGCAGTAAAACCCATCACTCCTGCATTAAACAAACCTCCATATCCCCACTGCAAATTGACACCAATCGCCATTATTGATGAAATAATACAGAGATTAATAACACTGAGAGACACAGACCAGGACTGAGTAAAGCCTACAATTGCAAGCAAAATCGCCATTACAGTGAATGCAACTGGTGCTCTTAATTCGTCGCTCATATTATTTTACCCCTCACAATTCCTGTTGGTCTGACAATCAGTACAATCACTAAAATAATGAAAGAAATAGCAAACTTATAATCTGTTGAGAGAACTTGCATTAATCCTGAAGGCTCTAAATTTTCTGGAAGAAGATACACAAAGAATTTCTTGTAAGCATAGGTTAATGTAATTTCAGAGAATGCAATGACATAGCCTCCAATTACTGCACCAATTGGTGACCCTATACCACCTACAATTGCAGCCGCAAACATTGGTAAAAGCAAATTAAAATATGTAAATGGTTTAAAACTCTTATCTAGCCCATAGAGAACCCCAGCAGTAGTAATCAAGACCGAAGATATGATCCAAGTAACAATCACTATCTTTTCAGGATTAATTCCTGATAATAGTGCCAGGTCTTCATTATTTGAGTACGCTCTCATTGATTTGCCCAATTTAGTTTTCTGTAAGAAATAAAATAAGCTTATCATTGCAACTAGAGCTACAATGACTGTGATTAATTGAGTTGATTTAATTGTTAATCCTTCTTCTAATCCAAAGTAATTTTTAAAATCCAATGCATGTACTATATATTTTTCGCCATCAAAAAACTTTCTATCATTTGGTCCTATAATAAATCTGACTACTGCTTGTAGAATAAACATAACTCCCACGGAAACGATCATGAGTACTATAGGTTGGCTTTTTTGTTTACGATAAAAACTGTAAACAGATCGGTCAATTAAAAGACAAAACATTGCCGTTACTAAAATAGCAAAAGGTAAAGCAAGTAATGCGGTAGGAAGAATTCCAGCACTTATTCCTGCGCTCTGAAATAGCCATGTAAATAAAATTGTTGCCATCGTTCCAAATGACATCCAATCTGCTTGAGCAAAGTTTGAAAATCTTAATACGCCATAAATAATTGTTAAACTTAATGTAGCTAACGCAAGTTGACTTCCATATGACAAAGCTGGAACAATTACAAAATTTGACAACAGGACTATCGCATTAATGAATTCAAAA
>CACMLX010000008.1 GCA_902614655.1 uncultured Pelagibacteraceae bacterium
CTTTTTCATCTGAGCTATCCATATACATATATGGATCAGAATTTTCGTGAATTTCATCTTCTTGATTAGCTGAAGCATGAATAGATCCTGTTCCATTTACTTGAGCTGCTGGAACTGATGAAACTGTTGAACTATTATTTACTTGTAAATCGATTATCCTCTTTGATGGCTTGTCGTGAGGTTCTAAACCAGTCGCAACAACAGAAACTCTAGCTTTTCCCTCAAGGTTTTCGTCAAAGATTGATCCAACAATTACATCCGCATCTGGGTGAACTTGTTCTCTTATCTCATTTGTAATTTTATCAACCTCATGCAATGTTAAGTCAGTTCCACCAGTTATATTGATCAATAATCCCTTTGCTCCGTCCAAAGAGTAGTCATCAAGCAGTGGATTTGTAACTGCATTGTGAGCACATTCTATTGCTCTGTTTTCGCCAGACGCTTCACCTGTACCCATCATTGCGCGCCCCATATTATTCATGATTGTCTTAACATCAGCAAAGTCTAAGTTGATTAATCCCGGTACGACCATCAGATCGGTAATACTTCTTACTCCTGCATGCAAAACATCATCCGCCATTGAAAATGCATCGGCAAATGTTGTTTTTTCATCAGCAACTTTAAATAAATTTTGGTTTGGAATAACAATTGTCGTGTCTACTAAATGTTCTAACTCTTTCAGCCCTTGCTCAGCAATTCTCATTCTTCCAGCACCTTCAAATTGAAATGGCTTAGTAACAACTGCTACAGTAAGTATGCCCAATTCTCTAGCAACACGCGCTATCACAGGAGCAGCACCTGTACCAGTACCACCACCCATACCAGCAGTAATGAAAAGCATGTTTGTGCCTTCAAGTCTTTCCATTATTTCGTGTTTAGTTTCATCAGCTGAGGATTTACCAATATCAGGATGAGAACCAGCTCCCAGTCCCTTCGTAACCTGAACACCCAATTGCATTTTTGAATCACTTAATGATTTAGACAGAGCTTGTGCATCTGTATTGGCTGCAACAAATTCAACTCCTGATAATCCGGACTGAATCATATTGTTAATTGCATTACCGCCTGCACCACCGACTCCAAATACTGTTATCTTTGGCTTAAGCTCTTTTAGTTCTGGAACACTTAAATTTAAAACCATGAAATTATCCTCCTATTTTCATTAGTTATTCATTTTTCCATTTGAGATTTGCTAAATTATTTTTTGCATTATCACTTTTTTCTTTTTTGAAAGAATCGTAAGTATCAGGACTCCACATTTGGAATGTTTCACCCATACCTACGAAAGAAACTTGGTCAATAATACCTGCAATAGAGATTAATCCATCGGGTATGATGACTCTGCCTTCTTGATCAAAATGAATTTGATGGCTGTCAGCAAAAATAGAAGTTGAAAAAGTATTTCTTTCCTCACTGAAGGGACCGGATGCTTCTATCGCATCACTAATCTTTTGCATTCTATTAGCAGTACATCCTTCAATTGACTTAAGAGTCGGTGAAGGATAACAAATCATTCCCTTCAATCCGTTTTGTTCTAAGACACTTCTAAAAGAAGATGGAACAGAAACACGACCTTTTTTGTCAATGCGATTGATGTATGTAGATAGAAACAATGCCATTTTTAAAAAAAAGTTAGTTATTAAAATAATCAACAAAATTACCTCATTTGGGTTAAATTGGGATTACTTGGGATAGTATGGGATTATATGGGTAATGTCTATACCTATTTATGATATTTCTTTTATAATCAATTATTTAACTAATATTATACATTAGCCTGTATTTATAAACTATTGAAAATAAAAGAGAAATTTCGCCAGATAATTTATAAGCCGGGTTCTGTGATTTTTTTACAAAAAACCGATAACTATTCATCTAGCTCAATTGTTACCAATTGAGTCATGCGATCAACCCGGTTACAGCCAAGACAAGCCAATGTAACCCTATTTGATCTTGCTCCCAGTGGGGTTTACCATGCCTTTTTTGTTACCAAAAAAGCGGTGAGCTCTTACCTCACCTTTTCACCCTTACCCTTAAAATTTCAATTAGGGCGGTTTATTTTCTGCGGCACTTTCCCTAGAGTTGCCTCCGCCGGGTATTACCCGGCACTGCTGCCTTATGGAGCCCGGACTTTCCTCTTGATCAAGCCAAGCAGTTATCCAATTATCTGGCTGAAAGGGTTTATCCTCTTAAAAGATTTTGGTCAAGCCTCTCTTTGAAGAGATATAAGTTCTCTCAGATAACCCAACAATTTGCGCTTAACTGTAAAATCCTCTAACTCTTCGGGGCAATAGTGACTTTCAAAAGCGTAAATAACTTGAAGTGTTTCTTTATCCATTAAACTAGAAATAGTAATTTTATAGCCAAAATCTCTTAGTAACTGTTGTAAAGACTTAATCTCTGAAGCTTTGAGCGGCGTTTTTGAATTATTTTTCTTTGGTAAAATTACTAAGCCTTTTGCAGCCAACTTATGCCAAGGAAATAAATATCCCGGATCTATCTTTCGCAGCGGAGCAACATCTGAGTGGCCCAAAATATTACTTTTTTTTATTTTGTACTTTGTCTGTAGACTTTCGATTAATGATATAAGTGATTTTATCTGAGATAACTTGAATTTGTGATATCCAAATTCTTGGCCTTTATTTTGTAACTCTATGCCTATAGACTTTGAGTTTAAATTTCTATCTTTTTTCCAATTAGATTTTCCTGCGTGCCAAGCAATATCTTTATCATTTACGAGTTGGGTAATTTTTCCTCTTTCATTAACAAAATAATGTGAGCTCACTTTATGTTTTTTTGATCTAAGTCTTTTAATTGATTCCTGCGCTGTTTTCATTCCTGTATAATGTATGATTAAATATTTAATATTTCTTCTTTTTACTTGTTCAAAATTTGGGGATTTTAGATATTCAATTTTCATGGTGAACTTGATACCTTTTCCTCTTCTGGCTCTCTCATCATTACAATAGCAACTCCCGTGAATGACATGGTTGCACCAAAGATAATTTTAAATGTAAGCACTTCATTAAATCCCTCATAAATAGAAAAATAAGAAATAATCAATGCATTTATTATCGCAAGTACTGGAGCAAGAAGGGTTAGAGGTGTAATTTTTGATAATTCATATTTTGTTATTAAGTAATAAAAACCTGCATGGCCGATAGCGGTTGCGGCAAACGCAGTAAATAATATAGCTCCCCAACCAATTATGGATGCATTTAAAATTAAGTCTAATTGATTTTCCTCAACCAAAAATGAAATCGTTGCCAAGAATAAAAAGCTTATAAAAGCAATCCAAGCTTGTAGATCAAACACTTTAACATCTTTTAACTTCTTCATAAAAAGAAGGCTGATAGCAATAGATAAAGCTGCTAATAACGCATAATAAACGCCACCGAGATCAGAAAATATTGTAGGCTCAAAAATCAAAATAATAACGCCCCCAAATGCAAGTGCTATTCCAAGAATACGCCTCCACTTAATCACCTCACCTAAAAATATAACGGATAATATAGTTGCAAATGGTACACCTAGTTGAAGAACCACAGCAACAGAGGAAATAAATTGAGAATTATCGAGAGCAAGATAGAAAAACGCAAAATGAATGCCTCCTCCCAATATAGAAATAATTATAATATTAGTCATTTGGCCGCGGTGAATTTTCAAAAAGGGAATAAGTAAAACTGCAATGATTAAAAATCTCATTGTCGTAAATAAAAATGGTGGAAATTCATTTACACCGATTTTTGCAGAAATAAATGCCAGTCCCCACGCTAGATTAATGGATAATACAATGAATATGTCTATTGTTCTCAATACTGGCTCATTTCTGCATCATTTTCTATTTATAATACGATTACACTAAAATATTAATTTGATTAGAAAATTTATATAGAATAGCATTATTTCAATGAAATATAGAATATTAATAGTTTTATTTCTAAGTTCTGTTCTTGTATTGCAAGGATGTGCTTCAAAAGAAGCCGCGGTGAACTATAACAATTCTGAAACTGAAATAGTTAGCGTTAATGATCCACTTGAAAAAGTAAATCGTGTGGTTTTTCAATTTAATATTATTTTTGATAAGCTTATCTTAAGGCCAATTGCTGTTACGTACAGAGCCGTTGTTCCAGAATTTGTTCGAAACAGAGTTACATACTCATTAAATAATTTAGGTATGCCAATTACAGCTGTGAATAATGTATTGCAAGGCGAGTTAAGAAAAGCCGGAGTATCAACATCTCGATTTATTATTAACTCAACTGTTGGAATACTCGGTTTCTTTGACCCAGCAGCAAGTATGGGTCTTGTATCTGAAAACGAAGACTTTGGACAGACTTTGAGTGTATGGGGTGTTGAGTCTGGTCCATACTTAGTTTTACCTTTCTTAGGACCTTCTACACCAAGAGACTTTGCAGGCATGCTATCAACATCACTGCTTGATCCAATGTATCAAGTGGGAGGTGGATCTGCTCCTGACTCTCTAAGAACTTACAGAATGGGCACTGGCGCAGTTGATTTTAGATCTCAAAACATAGAAATTCTTGATGATCTGCAAAACAATTCAATTGATTACTATGCAGCAGTAAGAAGCTTTTATTCGCAAGGAAGAGAAAGTCAGGCCTCAAATAACTTAGAAATTAACACTCAAGATCAAGAAAATGATATTTTTGATGACTTTGATATTGATGAAAGTTATGTAGGACCAGATATTGAGATTATTTATGATTAAAATAAAAAATTATAGCTGGATTTTAATTTTTTTGCTTTCTTTCGCGGCTTACGCCCAAAGCTCACAGTTCGCTCAAGAAGAGGAGTTTGTTTCAAACTTTGCAGATAAAGCGATTGAGATTTTAAGTGACGAGAGTATTAGCGAAAATGATAAAACGTCTCGTTTCACTAACGTTGTAATGAACGCAATTGACCTAAATTTAATTTCAAAATTCGTGCTCTCTAAAACTTGGAAAAATTCAACGGATGAACAAAAGGAAAGATATTTGATTGCATTTAAAGATTATTTTATCAACTCCTATGCAAATAAGCTTGATCAGTACTCTGGAGAGCAAGTTCAAATTGTTGGGTCTGAAGCTGCAGGGAAATACGTAATTGTTGAAAGTAATATTGTACGAGAAGGAACTGATACTTTAAAAATAAATTTAAAGTGGAGACTGATTAATAGAGACGGTGATATAAAAATAATTGATCTAAATATTGAAGGTATTAGTCTTGTAATTGCACAAAGAGAAGAGTTTCAGTCATTTCTTGCAAATAACGATAATGATATAGAGAAATTAATAGATAAGATTATTACTGTTTCTAATTAATTCTTCGAAATTATTTTGACGGCAAGCCACTTGGTTTCCAGCCAATAACGAATCCATCTTCAACATTGTAAAGATTGTTATAACCATTTGATTCTAATATTAAAGCGGCATGCATGGACCTTGCCCCTGACTTACAAATAAAGAAAATTTCAGAATTTTTTGATACTCCATAAGAATTGAATTGATCTAAAAAATTAGTGTTTTCATCACCCTCTTCATTAATGAGAGTTAACTCTATATATTGAGCATCAAACGAGCCATCATCCACTCTTCCAAATGTTTCCCATTCGTAAGGTGTGCGTACATCAACTAGATATGCATCTTTATTTTCTTTAATTGTGCTATAACAATTTTCTGCAGATATATTTTTTATATTACTCATTACTATGATTTCTGATTAGATGATTTAAATCGATCTGAAATTGGACTAATTTTAGTTTTTCTTCCCCTTACTCGCTTTCTCCACATTAAAAATGAGGACCTTTTCATATTCTCTTTCATTAATTTAATAACTTCTTTCTCTTGTATTCCAAATTGTTTCCTAATATCAGCAAAAGTTGTTCTATCTTCCCAGGCCATTTCTATAACGCGATCGATATCTGACTGCGATAGTTTATTGTCCATTTTAGGTTGAAATTTTTACAGCTTGAAAATTACCAGGACGATGTTCCCCTTTTTCCACAACGCCAAGAAGTTTTTCCCAAATTTCCAGTGCACCGTCTGCCTCTTCTTTTCCTATTAGATTTACAACATCATCATAAAGTGGTCCTCTTATATCTGATATTTCTGTCTTAACTTTTTCGAGATACCATTTATTACGATCATTTAGTGAGAGAACTTCAAATCCTGTTTCTTTTAAAAGACTTTCGTACTTTTCTAATGAGCACATAAACATATCGAGGCCTTCTGCGGCAATATATTCTTTCATCTGCTCTGATGGTTCGTTGTCATCATTTCTCATCCAATCACCAACCGCAAGAATACCATTGTCAGCTAAGATCTCGTTTATCTCTTTGAGCAAGTTTTTTTTATCGATAATATGTAAAAATGCTTCTTTACTAAATACTGCCTCAAAACTTTTATCTTCAAATTTATATTCTCCAGGCTTTGTACAAATAAATTTTGCTTTATCAGATAAATTTTTCTTTAACGCTAAATTATTTGCTGTTTCAATTACTAACGGTTCTGGATCTATTCCTATAACTTCTTTTGCGCCATATGTTTCAATCATATGAAAAACTGCACCGCCCGTTCCACATCCAATATCTAGAACTTTTTTATTTTTTAGATTTAATCCTTTTAAAATCTGATCAACTTCTTCTGTCCCGCCAGGTGATAGAAAACCCTCACCCCAGACAGTTTTGAGCATATTTAGTTGTTTTGGGCCGTAATGTCCTTCATCGGTTAAGCTCATATTATTAATGATATGTTTTAGATGATCTAATTGTTTTGTTTAAGTCAATTAAACTTAAATTACATTTTCTTTTGATGACTAGCTTAATTACAGGTGGAAGCAAATTTTTAAACTTTACTCGCCTTACTAAAATATCTTGCTGCTTCATCATATGATCTATTTGCGTAAAATTTAGAAATACACAAAAGAGTTAAGTGCAAAGGTATGCCAAATAACAACTCTGGTAAATCTAAATGCATAGAAAGATTTTAACCTGATTTATCAGCTATAATCAAGAACAACCGTTCCTGAAACAGGATCAGTTACGCCTAATTCAGGAGATAATTCCTCTAGTAAGTGTCTAACTTTATCCAAGTTTCCAATCATATTTTCTCTTTGAGCGGCTATAGCTTCCTCAGATTCCCAAATTCCAATAAAACAATATGTACGGTCTCCTGTTTTAAAAAGACGACTCATTTTCTGACCCGGTAAATTTTCAAAACTTTTGTTTATTTCTAAGTATTCTTCTTCACAACCTTCTTTAACTTTAAACCTCACGGCATTACAAAATTCCATATTTTGTCTCCTATATTTTGTTTTTTACAAATTCTAATTAAAATACTTATATTTGAAAGAATAAATATTAGTTCAAATTTACTTCCAAGATACTCGTGCAAAGGTTCTTGTTGAGCAATAAAAAATATCATTCTTTAAGCCTGGTGTTAAAAACATGCCATTGGCAAGAGGTGAATTGAGTGCAACTTTTGAGAGTATTTCTCCACTAGATAGGTCTATTACCACTAAGTGGTCGTCATTATTTTCGAAACTATTAATTACTAGCTCTTTGCTTTCAGGAAACACAACCGGTTGCATTGTTGGTCTAAGACTATCAATCTTCCACGATATTTTTAACGAGTTGTTTGATGTATTAATACCTGCTATGCCACCATTTATACTATCCCAGCATACACAGATATTACATTCGGGAATATTTACGGGTGGTGCAATAATCCCCCCTCCATAATGTTCAAATGGTTCGATATATTCAAATTGTTCTGACATTAAATCAAATCTATAAAGCCTTTGCTTACACGACCAAGGAGCAGGACGTCTCCAACTTAATTCTTTTGGTGCAGTTTTAAATCTACCATTTGGATGAGTTGAGTAAATCGCTCTTAATGAGTCGATGTCTCCGTTATTCATCAGCCAGAGTGATCCATCTGATATACAGCCATCCCATGATAATCCTTGATCATCATTTGATTTCCTGTAATTAGGTGACCAGTCTGAAGTAACTTCTAGATCGTTAGGCAGAACTTTTATTTTCCATATTTTTTCGATACCTGGAATAAAAATGAACTCACCATCTTCTGTTTTGTCTGAGGCAATTCTTCCCATAGATCCTTCAGGCAATTGCATGGGTTCATGTAAAACATCTAGATTTTGATCTAATCTTGTAATTGTTGAACAACCTTGACCTTCTAAACGTAAATCTTTAGTGACGATTGTTCCATCTGATAATATTAGTAAACCGTTATGCGCCTGATCAATGGGTAATTTTGACTCTTTAATCACTTCACATTCTTTTGAAATACTATGCATGTAGTTTCCATTAACCTTGATGATATTGCCGTTTTGATGTGCTGCAATAGCGCCACACCAGACGTGATCACCGCATGGTAATTTTGGCGTTTCCCCTAATATTTCCAAAGACTCAGGTTCAATTTTTTGAAGCCATCCAAATGGTTCTGGACCTGTAAAGCTTGGCATCGTACCGCCCAAAAAAATTTCATTATTATCGCGATAAATTGTCATAACATTCCAGCGTTCATTTCGTATGCTTTGTACAACAGCTTTTTTTTCACGAACGTTTAACGATCCTTCAGTTGCCTTTTGACGTCGATTTCCACCACATTCAACAGGCCAGTGAGATTTATAGTATCCTTCAAGTATGGATGATCTATCTTGGGCAGTCATTATTTTGAAAGCAGAGCTTTAATTGACTTTCCACTCAAAGATGTTGATGTCTTAGCGTAAAGCCTAATTAGCTTTAAAGGCAACGGGTCATTAACCTCTTTAAAAAATTCTTTTCGAGAATAAAGATCAAGAAACCATTCAGATATTTTTGGGTAACGGTCTTTAAATGGAAATCCTGAGACGTAAAGCCTATATGTATAAATAAACCAGGCAAGATCAAGCATTGAAAGAAGATTGCCCATTAAGTATTTTTGCTTATTTAATAGAGATTCGTATTTATCATAACATTTACAAAAATTATTGAGTGAGTTTTTAACTGCTTCATCAGTTATTCCATTTTCACGAAATGACTTATAAAACTTTACTTCTTTTAATTTTAGATAGTCCAGCTCACTATTAGATGATTTATATTTTTCAAACGCATCTAATTCATTAGGGTCTTTTTTGCCGAGTCCACCAAACATATATCGATAAGCAATATTTCTTATATCCTCATGCAAATCATCTTCTTCTTTCAGTAACATCCCAATGTCTGTTGTATCGGTATCAGGAACAAGTGGGTTTTCAGGAAATTTATCTTCGAGATACATAAGAATATCATTGCTCTCAATTTCTACACGACCATCATCCACGAGAACAGGAACCAATCCTTTTGGATTGATACCTAGAAAGAATTCTGAATAGTTTTTTCCTGTAGCAAGATTAATGCTGTGAGGTGTCCATGAAATTTTTTTTAAGTTTAAATAGATCCTAAGTTTTTGCGAACATGATGAAGTTCTAAAATGAAATAAATGCAAACCCTTCCAATTAAGTATTTCTCTAGATTTTATTTGATCGCTTGGAATTTGAACCATTATTTTCTTTCCTTATTGTTTTGTTTAGTAACAAGGTAAGCCAGCACAAGAATTACAACCGTACCTGTCATCATTGAAATATCTACTGACAGACCAAAGCTTAATAAAATAAAACCTATTAGGGCGCCTACAAAAAAAACACCAAGGATCTGTAATACATTTTTCATTAATTATTCATCCGTTTTTAGACTAGTTTTCTGAATGATTATAACAGAAATTGTTGGTACCAAAAGAGTGAGCAGAGTTACAACAATCAATAAAATACCTAGGTCAGAATAATCAGCAATTGAGAGTATCTCATCTGTTACCTTATCCTTGACTTCCCTCGTTACTTCGTAAATTTGATTGAGATACTTTGTAAGCAATGCACTTGCGGATAGAGCTAAATTGGTAAACGATGCAAATACAGCAAAAAATGTAGCCTTTAGATGAGCTGGAGCATTTCTTGCAATCCACGCAAGAAGTGGAATCATTGAAACTTGTCCCAAGGGTGACTCTAAAGCTGTATTAAATATTGCAATAAATCGCGCATCCACGACATCATTTGTTAATGACGAAGTCCATTCATGAAATCCATAATACATGCCAACACTTGGCAAAAATAATATTGCTCCAGCAATTGACAATATCACTATAATTTTTGCAATTGAGTTATTGACCATAAAAGGCCTTAAAATAATGATGCCAAGTAAAGTCAAACAGGAGGCAAGAAGAGAAAGTACAGAAAAGAACTGCTCATCAAATCCTAAATTATCAATCTCAAACCATGTAAGGCCTGGGCCAGGGCCTGGCATGGCTCTGAAAACAAATATTATAATTGCAGTTCCTAAAATTGTTAGTCGCATCGACTCAGGAAGTTCATGCATTAATTTAGCCATCAGAAAAAATATAATACTTACTGATCCAATGAATACGATCTCTTGTGCATACGGAAGATTAAATCCTCCCACGCTAAGTGTAAAAATTACAAAAACGAGAGAGCCTCCAAGTATCCACCAATCAACCTTAGTTTTTTCAATTTCGATTTGATGATCTATTCCCAACTTTAAAAGCTGATTGTTTTTTTTCTTTTTTAAATAAATTGAAAGCAATACCCCTAATACTGATATGATCGGAATGATCAATGCGAAGAGGTAAATATTCCCGTACAAAATTATTTTTTCTTGTTCTGTTTCAGCCTCAACACTACTGAAAATAACAACATTAATTAATGCAACAATTACTGTACCACCAATAATAGCAAATCTACCAAGTGTCTGCATGGTGGTATGCATATTTTTTATTACATCAGGTGAGTATTGGTTTCCTTTCGGATCTATGTTTGGAACTGATTCAACCGTCATTGCATCAGCAACAACGTCTTGAACCACATAACCTATCGGAGCTAAGAGAACGCTGATAACATACCAAGTTTCAACACTTAAGTACCTTACCATAAAGTCAGTATGAATAATAAGGCCGTACATGATAGCAAGACTTAAAGCAATGAGTGATGCGCCTACATAAACAAGATAATTTTTTCTTTCCCAGATTATGTCAACTAAATGACCAAGTGGCATCTTTAATGCCCATGGAATTCCTGCCCAAAAACCAAGTCCTGCCAAAAAAGCAGCCGAAAGATTTAAATAATCTTTTACAAAAAAGGTTCCAACGATACCGGTTAAACCCGAAACACCAGCAGCAACATATATCATCAAAGGCGGTAGATAACTTAATTTAAATTGCCTTCCTAAATCAATAAAAGTGCTATCTATGAACGCATAAAATTTAATCATTTTGTAATTATATAGATTAAGATTTTTCTAACAACTCAGGGCTGTTGTTACGAGGACTATTAACATTTTTTGAGACTTCATAAACTTGAACTTGATCGTCTTTTTTTCTTTTAATTTCATGTTTTCCCTCTATCCATTCAGTTGTTTGAGATTCATCTAAAAGCAAAGGTTGTCTATGATGCACATGAGAGACAGTTTCACTTGACTGGCAAGTAACAACCGCACATCCACTATTCAAATTATAAATACCTGCGAAATACAGCAGTTCATTTTCAATATAATGGAAAAAAGGGGTTTTAGTATTGTTTTGCCTCTGCCATTCATACCACCCATCTGCAAGAAAAACACATCTTAGTGATCCCTTAAAGGAAGGCTTTTCTAATAATGTTTCGTGACGACAATTAATCAAGTTCATATCATCTTTCCATTTTGGTGAATATGACCATTTCATAAAAATGGGATCTGGTTTTATAACCAATACATCTTGTGATGGAGCTATGTTATATGAGGGTGATAGTTCAACATTAAATTTTTCTTTAATAACTTTTTTATCTGAGAGAACGAAACGCCCACACATAATTAAACAATAAGTTCGTTAATTAATTTGAGTCGGTCTTGTGATTTTTTACTTGTTGGAATAATTTCTAGAATTCTTTTATACGTTGCTGCAGCTCCCAAAAGATCATCTTGAATTAAATAGATTTCCGCAAGTCCATCAAGTGCTCCAAAGTGCCTTGGTTCTAGTTCAAGCGTTTTTTGGATATCAGAAATTGAAGCTTTTAAATCACCTTTTAAAAAGAGAACAGTAGCTCTTTTGTTCCAACCTTCTGCAAAATCAGGTTTAAGATCAATTACCTGCGTAAATAAAGCTATTGCTTCTTCTAAACTTCCACGATCCATCATATTGTTGCCTTCGTCAAATATTTCTTGGGCTTCAATATTTTCTGCAATAGACCATATATCCCAGATGTCAGCTAAGATAGTGCTGGCTTGCATATTGTCACTACTTAAAAATAACTCATCAAATAAACTGTTCAGTCGGCTATCATTTTGATCTGCAAATACAAAAGATGAATTTAAAAGTAACAGAATAAAAATAATTTTTTTCAATCTAAATCTTTCCAAAATGCTTTATATTTTTTGCTATTAGCAGAGTCGTCTCTAAAGTGATCGAGAAATGCCTTAAAAAGTCCGAGCTTTGTATCAACTTCATTACCGTCAGCGATTTTTAATATCTGACGATAACACCAATAAACCTGAGCAGCTTTATTATTGGATCGCATAAGTGATATCGGGCTATTTAAGCCAAAAATCCACGGACCAAATTCCAACATATTTTCATATAGAGTTGCTGATTTTTTTTCACCACTTATTAATTCATTTACAATATTGGGCTCAGAGCAAAGTGGTCTTCCCAAACCAATTACGTCACAAGCACCGCTTTGAAGAGCGTTGTTCATACCCTCGGTAGAACGAAATCCCCCAGTGACTGCCAGGGGAATTGATATAACTTCCTTTATAGCTTCAGCATATTTCAAGAAATAAGCTTCTCTTACTTTTGTGCTGCGCTGAGGTTTGATTGTTTTTGCTTTTTTAAGGTTCAATGAGTCAATTTCTAAGGCAGTAAAATTTTCATAAGTTCCACCCGAAATCTCAAGTAAATCTAATGATGTATTATTTAATATTTTAGCAACTTCAATACTTTCTTCGTGAGAAAATCCACCTTTTTGAAAATCACTTGAATTAAGTTTAATTGAAATAGGAAAATTACTTCCAACTTTTTCTCGGATAGCCTCAATTGTAGTTATAAGTAATTTTGATCTATTTTCTATACTGCCTCCCCACTCATCAGTTCGTTGATTAACGTTTGGTGATAAAAATTCTGAGAGAAGATAACCGTGAGCTGAATGAAGTTGAACGCCAGTGAATCCAGTTTGCTTTGCAACCTCAGCTGCATTAACAAACTGATCAATTATTTTTAAAATATCGGAATGGCTTAGCTCTTTTGGTACTCCAAATTTAATATTCCTCCCAGTGTTGGTAAAGGTTGAACTGAGGGTGCCCTGCTCTCTTTGTTAATACTAAAAGGCGTCTGCCTGCCAGCATGACTTAATTGCATCCAGAGATGTGCATTATTTTGTGTTCCAGACTTGGACCAGTCAGCTAAAGCTGCCAGACTTTCATTAGATTGTTTGCCTTCAATTACAACATTGCCAGCTCGTTCAATGTATCTGTGGTCAACTTGAACATTACCGGTAACATTTATGCCAACTCCACCTTTGGCCCACCTCTCATATAATTTATTATGCCTTTTATTAGCCATGCCATCGCTTTGAGCAATACCCTCTGTCATTGCTGATTTTAGGAATCTATTCTTGATTTCAATACCACAAGGAAGGAATAAGTTGCTATCTATCATATTTATGTGCCTAAAAAACTTTTTATATCATATGCTAATTTTTCTGGTATCTCCATAGGTGGCATATGACCCACTTTTGGATAAGAAATAAGTTTTACATTAGGAATTTGCTCTAAAAAATGATTTGTAAAACTAATATCAACTAACTTATCTTTCTCACCGTGCAATATCAAGGTCGGTATTTTTAATTTTTGCAATAATTTTGGATCAGCAATGAAATTATCCTCAATTGATAAAATGACCATGCCCATAGCTTCGCGAGAACCCTCTAAAAGTATAATATCATGGAATTGATCAACTAATTCCTCAGTAATTAGATCCTTATTAAATACGGTTTTTGATACTCCCTCTTTAACTAAAAATCTCGGCGTAAAATATTTAAGCATAAATCTCATAGTTTTTGTTTCGAGTAACTTAAATGCAATTGGTGGGGCATTTTCTGATTGAAACTTTTTATACTCATTCTCACTTCCAATAAATGGAGAGCCAATAATTATTAATCCACTTATTCTCTCAAGATTATTTAAGGCATACTTCCAAGATATAACTCCACCCATCGAATGACCAACTAGATAAAATTTTTCAATACTTTTTACTTTAAGAATATCAGTTATTAATTTCTCGAATCCATCATGTGAATACAAATTTGATTTAACCGCTCCTGTAAGACCATGAGCTGGAAGATCAAGAGACAAAATTCTAAAATTATCTTTTAAGTATGACACCATTGGTTCAAAATTAAAAAGTGAACCATTAAATCCATGAATTAAAACAATGACGTCTTTCTCTAGAATGCCTTCATCTCTTACATGAACTAATGAACCATCATCAAGTTCTATAAACTCGGATGCCCCCTTCGCATGCTTTGCCAACACAATACCTCTAGGAATATCAAAATAAACTGACTTATAAAAACCATAAACAAGTAAAAGTAAAAATATATAGATGAATAATTCCATTATAATTAATTTTTAATTTTTATTATTAATTGAGGAATGTTCTCAATAATTAGTTTTGGCATGATTTCCTTTACATTATCATGATAAATAAAATTATATATTTTCCCAGATTAGTATTCTAAAAGTTGTTCTTTTATGTCTAAAATATACTGATAAAATTAAAGTTAACATTTAGGAACAAGTAAATCTAATATTTAATTATTCAATATTGAAATCTAAGGAGCAAAAAAATGAGTGATCGAGAATTAAATCCTGAAGCATTAAAACAATTACAGCTAAAGGTAATGCAGGATGTTTCCGCCTCAGCCATAATTCCATTAATGAGAATTGGAGATCAACTAGGAATTTTTAGACATTTATCAGAGCTAGGTGAAGTAAATTCAGAAGAATTGGCAAATGCATCTAACCTTGACGAAAGATATCTTAGGGAGTGGCTGTATGCAATGTCTGCTGCAGGTTTTGCGAATTATGATTCTAATAAAAAAAAATTTTCTCTCTCACCTGAACAAATTGCTGTTTTTGCTAATGATGATAGTCCTGCATCAATGATGGGAGCATACGATATGCTAACAGGCGCAATTTTTAACGAAGAAAAAGTGAAGGAAGCCTTTAAAACAGGTAAAGGTGTTGATTATAAAGATTCATGTCCAATTTGTTTTCAAGGAACTGCAAGATTTTTCAAACCCTCTTATGAAAAAAATTTAGTAAAAAGCTGGTTACCAAAAATAGAAAACCTTGAGAAACGAATGAATTCTGGCGCAAGCTTCGCTGATATTGGTTGCGGTTATGGTTTATCTACAATGATAATAGCTGAGACATTTCCTAACGCTAAGGTCTGTGGATACGATATTCACGGTCCTTCAATTGATGAAGCTAAGAAATTGGCAAAGAAAGCAGGTCTCGAAAGTCGTATTGAGTATTCAACTGCTGATGCAAAAAGTTATGAGGGTAATCATGATTATATTGCTTTTTTTGATTGTTTGCATGACATGGGTGATCCGGTTGGGGCAGCGAAATATGCTTATAACCATCTAGAAGATGATGGTTCAGTAATTTTAATCGAACCAACAGCAAATGATAATCCTGAAGATAATTTTAATTTATTTGGTCAAATGTACTATTGTTTTTCAACAATTGGTTGTGTACCAACTTCAAAATCTCAAGAAGTTGGATTGGCTCTTGGTGCGCAAGCGGGTCCTTCAAAATTAATTAGTGTTTTAAATGAAGCAGGGTTTAAGAATTGTAAAGTCGTTAAGAAAAATGCTAGCAATATGGTTATTGAAGCAAGAAAAAATTAGAAACTATGTCTTTACTGTTCCAGTAGGATGGACTTTTCCATTGATGATAAGTTTTGGCTCGATACTTACATCAATGAGTTCAGGTCTTTCGGACAAATAGCTTGCAATAGATGATAGTGAGGCAATATCATCTAAAAATTTTTCTAATCTTGGAAATTTTTTTATTATCTTTCCATCAAGTTTTCTTGATAGATCAAGATGGTGAAAAACTGCAAAATCACATGCTCTTGGAGTATCATCAATAAAAAACCTACCTCCATTTAAATTTATAATTTTTTCTAATTCTCCAAATCTTGTTTGAAGAAATGGCAACATATCTTCTCTTCTTTTTGCAAAATCTTCTCCCACTGCAAAATTAACTGCAGGATTAAGAGGTAAAAATAATTCTTGTGCACTCTGTAAAATAGCATTTGCTTTAGCTTCCTTAACAGGATCTTTTAGTTTTAGGCCGGCTATATTCTCTATAAAATTGAGTATAGCTATGCTTTGGCAAATCTCGTGTTCATCATCAACAACTATCATTGGAAGTTGTTTGAAGGGTATCTGAGGCTTTACTTCTTGCCATTCTTTGTCATAGTAATCCCATGACATGATATAATTATATTTTATGTCAGCATAATGCATGAGCAGTTGTGGTGCTTCAGCTAAAGCTCTCATTTTGAAATATATTAAATCAATTTTCATTTATAATCCGTATGCTGCAATGGTTGTTCGATGCAAAAGACGCTCTTGCCCTTCATAACCGCCAGTTGCTCTGTGTAACACGCTTCTATTATCCCACATAATTAACATATCTTTTTTCCATTTGTGGCGGTAAATAAATTCATCTTTGCACTGCCATGAACTTAATTCCATGAGTAATTTCATCGCTTCCTGATTATCCATACCATCAATACCAATGATATAACCAACTGTACCATAAATACCCTCTTTGTTTGTTTCAGGATGATTCTTAATAATAGGATGTATTTGTTGTGCAAAAGCATCATTTGACGCTCTTATATCCATGCTTCTTCCCATTTCCCTATCCTTGTCACCGTAACCACCCCCAGGTGAATAAGGTACAAGGGCTGAGTGAATTGCTTTTTTTCCCTCCAACTTTTTTCTTAATTCTGAAGGCATGCGCTCTAATGCTAATTGTTGGTTCGAAAACAATGTATCACCCCCTTTTGATGGAATTATTTTTCCAAATAAACACGTACCTGCTGGTGGGTTTTTTTGAAAACTCCAATCAGTGTGCCAATTGTCTGCAAAAATTGGAACTTTTTCATCTGCAGTTCTTTTAACAGCAATTATATTTTCTCTTCCAGGTATTGAAGCAATGAATGGATCATCTCCAAAAGATCCAAAACATAGAGTGAAACGCTCTAAGTCATCATCAGATAACGCTTGGTCTGGAAAACTCAGTACATGATGTTTCAGCCAATGCTCTCTTATTTCTTTAATTGTACTGTCAGATAGGTCTTTTTTTAAATCAATTCCTGAGATCTGAGCTCCACAAGATTGGCCTAATTTTTCCACATTTAAACTCATAACTAAGTATACTTTGTCAATATGAAATAGCTATTGAAATAGACATGTGTGAGCATAGTTAGTTTACTATGTATATCGCAATGAATAGGTTTAAAATTATTAAAGGGAATGAAAATACTTTTGAGGACCTCTGGAAAAATAGGGAGTCCTATCTTGATGAAGTAGAAGGATTTCTTAGTTTTAATCTTATAAAAGGTAAATCTCTCAGCGATCATACTCTTTATGCATCTCATAGTACTTGGAAAAGTGAAGAAGATTTTATATCTTGGACAAAATCTGAGTCATTCAGAAAAGCTCACAAAGATGCAGGAACTAATAAAGATCTCTATCTTGGCAATCCTCAATTTGAGGGTTTTAATGTTGTACAGTAATATAATAAATATCAATAAATTTTTTATTTATATTCTTGTTCTAATAATTATTAGTAACATTGCTAAAGCAGATTTTTTTGAAAATATAACAGGTATAATAGAAGATAATGATGAACGTCTAAGCTACGGGATTTCAGTGAATGATATCACAAACGACGGCAACTATGAACTAGTCGTTACTGGATTTGGTACAGATAATCTTGCTCTTAGTTATCGAGATGGGGTACTGAAAAATATTATAAAAGACGAGAGCTTTTCTGATTCTAATCGCAGAACTATTGGGGTAGTAGCTTGCGATATTGATCAAGATGGTTATGAAGAGATTTATTTTCTTAATACAGATACATACAGTGGAAATAAATTGTATTCAGATCGACTTCTAGATTTTGAAAATAGTGAATTGAATGACTTATTTTCATTAGAAAAAAATAAGAAAGACCTAAATTATACCGCTGGCAGATCTGTTGCATGCGTAGATCGTCAAGGAAATGGTAAATACGGAATATATGTTTCAAACTATGGTGGGCCTACACGTTTTTACGAACTTGAAAACAATACAATAGTTGATCAAGCACCAAATTTACTAATAAATAGGGTTACAGGTGGTAGAGCAGTTGTTGTTGGAAACATTATATCTGAAAAGAGTGATATTTTTGCAGCTAATGAACGTGGATCAAATTTTCTGTATGTAAATAATAATGGAAAATTTATCGAAGTTGCAAAAAATTATGGAATTGATGATGAATTGCAAAATGGACGTGGCACAACGCTATCAGATATTTTTTATGATGGAGAGTTGGATATTATTAATGGAAATTGGAGAGGATATCACCGCGCTTATGTCAAAAATAGTGATAAATTCATAGATATAGCTAATAAAGATTTTAGAGCTCCAACAAAAGTGAGGACAGTAATATCTGCTGACTTTGATAATGACGGATATGACGAAATATTTTTTAACAACATAGGAGAGCCGAATAAGCTTTTTAGAATTAACGACAATGGTGAATTTCTAGAGTTACAACTCAATGAAGCATTAGAGCCCAATGGGTTAGGTACAGGTGCCGCAGTAGCTGATATTAATAATGATGGTGTATTAGAATTATTAATTTCTCATGGTGAAACAGCTGAACAGCCACTTTCATTGTTTAGGGCTAATGTGCAAAAAAACCATAAATGGATCAGGATTTTACCAAAAAATATTTTTGGTGCCCCTGCAAGAGGTGGAACTGTAACTCTATATACAAATCAACGAACTCATGCAAAAACTATAGATGCAGGCTCAGGTTATCTTTGCCAGATGGAACCAATAGCTCATTATGGTATTAGAAATGGAGAGATTATAGAGAAGATAGTTGTTACTTGGACGGATGGCACTTCTTCAGAGATTGGTGAATTTGATTTAAATCAAACCATAGAAATCAGGCAAGGCACGGTTCCTTAGTTTGCCATCTGGATAAAAATATCTCCCATACCACCTTTTACTTCCTCAATTGGCTGATTATTTCTAAATTCACAAAATTGTCCTGTCGTTTCATTTGAAGCAATAGAGATAAGTTGGCTCTCGGTACATTGTGCTGCATTGTGTAATAGTCCGATTACAAGATTGTCATTGACTGTAAATACTTGGTTTTTATCAAGTTTGTTTTCCTTGCAGAAGTAGTTTCTATTTACTTCAATTGGGAAGTTATCCTTTTGACACGGATCTTTAATCGTTAAAACATTTAATTCAAAATCTGTTTTATCGAAAGTGAATTTTACTTTTCTGGTCTTTGCGTATTTCATAAGATCACATGAACAAGGTAAGCAACATCTATAATATTCTCCACACATTAATTTGTTAGTCTCCTCCTCATAAATTTTTACTAAATCAGGAATTTCACCTGGATTAATTAATGAACCAGATACAGCGCAGTAAAGTTTATTGTACTCTATGAAATCATCGATCGCTAAACTCTGTTTTAATGCAAAATTAAAAAATTTTGGACCAGCGGCGTTTCTATTCTTGTCAGGAAATATACTAATCCACGACTCAAGCAGTTTTTCATAATATTTTTGACCTATTTCAACAGTCTCTAAATTATCATCAGCTTTTACATTCATTGTAAGCATCAAAAAGATAATTGTTAAAATTTTAATAATATTATCTCTCATCTACTTCTTCTTCCAAGTCGGCTTCCATGTTTAAGATAGACTTGTTTTGCTATGCTCTTAAATTGATCACTTTTTCTAATATTCCAGATTTCATTTCGAGCAAAGTCAGCAGATAATTTAGGGTCGATAATTTTTTCAGGATATTTTGATTTTATGTTAGCGCTATGAATATTTTCAATATTCTCAAATTTGAGTTGAGGAAATTCCTCTAAAATAAACTTTGCTTCAGGATCCTGATCAATGCTTTGTTTTAAAACTGAATAAATTCTTGGAAGATTAATTCCAGTTACACCACTTTGCATTTGAACTTGGCTTATGTGTATTCCAGGCTCATAATCAACGAACAGCTTCGCTAAAAGTGGAGAAGTTTTTTGCCAAGGCTGCCAGAGATTATACGAGGCAAAAGACATAATCATCGCTCTCATTCTAAAATTAATCCAACCATATTTTCTAAGGTATTGTATGCACGCATCGAGAAAAGGGAAACCAGTCTCACCCAGAATCCATTTTTCAATTAATTCTTTGTTTTCAGTTAATCTGAGTGTATCGCACATTGCATGCATACTATTAAATTCTATGTTTGGCTCAGTTTCTAATTTCTGGATAAAATGGCAGTGCCAATAAAGTCTTTTTTTAAATGAATATAAGTCTGATTTATATTTAGAAGATAATAATTCTCTTTTTAATTTTTTATAGACATATCTCATAGAAATTGTTCCAAATGCGAAGTGTGAAGACAGCCTTGAGCAGTGATCAACAGCATTCAAAGGGCTTGACATCTTTATTCTATAATTATGACACCTTTTTTGAAAAAAAGTGTTGAGTAGTTTTTCGGCAGCTTCGGATCCACCGGGTTGAATTTTAATAAAATCTCTTTGATGTGAGTCAATTTGAATTTTAATTAGTTTATCAAGTGAGATTGTGAAAAATTTTTTGTCAAGTATACAATCTTTATTAGGCATTGGGTTATCGCATGTATTTTCATTCATTTGAGCATCCCATAACTTTGACCATTGATCACGATTAATATTAGATCTTTGAACCCCAAAATCTCTAAATACATTGACATCATATTTCTTAATTGCATTATTAATGAGGCTACTGATTTGGGAATTATAGTAATTGATATCAGTAGAATGATTAAAATATAAATTATATTGACCGTTACTGTTCACCAAAGATTTATAAAATTCTTTGTAATCTCCAATAAATATCTCAAGCTTTGAATTCAGGTTTTTTAAATTTTGATCCAGCTCTATAAGACAATCTTTCAAAAAATACAATTGCCGAACTGATTTTCCATTCCCCTGCCAATATTTAGGATCAAATACATAAATACATCTATATTTTTGTCTAATAGATCCATGATATAAAGCCTCGTTGTCTTTTATTCTTAAATTTCTATGAAAAATTATTAAATCTGTTCTATTAGAAGCCATGTTATATAGATATAGCTGTATCTATTTAAATCAAATATTAGTCTTAAAACGGTATTTTAGATAACTTTTGGTGGGCCCACTAGGACTCGAACCTAGGACAACTCCGTTATGAGCGGAGGGCTCTAACCAACTGAGCTATGGGCCCTAATTGAACTTTTATACACTTAGATTGCTGGTTATACAATTTAGTTTTTGTCCAGAAAGCTTTTCAAGAGTTTTGCTCTAGTTGGATGTTTAAGTTTCCTGAGGGCTTTAGCTTCGATCTGTCTAATTCTTTCTCTTGTGACTGAGAATTGTTGACCAACTTCTTCAAGCGTATGATCTGAATTCATTCCGATACCAAAGCGCATTCTTAACACTCTTTCTTCACGAGGAGTTAATGAGGAAAGTATTTTAGTAGTGGTTTGTCTCAGATTTGAGTGAATTGCAGCATCAATTGGTATTACTGCATTTTCATCCTGTATAAAATCCCCCAGGTGACTATCTTCCTCATCGCCTACAGGTGTTTCAAGACTTACTGGTTCTTTGGCTATCTTTAAAACTTTTCTAACTTTTTCGAGAGGCATATTTAATTTTTTTGAGATTTCCTCAGGAGTTGGCTCCCTTCCAATTTCATTTAAAAGTAGTCTTTGCGTTCTTACAATCTTATTTATGGTCTCTATCATATGCACTGGGATACGTATGGTTCTTGCTTGGTCCGCTATTGACCTAGTAATTGCTTGTCTAATCCACCATGTTGCGTAAGTTGAAAATTTATAACCTCTTCTATACTCAAATTTATCTACCGCCTTCATCAAACCGATATTTCCTTCTTGGATTAGATCTAAAAATTGCAATCCTCTATTTGTATATTTTTTTGCAATAGATATAACTAATCGAAGATTTGCTTCAATCATTTCTTTTTTAGCAATACTTGACTCTCTTTCACCCTTTTGGACATTGCTTACAATTCGTTTAAACTCATTCAGTGTTAAGCCTATATTACTTGCAGCAGCTCTTACCTCATTCATAATGTTTTTAATGTTATTTTTTTCTTGTTTAACAAACTTTTCCCATCCAGAAAGCCTTGTTATTTTTCTCAACCAATATGGGTTATTTTCATTTCCAATATATTTGTCAAGGAATTCATCTCTTGATAATTTATATTGTACTGCAAGTCTTAGTAACTTACCTTCTAGCGCAATAATTTCTTTATTAATCACATATAACTTATTTATTAATTCCTCAATTTTATTTGTATTTATTTGTAAGCCTTTAATCAGTTCGACAACAACAGCTTTAGATAATTGATAGTTTTTTTCCGATCTAGAGGGAAATTCCTTACCCTTTTCTTGAAATGCAATTTTATCTTTTTGAAGTCTTTGCAACTTTTTGAAGCTTTTATTTAATTTTTTAAATGTTTCAAGAATTTGTGGCTTTAGTTCTTCTTCCATAATTGCTATTGAAACGTTTAGTTCATCATCAGCGTCCTCATACTCCTCGATTACTTGATCAGATGAGTTCTCAATCATTGGTTCAGTGTCGTCACCATACGTAGCTGATTTTTTTTCAGCCTCTTTTCTTTTTCTTATTTCTTCCTTTTCCTCTTGTTCTTTTCTTTTCTTTGCCTCTTTTATTTTTTTACTTAACTCTTTTTTATTAGGTGATTCTTCAAACAACGACTCGAGATCAATAACTTCTCTTAAAGTAATTTTTTCAGCAATTATATCTTCTCTCCAATCAAGTATAGCTTGAAGTGTAAGCGGACTTTCACATAATCCAGAAATCATTGCCTCTTGGCCAGCTTCAATTCTTTTTGCTATTGCGATCTCGCCTTCACGCGAGAGTAGATCAACAGTTCCCATTTCCCTAAGATATAATTTTACTGGATCGTCAGTTTTCTCAGTTCCAGTTTTTGCTCCTACAGTTTCATCATCTTTATCATCATCATTATCAGAATCATCTGAGTCAATTATATCAAATCCAACTTGTGATAATTTTGTTGTATATTGTTCAATTTGTTCTGAATTAAACTTATCCTCAGGAAAAGATTTTTTTATTAATTCATTGGTAAGGTAACCGTCTTTTTTACCCTGCTTTATAAGTTTCTTAATTATAGATTTTTCTAAATCTAAAACTGGTCCGTCTTGTTCATTATTCTGTGACTGTAAATTATCAAAATCAGTCTTTACTTGCTTCTTTTTTCTTCCTCTTTTTTTCATTTTAGTTTTTGTTGATACTTTCTATTTTAATTCTCATAAAATTTTCAAAGCTTTTTTCATCCATCTTTTCTTCTAAATCATTAAAAGCAATGTCTAAATCACTTTCTGCAAGAAGAGAATTATGCAGGTCTAATAAGCTAGTAAAACTTTTTTCTACTTTTTCCCTACTGTTGTTTATGATTGAACTATAAGTAGATACTAATTTTGGTTGAAAAATATATTTAATCTCCCGATTTAATCCCCTTTTGATTAAATAAGACTTTAAATCGAAGTTTTCAAGCTCTTTATCTCCATTAGAAGCTGAAAACTCAAGAATTTCTGACACCAAAGACAATAAATTAAGATCATTGAAGCGAATTTTTCCTAAATCCTCAAGATACCTTGGTATTAAGAAAGGGTTCTCAACTAAAGAGATTAAAATTATTTTCTCCCTTACCGCAGAGTCATGTGACTGCTCTTGAACTCTATCGCTTGCGAGAATTTCCTGAGATACTCCACCTTTTTTAAAATTGAACTTGCTACTTTTAGAAAAATCCTTTCCAAATTTAAGATCTCTTATTTTATCACCAAAAAATTTTGCATAGTACGCACGTACTATTTTATTATTTATTTTTTCAGTGAGACTTTTTATTCTTTTCTCAAATCCAGCTTTCTTTTCGGGAGTTGATATATCTTCTTTATTTAGCTCTGACATCCAAATAAATTCAGATAATGATAATGAGTTATCAATAATGCTCTGTAAATTAGCTGAGCTATTTCTTTTTAAATAATCATCAGGATCATAATCTTTAGGCAGTAAACAAAAACGGACTGAATGATCAGGCAATAAATTATTCAATGCTAGTGTGGAAACACGTTGCGCTGCTTTTTGGCCAGCTTCATCACCATCAAACATGATAATCGGATTTTCGCAAACTTTCCAAGCTCTCTCAAGTTGATAACTTGTTAGCGCTGTTCCTAATGGTGCAACTATTGCCTTAAAGTTGTTTTGATACAACGTAATTACATCCATGTAACCTTCAACAATAATTAAATCTTTTGGTCTTCTATTTTCATTTATAGCAAGATTTAGATTATAGAGTTGAAAACTTTTTTTAAATATTGGACTATCTGAAGAGTTTATATATTTTATACTCGAATTATCTAAAGCTCTTCCTCCAAAAGCAATTATATTGGATTTATAATCTTTGATTGCAAACATAAATCTATTTCGAAAAAAATCATAATATTCACCTTCTTTTTTAGTTGATTTTTTTATGAGGCCAATTGATATAGCGTCCTCGATATTCATGCCTTTACTTTTAAAGTAATTATATAAATTATTGTATCCTGAGCCTGAATAACCTAAATCAAACTCTTTAATTGTTTTTTCATCGATAGATCTTTTCTCAATATATCTTTGAGCTTCATTGCTACGATTTAGTTGATCTCTAAAGTAATTATTAGCTTCATTTAAAATTTTTTTTAAACTTGAAAAATCTTTTTCTACATAATTAGCGTCTCTTATTATGCCTCGTTCAGGATCCATACCAGCTTGTCTTCCCAAGTATTCAATTGACTCGGGGTATGACATATTTTTGTGTTTCATCAAAAAAGAAAATATATCTCCATGCTCTGCACTGCTAAAGCAGTGATAAAATTCTTTTTCATCATTTACGGTAAACGAGGGAGTTTTTTCATTTTTAAAAGGGCTTAAGCCTATATACTCATTACCTCTTTGAGTAAGTTTTACAAACTTTCCCACAACCTCTGAAACACGCAATCTCGATTTAATTTCTGCTATGAATTCTTTTGAATATCTTGGCATAAGTTCAGTATATTACTTAAGGGCAGTAAAGAATAGCCTACAAAAAATTTATAAATTTTGAAGTTTTTCCTTTATAAGTTTGCTTGCTAGTGAAATATCAAGAGCTGCGGAGCTATTTTCCTTAAGATATTTAATCACTTTTCCTATTTCCTTCAGTGATTTTGCTTCCGTTGCATTAATTGCCTCCTCACAAGCAGAAACAGTTTCTTTTTCACCAAGTTGTTTAGGGAGAAACTCACTGATTATTTCAATTTCGCTATTCTCTTTTTGAACAAGCTCATTACGTCCAGCTTTTTCAAACATTTCAATCGAATCATTTCTTTGCTTCACCATTTTTTTGAGAAGACTAATGATGGTATCATCTGTCATTGTAGAATCTTCTCCCGAAGATCGACTAGCAATCTCTTTATCTTTAATAGCAGCAAGAACCAATCTTAATGTATGGATTCTCTCTTTATCGCCTTTTTTGAGAGCATTAGATAATTCTGATGTGATACTTTCTTTCATTCGAACTAAACGTAAAATCTATATCATCAAATATATTGTGGCAATAATAGATCAAAATTTATTATCTTATCTTACTATTGCATCGAGTCCCCAATTGCACTAAATTTCTATAAATCTAGAATCAGTTAATATGGCAAAGTCGAATAGGTTGAAAAAAGATCATGCAACACCTCGACCTAAACCTATCGAAGGCCAGCTTATTCTTGAAGACGGTTCTAATTTTAAAGGAATAAAAATTGGATCACCTAACTTGGGAATTGGTGAAGTTTGCTTTAATACATCAATGACAGGCTATCAGGAGATAATAACTGACCCTTCATATGCAGGACAAATAATTAATTTCACATTTCCTCATATTGGCAATGTGGGTACAAATCTTGATGATGATGAATCAAGAAAACCATTTGCTAAAGGAATAATTATTAACTGTGATATCTCTGATCCTTCAAATTATAGATCTATACTTCATCTTGATGCATGGCTTAAAAAAAATAACGTACCTGGAATATGTAATATTGATACAAGACTAATTACAAATAGGATCCGTTCAAAAGGTGCTCCAAAGGGTGGCATTATTGAAGGTCCAATTAATAATAAAAAAACTGCTAACTGTCTCAGAGAAATAAAAAAATGGGAGGGCCTTAACGGAATTGATCTGGCTATTGATGTATCACGTAAGGATGTAAAAATATATAAATCTAAACCTAAAACTAATCTTAAAGTAGTAGCAGTAGATTATGGAATAAAAGAAAATATATTAAACTGCTTATTAGATTTAAAATTAGAAGTGATTTTAGTGCCTGCTAAAACTTCAGCGGAAAAGATACTTGAATATAATCCGAATGGCATCTTTCTCTCAAATGGTCCTGGCGATCCTAAGGCAACAGGTAAGTATGCCATCCCAATTATAAAAAAACTCATTAAGAAAAATATTCCTATATTTGGAATATGTCTTGGTCATCAACTTATCTCGTTAGCTCTAGGAGCCAAGACAAAAAAGATGTTTCAAGGCCACAGAGGGGCCAACCATCCAGTAAAAAATCTTGAAACAGAAAAAGTTGAAATCACATCACAAAATCATGGTTTTGAAGTAACTGAAAAATCTATACCGAAGGGGGTAAAAATAACTCATAAATCTTTATTCGATGGAAGTATAGAAGGTATTAGAAAAGGAAAAAATATATTTGCAGTTCAATATCATCCTGAAGCAAGTCCGGGACCACATGATAGCCATTATTTATTCCAGGAATTTAAAAAAATGATTAATCAAAATGCCTAAAAGAAAAGATATAAAGTCTATTTTAATTGTAGGAGCTGGTCCAATAATAATAGGCCAAGCATGCGAATTCGATTACTCAGGAACACAGGCATGCAAGGCATTACGAGAAGAAGGCTATAGAGTAATTTTAATTAATTCTAATCCAGCAACTATCATGACTGATCCTGATACTGCAGATGTTGTATATATTGAACCTATTACACCTAAAATTGTTGCAAAAATAATTAAAAAAGAAAGACCCGATGTACTTCTACCAACAATGGGTGGTCAAACAGCATTAAATATCGCAATTGAACTTTCAAAAGATGGAACATTAAAAAAATTTGGAGTTGAATTAATTGGCGCAAATCTAAAAGCGATCAAAAAAGCAGAAGAGAGAGAAAGTTTCTATAAGGCAATGACTAAAATTGGCTTGGAATGTCCAAGAGCAGAAATTGCAAGAAATTTTAAAGATGCAAAAAAGGCGGTTAAAAAAATTGGATTACCAGTCATAATCAGACCATCATTCACGCTTGGAGGCACAGGAGGTGGAATTGCATCTACTGAGAAACAGTTTGAAGAAATTGCAAATTCAGGGCTTTATAATTCGCCAATTAATGAAATTCTAATTGAGGAATCAGTCGCAGGTTGGAAAGAATACGAAATGGAAGTTGTCAGAGATAGAAATGATAATTGTATAATTATATGCTCAATTGAGAATATTGACCCGATGGGAGTTCATACTGGAGACTCAATTACAATAGCTCCTGCACTCACATTAACAGATAAGGAATATCAAATCATGAGAAATGCTTCTATTGCGTGTCTGAGAGAAATTGGGGTTGAAACTGGTGGCTCGAATGTTCAATTTGCTGTTAATCCAAAAAATGGAAGGCTTGTAATTATTGAAATGAACCCAAGAGTATCCAGATCGTCTGCCTTAGCGTCTAAGGCAACAGGTTTTCCAATTGCTAAAGTCGCAGCTAAATTAGCAGTTGGGTACACATTAGATGAGCTCACAAATGAAATTACAAAAGTTACTCCTGCATCTTTTGAACCAACAATTGACTACGTTGTTACAAAAATACCAAGATTTACTTTTGAAAAATTTCAACTAACTCAGCCACTATTATCTAGTTCAATGAAATCAGTTGGCGAAGTCATGGCGATTGGAAGATCATTCCCTGAATCATTGCAAAAAGCAATGAGGTCTCTAGAAACTGGTTTAGACGGCTTAGATGAGATAAAACTTAGTATTAATAAAAAAAAGCTCACAAAGAAAAATATTTTAACAGAACTTAATAAACCTCTTGCAGATAAACTATTATTGATAGCTCAAGCTCTACGCTATGGATTAAAAATAAGTCAAATTCATCAATCTTCAAAAGTTGATCCTTGGTTTATTGGTCAAATAAAAAAGATAGTGGATGCTGAAAAAATCTTAAAAAAAGGACTACCTCGTGACCCTAAAGAACTACTCAAGATAAAAGCGCTTGGTTTCTCAGATAAGAAAATTTCACAACTTTGTAATGTCGAAGAAGACAAAATTTTTAACGTACGAGTAAAAAATAAAATTTTCCCTGACTTTAAAAGAATAGATACTTGCGCTGCTGAGTTTGAGGCAAAAACTCCGTATATGTATTCAACTTATGCTAAAAATGCCTTAAATAATGACGCATGTGAATCCAGTCCGACAAATAAGAAAAAAGTAATTATTTTAGGTAGCGGTCCAAATCGAATTGGGCAAGGAGTTGAATTTGATTATTGTTGCTGTCATGCATCATTTGCCCTTAAAGATTTAAAATATGAGACAATCATGATCAATTGTAATCCAGAAACAGTCTCTACAGATCCAGATACGAGTGACAGACTTTATTTTGAACCTCTAACGAACGAAAATGTTTATGAAGTAATTAGAAGAGAAAAAAGTGAGGGAAAACTCCTCGGAGTAATTGTTCAGTTTGGTGGTCAAACGCCACTCAAATTATCTGATTATTTAAATAAAATGAATATTCCAATTTTGGGCACTTCGACTGATTCAATAGATACTGCAGAGGACAGAGAAAAGTTTAAAAAGATAGCTGAAGATTTAAATCTCTTACAACCAGCAAACGGTATTGCATATTCCGAAAAAGAGGCTCACTCAGTAATTAAAAAAATTGGATTCCCAGCAGTAATAAGACCGTCTTATGTTTTAGGTGGAAGAGCTATGGAGATCGTTCATAATGAAGATGAGTTAAAAAAATACTTTAGAGAAGCTGTAGTGGTTTCTGGCAAAAGTCCTGTGCTAATTGATCATTATTTAAAAGACTCTATTGAAGTCGACGTTGATGCAGTCTCAGATGGGAAAAAAGTTATCATAGCCGGCATTATGGAACATATTGAGGAAGCTGGAATTCATTCAGGTGACTCAACTTGCACGTTACCTCCTTATTCACTCTCAGAAAAAATTATCAAAGACATAGAAAAACAAACAAAAAAATTAGCAATTGCACTTAAAGTAAAAGGTTTAATGAATATCCAATTTGCTATTCAAAATAATAATATATTTCTCCTTGAAGTTAATCCAAGAAGTAGTCGAACAGTTCCATTTGTAGCTAAAGCTACTGGTAATCCAATTGTAAAAATTGCACTTGGTGCTGCGATGGGAAAACAGTTGAATAGTCGAAAATTAAAATCTGGTAAAACTAACTATATCTCAATTAAAGAACCTGTATTTCCATTCAAACGTTTCCCTAATGTGGATACCATCCTGGGCCCTGAAATGAAATCTACTGGGGAGGTAATGGCCATTGATAAATCATTTGAGTCTGCTTTTATAAAATGTCAATTAGCTTCCTCTAACCCTCTTCCAAAAAAAGGATCTTTATTTGTATCTGTAAAAGACTCTGACAAGCCAAAAATTCTTCCAATTATTAGATCTTTTCAGAAATTAGGTTTTCTTGTTAAAGCTACAGCAGGAACAGCTAATTATTTGATGGAGGGTGGAGTTAAAGTCAAAAAGATAAACAAGGTTTCTCAAGGATCGCCTCACATTGTTGAGGAGTTACTTGAAAATAAAGTTGATATTATAATTAATACAACTGAAGGAAGAAAATCAATTAATGACTCTTTTGGCATAAGAAGAACTGCTCTCATGAAAAGTTTACCATACTTTCTCACAGTATCTGGAGCAAGGGCTGCTATTAATTCAATTAAAGAATTAAGAAACAATGAATTAGAAGTTAACCCCATTACTAATTTTCATTAATCGAGAGGTACAGTACCAAGTTTCTTTGTATTCTTGATTACAAAAGCTGTTTTGACACTCAAAATATTTTCATTTGAAGTCACATGTGTTGTTAAAAAATTATTAAATTCATTCATATTCTTTACCACACATTTAAGAATAAAATCTATTTCACCGTTTAGCATAAAACATTCTCTAATAGGTTCCCAACCCCATACCAGTTTTTCAAAAGACCCTAAGCTTTCTTCATTTTGATTTTTTAAACTCACAAATATCCATGCTACTAAGTCATATCCAAGCTTTGATGGATCTAGATTTGCTCGAAAGCCATCAATATATCCATTGTCTTCTAAGTCTCTTACTCTTCTTAAAGTAGGCGGTGGAGACATTTCAATTTTCTTAGACAAATCTAGATTGGAAATTCTTCCCTCATCTTGAAGTATTCTAAGTATTTTTAAATCTACACTATCAATTTCTTTTTTTACCATCAGTCTACTGGCCACTCTGTTTCAAAAGTAACATAATTTAATTGTAAGCAGCGTCTTTCTTTTTTAATTTTTTTCTTTTCAAGTCCGTGCCATGAATTTTTTTCTGAAGTAAAAATATACCCTGTATTATTTTTATAAGGTAGAGTTTTAGCAACTTTCAAATCCGGGGTATAAAAATCTGTTCCCAAATTTTCATTTTCTCCGTATCTATTTACAAATAGAATTGATGACATCAATTTTTCCTTGATGTCACAGTGTGGTTCAAGCCAAAATCCATCTCGATCGGCAATGACTTCTAATCTAACATAAGAATTTTTTAGATCTCTATTGATTAGATTTGAAATGAATTCAGTACATTCTTTTGATTGCATTTCTTTTACTAATCCAAATAATTCAGAATATTTCTCTGCATTATCTTTATTGATAAATATTCTTAACTTACTAAGTAAATTATCCCCTGTTTTATCTCCCGCTCTTGTACCATCGAAAATAACTTTACCTTCTGGAAAATTAATAGAATAAATTTCGTCTATTGCTTTTTCTGAAAGAGGATTGTTAATTATCCAATGATTAAAAGGTACATTGGAATGTGATAAATTATTTTTCAAAGCATTGATTAATGTCATGCTTTTTTATTATACCTTTCTTCAATCATTCTGGCTACTTGGAACGTCTCATTTTCATATGAATTTGTAAAGTCTTCGAGTTTTTCTCCTAAAAGTCTTGCGTAATTTTTTTGCAACAGCATTGTAATAAATTTTTCTATTCTGTTATTTTTTTTTAAGCTTGGAAGTTTAAAAATATATACTGGTTTAGTTGAAGATATAGATTCTGAAATTATTGAAACAGAGTCAGATGTGCAAATAAGATATTTAGAAAACTTCATTAAGGCTAAATAAGGATTACCTTCGCCGTTCCAAATAATATTCTGACTCAAAAAGCGTTCTTTCAGGTATTCAATAATAAATTGATCAGTTCTTCTTGAGAATAAAATGTAAAGCTGAATGTCATTATTTTTAATAATTTTATCAACTTGATCAGCTAATACCTTAACAACAGATATATCGAAGCGATAGTTTCTGTTTTGACCTCCTAAGAAAATCGCACAAATAGGTTTTTCTATTTTTGAGAATTGAGCTGTGTAAAGCTCAGCCTCTTTACTCAGTAGCCTTTTGTTAATATGATTAAGTGCCAAATCAGTTTGAAGCACATTTTTACCTTTTAAATCATCATGTGCTGGAGCGACAACCAAATCAAAATGAGCTGGATTGATTTTTGGATTTTGTATGTGAATTGAAAAGACTTTATTTTTTAATAATTTTTTGAGATGCAAAGATGCATAAATTGACCTCTTGCCACATGATATAATAATATCTGGAGGAATATTACTCACTAAGCTTATTTGTCTGTAATTATTAAATATAATTTTAGATGGTGGTAATATTCCCACTGGAAGCTTATTCCAAGGAAATTTTAAATCTATCGTCTTTTGCTCAAAATTTAAATTAAGTGCATCTGCAAGGCCTTTAACCTGACTTATCATTCCTGCTGATCCATCTGTTAGGCACCACGCTCTCAAATTCTTGAAATTGGTCATTTAATAACTATCTATGTTGAATATAAAAGTTCTTTAATTACTAGAAGATAATATATAGATTATAAAAATTAAATGCATTCAAAAGTTCTAATAATAGGTTCAGGTCCCGCAGGATATACTGCTGCAATATATGCAGCAAGAGCTATGCTCGAGCCGACTTTAGTTCAAGGTTTGCAGCCAGGTGGGCAACTTACTATAACAACTGATGTTGAAAACTATCCTGGGTACGGGGATGTAATACAAGGTCCATGGTTAATGGAACAAATGCAAGAACAAGCAAAAAATGTTGGAACAAATATTATAAATGACATTATAAAAAGTGTAGACTTTAAATGTAAGCCATTTAAGGCTATTAGCGAGTCGGGAACTGAGTATACTGCGGACTCAGTGATTATCTCAACAGGTGCTCAAGCAAGATGGCTTGGATTAGACTCTGAAAAAAAATTTCAGGGATATGGCGTTTCAGCTTGTGCAACTTGTGATGGCTTCTTTTTTAAGGAAAAAAAGGTAGCAGTCATCGGTGGTGGTAATTCAGCTGTTGAGGAAGCTTTATATTTAACAAACTTTGCATCTAAAGTGTACCTTATTCATAGGCGTGATGAACTTCGAGCAGAAAAAATTCTTCAAGATAGATTGTTTAAAAATGAAAAAGTTGAATGTGTGTGGGATAGCGAACTAAAAGAAATAGTTGGCGATGAAGATCCTCTAAATGTAAAAAGTATAAACATTAAAAATATAAAAACTAACGAAACCAGTAGTATCGAGTTAGACGGTGTCTTTGTTGCTATAGGGCATGATCCAGCTACTCAAATTTTTAGGGACCAAGTCGAAATGGATGAAGATGGATATATAATTACAAAACCTGACTCAACACTTACAAACGTTGAAGGTGTATATGCAGCAGGAGATGTAAAGGATAAAATTTATCGTCAGGCGGTTACTGCAGCTGGTATGGGCTGTATGGCAGCGCTTGAGGCAGAAAAATACCTAGCTGAATTATCTTAATTTATTAAGAAAATCTCTCATTCGAACGCATGCATTTTTTAAGTTTTCGTCTGAAGTTGCATAAGAGATTCTAAAATAGCCCTCCAAACCAAAAGCTGAACCTTGAACAACAGCAACCCCTGCATGTTCTAATAATGATGTCGTAAATTCTTCATCATTAGTAATTTTGTTATTCGACTCATCAACTTTACCAATTACTCCTTTACATGATGGAAAAACATAAAATGCACCTTCAGGTACTCTACAAGTTATTCCATTCATACTAGTAAATTCATTGATTAGAAAATCACGTCTACCTTTAAATAATTTGGCTCTTTCGGCAATGAATGAATTATCTCCATTTAAGGCTTCAACTGCTGCAGCTTGACTGATAGATGTAGGATTGCTTGTTGATTGAGACTGAAGCTTGCCCATGGCTTTAATTAAGCTGGCATTTCCTCCCGCATAACCAATTCTCCAGCCTGTCATAGCATATGCCTTACTAACTCCATTCAATGTTAATATTCTCTCTTTAAGTTCTGGAGCAATGCTTGCAAAAGTATGAAATTCATTTTCATCGTATATAAGATGTTCATATAAATCGTCTGTCATTATGTTCACGTGTGGATATTTTTTTAAAACATTTGCAAGTTCTAAAAGTTCATTCTTTGTATAACAGGAACCTGTAGGATTTGATGGTGAATTAAGAATAAACCATTTGGTTGATAGATTAATTGTGTTTTCAAGTTGTTGTGGGGTTATTTTAAATCCTGACTCTTCACCACATTGAACGAAAATAGGTTTTCCATTGAAATAATTAACCACGTCAGGGTAAGTTACCCAATAAGGAGCTGGAATAATTACTTCATCTGACTCATTTAAGGAGACAGCAAATGCATTAAAAATAATTTGCTTTCCTCCTGTACCAACAGAGATTTCGTCAAGCTCGTAATCTAAATTATTTTCTCTTTTAAATTTTGCTTTGATTGCTTTCTTCAGTTCTGGAGTTCCATCAACAGGGGTATATTTTGTATCTCCATCGTTTATCGCTTGAATAGCAGCTTTTTTAATATTTTCTGGAGTATCAAAATCAGGTTCTCCCGCTCCTAGCCCTATAATATCCTTTCCCGCAGCCTTTAATTCACGAGCTTTTTGGGTCACTGCCATGGTGGCCGATGGCTTAATTCTTTTTATACTGTGTGATAGTTCTACCACTGCTTATCCCCAGAATTTGTTATTTATACAATCAGCTATTATATTAAATTAGATTAATACACAATTTATATTCTAACTAATTAATAAATAATGCCAAATTCTGAAGTTCTTAAAGTCACATCTGAATACAAACCTGCTGGAGATCAGCCTCAAGCAATTGAAGAGATTGTTAAAAGCATTAAAGGCAATGAGATGGAACAAGTTTTGCTTGGAGTAACTGGATCAGGCAAAACTTTCACGATGGCTAAAATTATAGAAAAACTTCAAAGGCCAACTCTAATACTTGCTCCAAATAAAACTTTAGCAGCACAATTATATGGTGAAATGAAGTCATTCTTTCCAGACAATGCTGTTGAATATTTTGTATCTTATTATGACTATTATATACCTGAAGCATACGTACCGAGGTCAAACACTTACATAGAAAAAGAAGCATCGATAAATGAACAAATCGATCGAATGAGACACTCAGCAACTCAATCCTTACTTGAGAGAAAAGATGTTGTAATTGTTGCAAGTGTTTCATGTATTTATGGAATAGGTTCTGTTGAAACGTATAGATCAATGACTATTCGATTAGAAAAAAATCAAAAGATTGGACGAAATGAAATTATTCAAAAACTCATCACGCTTCAATATAACCGAAACGACACAGATTTTCATAGAGGCACATTTAGAGTGCGTGGAGACTTGATTGAGGTTTTTCCATCCCATTACGAAGACCGCGCTTGGAAATTATCGTTATTCGGAGATGATCTCGAGTCGATAAGTGAATTTGATCCATTGACTGGAAAAAAGACAGCTGAGTTAGAAACTGTAAAAATTTATGCAAACAGTCACTACGTCACTCCAAGGCCAACACTTGATACTGCCATAAAACAAATACGAAAAGATTTAGAAGTAAGGATTCCTGAATTTAAAAAAGAAAATAAATTAATAGAGGCTCAACGAATAGAAGAAAGAACAAGGTTTGATTTAGAAATGATTGAAGCAACGGGTAGTTGTCCAGGCATTGAGAATTATTCAAGATATCTCTCTGGAAGAAATCCAGGAGAACCGCCTCCAACACTTTTTGAATACTTGCCTGATAATGCACTCCTTTTTGTTGATGAAAGTCATGTCACAGTACCTCAATTAGAAGGCATGTATAAAGGTGACCGAAGCAGAAAAACAACACTGTCAGAATATGGCTTTAGATTACCATCTTGTTTAGATAACAGACCATTGAAGTTTGAGGAATGGGAAATGATGCGCCCTCAAAGTTTATTCATTTCTGCTACTCCAGGACCATGGGAAATGCAAAAAACTCAAGGGGTATTTACTGAACAAATAATAAGGCCAACAGGGTTGATTGATCCAGGGGTTGAAATAAGGCCTGCGAAAACTCAAGTTGAAGATTTAATATCAGAATGTAAAAAAATTATTGATCTTAAATACCGAGTATTAGTGACAACACTTACAAAACGCATGGCTGAGGACTTGTCAGAGTATATGCATGAAAATGGAATTAAAGTAAAATATATGCATTCAGATATTGATACATTAGAAAGGATTGAAATCATCCGTGACCTTAGAAAGGGACTGTTTGACGTCTTAGTGGGTATCAATTTACTTAGAGAAGGTTTGGATATACCTGAATGTGCTTTAGTCGCAATATTAGATGCTGATAAAGAAGGCTTCTTAAGATCTGAAAGATCATTGGTACAGACAATCGGTAGAGCAGCAAGAAATGTAGATGGAAGAGTAATACTGTATGCTGATAAAGAAACAGAAAGTATAAAAAAAGCAATAAGTGAGACTGACAGAAGAAGAGACATACAAAAGCAATACAACAAAGAAAATAATATTACACCTGAAACTATAAAGAGGGATATTAGTGATATTCTTGAAAGTATTTATGAAAATGATCGTGTAAACGTTGATTTGAAAAGTACAGAAAAACATCTCGTCGGAAATAATCTAAAAAAACATCTTGAGGAACTTAAGAAAAATATGATGGATTTTGCCGATGATCTCAATTTTGAAGAAGCTGCTAAGTTAAGGGATGAGATAAAAAGGCTTGAGAAAAATGAATTAGAGTTACCATCCAACAGCAATATAGTTTATAAAAAAAATAAAAGGAAAAAAAGAAAGTACTTTACTTAATGTTTATAGATTTCTGTATACTGTTAATAGGATTATCTCTTCTTTTATACAGTGCAGATAAAATGATTGAGTCAGCTGACGCAATTGCTAAAAAGTTCAATTTATCCCCAGTATTAATAGGTTTAACAATTGTGGCGTTGGGTACATCAGCACCTGAACTAGTTATAACTCTATTTGCTGCAACAAAAATTATTCCAGCTACTGATGCCATTACCGGAAATATTATAGGATCTAATATTGCAAATATTTTACTAATTTTAGGAACTTCAGCATTTTTTTTTAAAATTAATCTAGATAAATTAGGTACTAAGGATATTATTTTCTTACTTCTGATATCTTTATACTTTGCGCTCTTATTTTATATTAGCCAAATGGTCACTTTCACTCACACAATCGGCTATTTAGTTTTAACTTTGTTCTTTATCAATTTTCTTCGTAATTATAAATCCTCAGATCAAAATGAAGAACAAAAAATTTTTGGAAGATACACTTATTTAATTCTACTAAGTGCCTTCATAGGCATTTTTATCGGTGGGAAAATTTTTTTAGACAGCTCACTGAATATTTTTCAAACGTTAGGAGTTAACGAGGTACTAATAGGTATTTTTGTTCTGGCCATTGGTACATCCTTACCTGAATTGATAACTGTTATTATTTCTTACTTAAAAAAGAAAGGCTCTATAGGTATTGGTAATGTTATTGGTAGTAACATTATGAACATACTGTTTGTTTTCCTACCAGGGGTTATAATTGTTCAACTTAGAGGGCTTGAATATTCTCTAAAAAATATAGATGTATTTCACATATATATTTTTATATTAGTAACTTTGATGATAGCTCTTATGGCAATTTTTAGAATTCAAATGAGAAAAATACATTCTGCTTTTTTCTTGATTAGTTATTTTTTATATCTTGGGTATTCTTTTATATTATGAAAAAAACAATATTAATAACAGGTGGTTCCCAAAGAATTGGTAGATCAATTGCACTATTTCTTAAAGACTCTCATTATAATTTTATAATACACTATAATAAGTCATCAAAAGCAGCCAGAGAATTGAAAAATATTATTAATAGTAACGGGCGCGATTGTGAAATAGTGAAAACTGATTTGTCTAAAATATCTGATGTTAAAAATATAATTAAAAGAAGTAAAAAATTTTTTGGACCAATACATGCAATTGTTAATAATGCCTCCTTATTCATCAATGATAATATAGAAAATTTAAATGATAAACTTTGGTATGATCATATGAATATAAACTTATACGCCCCTCTAATAATATCTAAAGAATTTAATAAACAACTTCCAAAAAAGAGCTTAGGGCATATCATAAATATATTGGATCAAAATGTAGTGAATCCAGATACATCGTTTTTTTCCTACTCCATTTCAAAATCTGCATTACTATCTGCAACTACAATCATGGCAAAATCATTTGCTCCTAACATTAGGGTTAATGCGATTGGCCCAGGCCCGACACTTAAAAATATTCATCAATCAAAAAAACATTTTGATAAATCGATCAAAAATACTTTACTTAAAATAGGTTCACCACCGGAGGAGATTGCCAGAACAGTTAAATTTCTTCTTGAATCAAAATCAATTACAGGTCAATTTATAGCTGTAGATGGTGGGGAACATTTATCATGACAGCAAAGAATATTCTTAAATTAAGTGAATTAAGGTCAGAAACAGATTTGATCAATCCAAATTCTGGATACGATTTAATCTTTTTAAATGATTTTATGATCAATGCAAACATTGGAGTATACAAACACGAGAAAATAAAGAGCCAACCACTCCGCATAAACATAATTGCTAAAGTTAAAAATCCAAAAAAAATAAATGATGATAAATTGTACAGTGTTGTTTGTTATAATCAGATTTCAAAAAAAATTAAAAAAATTATTAAATCTGGTCATACAATTTTACTAGAAAAACTCGCTGAAAAAATATTTCAGGAATGTTTTAAAAACAAAAGAATTCAAACTATGAAGATAAGACTTGAAAAACTTGATGCAATTCAAGAAGCAGAAAGCGCAGGCATCGAAGTTGAACGCTCTCGTTCAGAATAATGAATAATCTTGAGTATATTAGAGAAATAATTGATCAATCCCCCTCTTCCTCTGGTATTTATAAAATGCTTAATGAAAAAGAAGAGATTATGTATGTTGGCAAAGCAAAAAATCTCCAAAATAGACTTAAAAGCTATCTAAACACTAACAATCTGTCAAATCGAATCAGAAGGATGGTTAGTAGAATATCAAATATTGAAGTAATTATTACTGAGACAGAAAAAGAAGCTTTGTTGCTTGAGGCAAATTTAATAAAAAAACTTAAACCTCCTTTCAATATACTTTTACGAGATGATAAATCATTTCCTTATATTTTTATTAATCATGAACAAGAATTTCCACAAATTTCAAAACATAGAGGAAAACAAAAATATAAGGGAAAATACTTTGGTCCGTTCGCAACAATTAATTCACTAAATTATACTCTGAAAATATTACAGAAAGTATTTCTACTAAGGTCGTGCGATGATACTATTTTTCAAAATAGATCTAAACCATGTCTTCTTTATCAAATTGAAAGGTGCAGCGGTCCCTGTGTTGATTATACATTAAGTAAAAAAGAGTATTTACAAAGTGTTAAGAATGCTGAGCACTTTCTTTCAGGTCAACATAGCAATTTACAAGAGGAGTTATCTTCTAAAATGGATGAAGAAAGTAAAAGTCTTAATTATGAAAAAGCAGCTAGCTATAGAGATAAGATAGTTGCACTAACCCAGATTCAAAGTCAGCAAAACATAAATCTTTACGATATAAAAAATACTGACGTAATTTCAATTTCAAGAAAAGGTAATAAATCATGTGTTCAAGTATTTATTTATAGGTCTGGTCAAAATTGGGGAAATAGATCTTATTTTCCAAAACATAGCGATGAAGTAGAAACTTATGAGATCCTCGAGCGATTTATTGTTGATTTCTATACAAGATATTCCCCTCCAAAAAATGTATTGTTAAACTTACCTATAAAAAATTCATCTCTTATCGAAACATCTCTTAAATCTATTTATAATTACAAGACATCTTTTTTTGTCCCTAAAAAAGGAAAAAAATTAGATATAGTGAATTATGCGAGTAGAAACTCAGAACTAGCACTTAAAAATCACATTGCACAGTCTCACTCTGACAAAGAGAATCTGAGCCAACTTTCAAAAGTACTCAATATGACTAAAAAAATAAAAAGAGTTGAAGCCTATGACAACAGTCATCTATCGGGCAAAAATGCAGTTGGTGCAATGATTGTTTACTCTGAAGAAGGGTTTGAAAAAAAATCATACAGAAAATTTAATATAGATTCATCAAAAGTAAAACTTGGTGATGATTACGGAATGATGAGACACGTCCTTGAAAGAAGATTTTCAAAAGAAGCAATCAAAAATTCAAAGAAATATGAAAAATTGCCTGATTTATTGGTTATTGATGGAGGTAAAGGTCACTACGATTTAGCCAAAGAAATCTTAGAAACTAAAGGTTTAAATGAAATGGAACTAATATCAATATTTAAGGGTGAGGGAAGAAAAGAGTCATTAGATCAAATAATATATAAAAATAAAAAAAACTTTATCAACAAAAATACTCCCTCCTTTTTCTTTATTCAGAGAATTAGAGATGAGTCACATCGCTACGCAATCGGGGCACATAAAGCGAAAAGAAAGAGGGAAATGCATGCCTCAGAACTAGAACCGATAGAAGGTTTAGGACGAAGCAGAAGAAAATTACTTTTGAATCATTTTGGATCAGTTAAAAATATTAAAAATGCCTCAGCTCAGGATATAATGAAAGTTAGAGGAATTAGTAAGTTGCTTTCGGAAAAAATATATGCATATTTTAATGGATAATGTCTAAGTTACCAAATTTTCTCACTCTACTTAGAATTTTTTTATTACCATTATTAATATATTTAATCATAGATAGTAATAGCTCATTTAATTTGGCAATTCTTATTTTGTTTATTGTTATTGCATTGTCAGATTATTTTGACGGGGTAATTGCAAGAAAAACGAATAGCACATCTGAATTTGGTAAAATGTTAGATCCTATTGCAGATAAGCTATTTGTCGTACTGTTAATAATTACATTTATCTATAATGACTATATTAATGAGATAAATTTAATTCCAGCCTACTTAATAATATTTAGAGAAATTTTTATCTCTGGTCTAAGAGAATATGCATCTAATTTACCAGAGGTAAAAAAAATAGATGTTTCTATATTAGGAAAATATAAAACTGCTTTTCAAATTTTGAGTTTATTTTTGATCTTAATAGGAAGCATCTACATAGATTTGAAGCCTATATCAAACATAGGTATTTATCTGTTCTGGCTGTCAACTATAGTTACGCTGATCAGCGCTTATCAATATTACAAAAGTATATTTTAAGTTAAGATCTCACGATTTCGTGATAATCCTGCATAAACTTAAAATTTTGGGTATTGTCTCCAGTATTGAATTTAATTTCGTCAATAGACTGAATTGGAGTAATCTCTGCCGCGGTACCTGTTAGAAAAGCCTCATCAAAACTACTAATTTCTTCTGGCTTTATATGACGCTCAGTAATATTAAAGCCTTGCTCTTTAACCATTTCAATGACAGTTTGCCTAGTTATACCATTAAGAAAACAATCAGGAATTGGAGTATGAATTTCTTTTCCTTTAATAAAGAAAATATTTGCCCCAGTACCTTCAGCAACATAGCCCCTATAGTCCAACATTAGGGCATCATGGTATCCTTTTTCCTCCGCAAATTCTTTTGACATTGTACAAATAACGTAAGGGCCAGATGCTTTTGCTTCGCATGGTGCCGTATCAGGTGATGGCCGTTTCCATGGTGAAGTTATTAATCGTAGGCCAGCTTTTCGATCTTCGATTTTAAAATATGATGCCCAATCATTCCACACTGCAATTGCAACATTAATATCAGATTTAGCAGTTGAAATTCCCATTTGTTGAGACCCTCTCCATGCAATTGGCCTAACATAACAATCTTCAAAATTCATTTTTTTAATGAGTTCATCTTTGGCCTCATTAATTTGGGACTGGCTATAGGGAATTTTTATGCCTACAATTTCCGCTGATCTAAATAGCCTTTTTGTGTGTTCTTCAGATTTAAAAATCTTCCCTTTATAGGCTCTTTCCCCTTCAAACACAGCACTAGCATAGTGAAGACCCTGAGAAATAACATGGCATTTTGCATCATTCCATTTGATAAACTCTCCGTTCATCCAAATAAAACCCTCTCGATTATCAAATGGTGCTATTTCCATGTAAATTATTTTAATAAATTAAAAGCTTAATAACAGATAAATGGCTTGATTAATATATATTTTTCAGATTATTATGTCATAGTGGCTGACTTAAATACAATATCAAATAAATCTGCATCTCTACTTTATCTGCGTGAAGACAGAATCAAAAATTCATTAAATAGTTTTTTTGAAGTTGCAAAAATTCTGGAAAAAGAAATTTTAGCAAGCCTAGATGATAAAAAATTGGGCATAGCCGATATTAGATGTCTTTTGATAATAAATATTAAGCCTGGAATAACATTTAATGAACTACTGAAGAAATTAGATATAAGGAAACAAAGCCTTAATCGTGTACTCAGAGTTCTAATCAAAGAAAACTTAATTATTCAAAAAACAAACAATGATGATGCAAGAAAAAAAAATTTATTTATGACAGATAATGCTAACAAGGCTTTAAACGAGGCAATAAAACCCATTATCAATTCACTTTCAAAAGCCTATGTAAAGTCTGGGGCTGGTTCAGTGCAAGGATTTAATCAAGTAATAAATTCATTTATAGAGGAACATTGATGAGTGAAAATAATCTACATATTCTTTTAGTTGATGATGATGATAAGATTAGAAAATTATTAAAGACATTCTTAGTTGACAATAAGTACCTTGTATCAACAGCAAGTAATGCCACTGAAGCAAAAGAGGTACTAAAATATATTACATTTGATTTACTTGTTATTGACATAATGATGCCAGGACAAAATGGTTATGAATTAACAAAAGAAATTCGTGAAAAATCCCTAATACCTATAATCCATCTAACCGCAATGGGAGAGACTGAAGACAGGGTCCATGGTTTAGAAATTGGAGCAGATGATTATTTGGGAAAACCTTTTGAACCAAAAGAATTACTTTTAAGGATAAATAATATTTTAAATAAAACTTCTATAAAAAAAGAAACTAAACAAATTCAACTTGATAATATTATAGTTGATTTAAAAAGTGGTGTGATCAAGGGAAAATCAACTGAACTATCTCTTAATGAGAACGAATTAAAAATATTGCGAATTTTATCAAAATTTCCTGGTAAGTCATTTTCTAGAGAGGAGCTAATTACATCACTTAATTTTAATCAAGAAAGAACACTGGACGTATGTATAAATAGACTCAGAAAAAAAATTGAAAAAGACCCCAAGATTCCAAAATTTCTTAAAACTAAAAGAGGTTCTGGTTATGAGCTGTGGATTGACTAAATGATTAAAAAAATTCTACCAACGAGTCTTTTAGGAAGAACAGTGTTAATTGTTTTATTCCCAATAGTTATGTTTCAATTAATAATTCTATCATATTACTATAATAGCTTGTGGGAACGCACACTCAACCGCCTATCAAGATCTGTTGCTATGGAAATAGAATTGATTTCTGACAGAATGCTCTCAAGTGAAATCAGATTAGATCAGCATCAAGCCAAGAGCCAATTTGGTGATTACTTTCTAATGAATATCCAAGAATTGAGCAAATATGATTTGGACCAATTAAATGCCAAACAAAATGATAACCAAGTACTTGTCAGTCTAAAAAATGAATTGAGCACCAGAATTAAACATAAATTTTTTGTCATTGAACAAGATAACGAAACAGTCGATGTTATGATAAGTACTTCAGAAAAAGTAATACAATTTAACTTCCCAATTCATCGTATTACAACTTCAAGAAACCATATATTTTTAGGGTGGCAGATTATTTCATCATTTATCCTTATTTTGATAGCGTATTTATTTTTGAAAAATCAAGTTAAACCAATTTCGAATTTGGCTAAGGCAGCAGAACAATTTGGCAAAGGACAAGAAGTAAATAATTTCAAAGTATCAGGTGCTCTAGAAGTAAGACAGGCAAGTTTGGAATTTTTAAAAATGAAAAATCGAATATCAAGACAAATTGAACAACGATCTCTTATGTTGGCGGGAGTGAGCCACGACTTAAAAACTCCTCTCACGAGAATGAAGTTACTTCTTGAGTCAATAAAAGATAATAAAATTAAAAATGAACTTAATTTAGAAATAAATCAGATGAATGAGATGCTAGTAGAATATTTAGATTTTGCAGCTATAAATGAGTCAAAAGACAAATCCACAATTAATCCTATTGAGGCAATAATAAATATTAAAAATGATATACATTTTACAAAACATGAAATTAACCTTGAAATCATTAATGATGAAGAAGTTTTTGTAAATGAGAATATTTTTTCTCGTTCAATTACAAATGTATTAAATAATGCGATTGTGCAATCAGACAAAATAATAATTAAAGCAGATATAAACAAAAACCTGATTAAAATAAACATTCATGACAATGGAATTGGTATTCCTGATAGTGAAAAAGATAATGTATTTAAACCTTTCTATAGAGTAGACCAAAGTAGAAATCAGAATGTCTCAAACTCTGGATTAGGTCTCGCTACTACTAAATCCTTATTGAATTCAATAAATGGAAAAATATCACTGCACGACAGTTATTTAGGAGGTTTAGAGGTTGCGATTGAAATACCAAATTAAGAAATTTTACTCAATTCTCTAGATCTTTTTGTTGCTTTGTTGACAGCTCTTGTAAGAAGGCTTTTTAATCCTTTATTGGAAGCAAGAATACTCAGCGCTGCTTCAGTGGTTCCTCCCTTACTTGTTACCTTTTTCTGTAAATCAGAAGGCTTTTTTTGCCCACTTAATAAAAGTAATATTGATCCTAAGAAAGTCTGTAAAACCATACTGTCCGAATTTTTAAACCCCGATTTATTAGCTATCTCAATGAGAGAATTTATAAAAAGATATATGTATGCTGGACCACTTCCAAAAATTGCAGTGAAATCGTCAATTAAATCTTCTTTTTTGGTTTCACTGACTTGCCCCAATAAGGACATGAAATCAAAAATAGGTTTTTTTTGTTTTGTTTTTATTTTTCTTTCAAAATATACAATTGTGGTACCCATATTAACAGATACAGGAGTATTAGTCATAGCTCTTACAATACCTAATGTTTTTTTGAAGACTTTATTTAAATCTTTTATTTTTTTACCAGCAACTACGGAAACTATAATTGAATTACCAAGTCTATTATCTTTATCTAATCCATTCAGTGTTTTTAATTGATTAGGCTTAACAGCAATAAGTGTAATTGTAGGTTGATAAAGATTATTAATTTTATCTATGCTATTTTTTATTTCAAAATTATTTGATCTTTTTAATTTTTTCAATTCGCTTGACTGATTCTTTTCAATAACCACGATTTTTTTTGAGGAAATTCGGTGGTTAAATAATGACTTGATCACAGCAATTCCCATATTACCAGCACCAATTATTAAAAATTTTTCTTTATTTAAACTACTTGCAGTGTTTTTTTTCTTTGGCATTATTTCTATCTTTTTTAAACTTTGTTATTGTTTTGTATTCATCATTGATCGCCTGCGAAAGCTCAAAGCCTTTTGTAACAAAGTTAACAAATTTATTAATTAAAACTTTCCTTGTGATCATAATTAGTGATAAATATATTTTAAATATTATTCAAAATTAACGTGATTTATCTTAGTTTTCCATCTATTAGTCCAGTTTTTTTTTCGATTGGTCCTCTTGATATCCGTTGGTACTCACTTGCGTATATTGTAGGATTTATATTTGCTTGGAGATACATTAAATATCTCGCTTCAAATAAAGCAGTTTCTCATAGTAATAGCATCAATGAAAAACTAATAGATGATCTGATTTTTTATTCAATAATTGGATTAATCATAGGAGCACGATTGGGATATGTGATTTTCTATAATTATGATTATTACTCTGAAAATCTAATTGAGATATTATATCTTTGGCAAGGAGGTTTATCCTTTCACGGAGGTTTGCTTGGTATTGTTACAGCCGCCATAATAATTTCAAAGCTCTATAAAACTACTTTTTTTGAAATAAGCGATTTGATATGTGTGTCAGCTCCTGTTGGAATATTTTTTGGCAGAATATCTAATTTTATTAATGGCGAATTATTTGGTAGACCTTCAAATTTTCTTATTGGAATGAAATTTCCAAACGCTGACAACCAGTATCGTCATCCAAGTCAATTATATGAAGCTTTTTTAGAAGGACTATTATTATTTATAATTTTAAATTTTCTAATTTTTAAATTTAAAAAACTTAAAAACCCTGGAATAATTTCAGGTGTCTTTCTTATGCTGTATGGATTATTTCGATTTACAGTTGAATTTACACGCGAGCCCGATATTCAATTAGGATTTGTATATCATTTTCTCACAATGGGCATGATATTATCTTTACCAATGTTTCTTGCTGGAATTTTAATTTTAGTAATTAAAAGCACTAAAAATGATACAAGATAAAATTTACGATGCTTTAAAAGAAAGAGCATTTCTCTATTTAGATGATTTTATGAATATTTCGTTAAGAGATGAAGAGCATGGATACTATACGTCTAACAAAGCTATAGGCAAAGATGGAGATTTTGTTACCGCACCTGAAATATCTCAAATGTTTGGTGAAATAATTGCTGTAAAAATATTAAACCTCATTCATGCGAGAAACATAAAAAAGTTTAATTTAATTGAACTTGGACCAGGAAGAGGCGCTCTGATAAACGATATTACTAGAGTACTCAATGCTTTATTAGATGAAGGTGTCGAGTATACAATTAACTTTAATGAAATTAATAAATTCTATATTCAAAATCTAAAAAATAACTATCCAAATTGTAAGATACATAAAAATTTCAATTCATATCCCAATGAATTTTCAGTAATAATTGCAAATGAGTTTTTTGATGCAATACCTACGCGCCAAATAATTAGTAGGAACGGAAATATTTATGAAACGGTTATTAAATTGGACCAAAAGAATAGTCTAAGATTTGACTTTATTAAGCCGAGACCAGATATTTTTAAATTCGTAAAAAATATGCAAGACCTTGAACATCTTGAGGTAATTGAATTTTCTCCTGAGACTAATTTAATCTTTCGGGAATTGATCAATTTCTTGCTTATGAATAATGGTTTTTTCTTACTAATTGATTATGGATATATTAATCTACCGAAGATAAGCACACTTCAGTCAATTAAATCAAATAAAAAAACTGATTTTCTTGATAACCCAGGTAATCAAGATATCACATATCATGTAGACTTTAATAACCTGAAAAATATTTTAGAAGAAAATAAAATTGATGACTTTATAATAAATACTCAATCTAATTTCCTTCGGCAAAATGGAATTTTAGATCGAGCTAGTACCTTAATTAAGAAAAACCCCAAGAAAGAAAAGCAAATTAACGAACAGTTGGCAATACTTACCAAAAAAGAATATATGGGAAATTTATTTAAAGTTTTGGAAATTAATATTTAATGTTTTTTACAAAAAACCTCTCAAATATAGATCATTGTTTCTTTTCAAGATTGGGTGGTGTTTCGCAAGGAAGATATAAATCATTAAATTGTGGAAAAGGATCAAAAGATGAGAATGGTGCTATTGAAGAAAATTTAGTTGCTATTTCTAGATATTACGGTTTAAAAAAGTCTGATATTATTACTATGCATCAAACACACTCTTCTAATGCAATAGTTTTAGATAGCAGAAATAAGTCTGAAATTTTAAAATGTGACGGGATTGTAACTAAAGAAAATAATAAAATCTTATCAGTATTAACGGCTGATTGTGCTCCATTATTATTTTATGAAGTGAAAAATGAAATAATAGGAGCTTGTCATGCAGGCTGGAAAGGTGCCTTGAATGGCATAATTCAAAATACAATTTTACAAATAACCAAGCTGGGCGGAAAGAGAGATAATATACGCTGCAGTATTGGCCCATGTATAAGACAAAAATCCTATGAGGTAAGATTACCTTTTTACAAAAACTTTATTAAACAAGATCAAGATAATGCAAGATTTTTTCGAAAAAATCATAATAATAGATATCTGTTTTCGCTTACTGAATTCATTCTCAAGATACTTTCTGATGAGCAAATTACTAACCACGAGATTGTTGATGTCGATACTTTCAGTGAAGAAACATTATGTTTTAGCTATCGAAGAAATTATAAAAAAAATATAACCGATTATGGTAGAATGATTTCAACAATTGTTATAAAAGACAGATAAATTATGAGAATTATTGCAGGAAACAGCAATTTACCTTTATCTAAGAGCGTCGCAGAATATCTTGGTGAAAACCTCACAAATGCCTCTATTACAAGATTTGCTGATGACGAAGTTTATGTAGAAATTAAAGAGAACATTCGTGGTGAGGATGTATTCGTAATGGAGTCTCTATCTTACCCAGCGAATGACAATATAATGGAACTACTGGTGATGATAGATGCACTTAAAAGAGCTTCAGCAAAAAGGATTACTGCTGTGATCCCTTATTATGGATATGCACGTCAAGATAGAAAACCAGGGCCAAGAACCCCAATCTCAGCAAAATTAGTTGCAAATTTAATAACAACTGCTGGTGCAGACAGAGTACTTACTTTAGATCTTCACGCTGAACAGATACAGGGATTTTTTGACATACCAACAGATAATCTATTTGCAGGTCCAGTATTTTCAAAAGACATAAAAGAAAAATATGAAATTAGTAATCTAGTTGCAGTTTCTCCTGATATTGGTGGAGTTGTGAGGGCAAGAGCGATTGCAAATAAGATCGGAGCCTCAATTGCTATTGTTGATAAAAGAAGACCTAGAGCAGGTGAAAGTGAGGTAATGAACATAATTGGAGACGTAAAAGGAAAGGATTGTATTATTCTAGATGATATCATTGACTCAGCAGGAACAATTTGTAATGCAGCTGACAAAATTATAGATTTAGGTGCTAATAGTATCACTTCTTATGTTACGCACGGAGTATTAACAGGTGAGGCCTTGGAAAAAATAAGTGCATCAAAATTGACTGAACTAGTAATTACAGACTCAATCAATAATCAGGAAAAATTAAAAGCTTGTGAGAAAATTAGGTCGATTAGTATCTCAGATTTATTGGGTGAGGCAATTAAGAGGATATCCGAGGCGAGCTCAGTATCAAGTCTATTTGAATTTTAATTTATATACTTGCCATATAGAGAAATTTAATTTAATACCAACTTCATCGTTATGAGCAAAGAAAGTAATTTAAACGCTGAAATCAGGGATAGATCTGGTAAATCCGCTGTAAAAAAAGTACTAGCTGCGGGTAAGATTCCTTCCGTTATGTATGGTTTAGGTGAAAACCCTGTAAATATTTCATTAGATAAGATTACAGTTCAAAAAGAGATCAATTCTGGTGGTTTCCTAACTAGAATATTTTCACTTAACATTGATGGAAAGAAAAGCTTAGCAATTCCAAGAGAGGTTCAATTTGATCCACTTTCTGATCAACCTATACACATTGATTTTTTAAGACTAGCTGCAGACTCAAAAATTACTCTAGACATTCCTACTAGGTTTATAAATGAAGAGTTATCACCTGGATTAAAACGAGGCGGGGTTCTAAATGTTAATAGACGTACTGTTCAACTAAGTTGCCCTGCTAATAACATACCTGAAGAGATAGTTTTTGATCTAGAGGGTTTAGAAATAGGTGACACAATCAGAATTTCTGCAGCAAATTTAGGTGATGGAATTTCTCCAACAATTAGTGATAGAGATTTCACTGTAGCATCTGTTGCTGCACCTACTGTTGTAAAAGAACCTGAAGCCCCTGCAGAAGGTGAGGCTGCTGAAGGTGAAGCTACTGAGGGCGGTGCCACTGCTGAAGATAAAAAAGATGCAGCTCCAGAGGCTGATAACAAAGAAGAAAACAAAGATAAAGAATAACACTTTTTCTTTTACCTATTTTGATATTTATATATCTTCAATCATATGATTGCATTAATCGGATTAGGGAATCCTGGCACAAAGCATAAAAATAATAGACATAATGTGGGCTATTTATTTATCGATCAGCTTTTACAAGATCATGATGATGTAATGAGAGAAAAGAAATTTGATGGGGAGTTGGCATCGTTTCCTATCGGAAAGAAAAAAATATACACCTTTAAATCCAATAATTATATGAATGAGTGTGGCAAAAGTATTGCAACTTTTTTAAACTTTTTCAAAATTAAATCAAATTTAACTTATGTTATTCATGATGATCTAGATATCACTTTAGGAAAAGTAAAAATCAAGTTGGGAGGTTCTTCCGCAGGTCATAATGGGCTCAAATCAATAGATAGTAATATTGGAAAAAATTATAATAGAGTAAGAATAGGTATAAATCATCCAGGCAATAAAGAAATGGTTAATAAACATGTACTAAGTAATTTTAAAAAAAGTGAGTTAGAAGTTATTAATGAATTAAATATAAAAATGTCTGAAAATATAAAAATATTATTGGATGGAGAAAAATCTAAATTTATTAATAATTTAAAATAATTTATCATGGGATTTAAGTGTGGAATTGTTGGATTGCCAAATGTTGGGAAGTCAACATTGTTCAATGCATTAACAAAGAAAATAGCCGCTGAAGCAGCAAACTACCCTTTTTGTACCATTGAACCAAATGAGGGCACAGTAATTGTACCTGATGCAAGAGTAGAAACGCTGTCAAATTTAGCAAAATCAAAGAAAACAACACCAACATCTCTTAGTTTTTACGATATAGCGGGTTTAGTTAAAGGCGCTTCTTTAGGAGAAGGACTTGGTAATAAATTTTTATCTCATATTAGAGAAGTAGATGCAGTTATCCATGTGGTACGCTGTTTTAAAGATACCAATATTACTCATGTTAACAATAAAATAGATCCTGTTGATGATATTGAAACGATAAATACTGAATTAGTTCTATCCGACATCGAACAACTCGAAAAAATAAATAAAGGATTAGAAAAACTTATAAAAAAAGGTGATAAAGAAGCCAAATTAAAAACAGAGGCTTTGAACCTTCTTCTTAAACACTTGGAATCAGGTCAGCCTGCTATTTTAATGAAGAATTTAAATGAAATCTTCTCTCATATAAAAGAGTTCAACTTAATAACAATAAAGCCAACTATTTACGTATGTAATGTTGATGAAAATTCAATAATTGAAGGTAATGAACTAACTTTAAAAATTGAAAATTTTTTGAATTCTAAATTAATTAAGATTTCAGCAGAAATTGAGTCACAAATCTCTTCTTTAAATGAAGACGATCAAAAAGATTATCTTGAAAGTTTAGGATTGGATGAGTCTGGCTTGAATAAGGTTATAAAAGCTGGATATTCGACTCTTAACTTAATTACTTATTTCACAGCCGGCGAACAAGAGACAAGAGCGTGGACGATTGAAAATGGCACTACTGCACCAAAAGCTGCAGGAAAAATCCACACAGACTTTGAGAAAGGCTTCATTAGAGCTGAAACTATATCGTATACAGACTATTTAGATTGTGAAGGAGAGTTAAAAGCTAAAGAACTTGGAAAGATGCGTAGCGAAGGTAAGGATTATGTAGTACAAGATGGTGACGTAATGCATTTTTTATTTAATAATTAACTATGGACCATAAACTAGAATTTCCTTCATATGAAGAAATGCATGAAAAAGCAGTTAAGCTTGCGCATCTCATAAAAGAAAAAAAAATTAAATTTGATAAAATGGTTGTTGTCTCTCGAGGTGGATTTGTACCTGCTTCAGTTGTGGCTTACACTCTTGGAATCCAGGACGTAGATATTGTTTCAATACAAAGCTATATCCATAGAGAGGCTGGAAAAGCAATTGTTCATAGAGCTCCGAAAACTGATGAGGTTGTGCTCGTAATAGATGATATTGTAGACAAAGGTGGTACCGCTAAAGCTCTAAAGGAGTACATGCCTAATATGCACTTAGCTGTAATATATGCAAAACCAAGAGGTCTGCCTCTAGCTGATACATATGTCGAGGAAATTACCCAAGATACTTGGCCTGTCTTCCCCTGGGATGAAGAAGACAAAGCCAATCATTAACTAAACTAGAAGATAAAATATAGTACCGATAATACTCCAATAACTATCGAACCAGCGTTCAGATCCTCGTGTCTACCACTTAGAGCTTTAATTACAACGTATGCTATAAAACCAAGTGCAATTCCATGAGCAATACTGAATGTAAGAGGCATCAAAACTGCCGCTAACACTGCTGGAGCATACTCACTGACATCATCCCATTCTATATCCCTTAGGTTTTTCAAAAAGAATGTTGCAACAAACACTAGAGCTGGAGCAGTTGCAAATGCAGGAATACTTTGAGCTAATGGTGCTAAAAATAAACAGATTACAAAAAGAACTGCCACAGCAACCGCTGTAAGTCCTGTTCGCCCACCTTCTTTAACGCCAGCTCCAGATTCAATGTATGATGTAGTATTGGAAGTTCCGACTAATGCACCTATTGTTGTAGCGGTGGAGTCTGCTAAAACTGCTCTACCTATCCCATCAACGTTTCCGTCTTGGTCAACTTTACCAGTTAAATTAGCAACTGAAGTAAGAGTTCCAGCGGTATCGAAAAAGTCTACAAAAAGAAAAGCAAACGCGACACCAATAAAACCTGCTGTTGCTACAAGACTAAAGTCCATTGAGAACGCATGAACAGCTGGTGGAACTGATCCCACAACTCCATCAATTGCACTCACACCGCTTACCCAAGCAATAATACTTACTGCAAGTATACCGATGATAATTGATCCTGGAACACCGCGCTTATCTAAAATTGCCATAATTGCGAATCCGACAGCAGCTAATATTACAGGCATTGAACTTACATCACCTAAACCAACTAAAGTTGCGGGATTATCAACAACCACACCAGCATTTTTTAATCCTATGATTGCCAAGAACAAACCTATTCCCGCCCCTACGCCAAACTTCATACTTTTTGGTATGCTATTTATTATCCACTGCCGTGCTGGTGTTACAGATAAAATTAAAAATACTATCCCTGCAATAAACACTGCGGCAAGAGCCTGCTGGTAAGTATAACCCATCCCAAATACAACTCCAAACGCAAAGAAAGCGTTTAAACCCATTCCAGGCGCTAGGGCGATTGGCCAATTAGCCCATAGGCCCATTATTAAACAGCCAACTACAGCAGCTATGATTGTAGCAACAAATACACCGCCAAAATCCATACCAGTTCCCTCAGTAGATAAGATGGCTGGATTAACGACGATAATATATGCCATTGTTAAGAACGTGGCTAAACCTGCCAACAACTCAGTTTTTACACTGGTACCGTTCTCTTTTAATTTAAAAATATTTTCTAACATTCAATTCCTCCGTTTAGTAAGAGTTTAATTTACATTACCAAAATGAAGTAATCGAGTTCGATAAAATGTTTCTGTGGATAAGGATATTGATAATTTACTTAAAATTATTTTTTTAAATAATTGAAAATCAATTATTTTTAGAAAACAGACTAATGAGTATCTTTCCAAATTTGTCGATTAGTGAAGTAGAGTAATACGGAAAGAATTAATAAGTATGAAATTACCTTAAAACCGATTCTTTTTCTCGCCTCTAGCTTTGGT
>CACMLX010000009.1 GCA_902614655.1 uncultured Pelagibacteraceae bacterium
CAATTTATGGCTGTCCTGCTCATGACCAAAGAGACTTAGATTTTGCAAATAAATACGACCTCGAAGTCATTGAGGTAATAAAAGCCGATGATCATTTTATTTTTGACAACAAAAACGCCTACACAGGTGATGGCAAATTAATAAATTCTGATTTTCTCGACGGGCTATCAATTGAAGAGGCAAAGAAACGTGTAATTGATAAACTTGAAAATTTAGGCATTGGAAAAAAAACTACTAACTTTAGATTAAGAGATTGGGGAATTTCACGACAAAGGTACTGGGGGTGTCCTATACCTATCATGTATAGAGAGGATGGTGAAATAATTCCTGTAACTGAAGATCAACTACCTATAAAACTTCCAGATGATGTTGATTTAAGTATTCCAGGCAATCCTCTGGATAACCACCCAACTTGGAAATATACAAAATGTCCAGAAACTGGAATGAATGCAATAAGAGAAACAGATACTCTGGATACTTTTGTTGACTCGGCATGGTATTTTTTAAGATTTTGTTCACCATCAAATAAAAGCGATGCATTTGACAAATCTGAAATTAATTATTGGATGCCAGTTGACCAATATGTTGGCGGTATTGAGCACGCTATTTTGCATTTATTATACTCTCGTTTTTTTACAAAAGCTCTCGAGTTAAATGACATAGATGAACCGTTTCAAAGCCTTTTTACACAAGGAATGGTTTGTCATCACACTTATCAAAATGAAGATAAGGCATGGGTTTTCCCTGAGGATGTTGATAAAAAAAACGGTTCATTTTATCAGATATCATCTGGTCAGAAGGTTACCCAAGGTCCAATAGAGTCAATGTCAAAATCAAAAAAAAATGTAATAGATCCTCAATCAATTATTGAAACTTATGGGGCTGACTCTGCAAGATGGTTTATGTTGTCTGACAGCCCGCCAGAAAAAGACATTAATTGGTCCGAGTCAGGCATAAATGGCTCTTGGAAAATTTGTCAAAAAATTTGGTTGATTATTAATGCTAACAAAAAATACCTCTCGCTTAGCGATTTGGAGCTAAAAGTGAATTATTCAAAAAATTCCCAAGAATTTTTGAGGGTAATACATCAAAGTTTAGATGCGATTACAAAAAGTATCGAGAGGTTTCAAATGAATGTTTCAATTGCAAAAGTATTTGAAATGGTTAACGCAATTTCGAAGTTTAAATGTATAGATAAATCAGATGGTTATGCAATTCGCGAGGCTCTTCTTATTTTAATAAGAGTTATTGAGCCGATGATTCCTCATTTAGCCGAAGAATGCTGGAGATTAACTGGAAATCAAAATTCAATTATTCAAGAGCCTTGGCCGTCTGTAAATTCTAGTTATCTAGAAAATGAAGAAGTTACGATAGTTATACAAATCAACGGAAAAAGACGAGGCGAGGTTTTAGTCAAAAAAGACTCAACTGAAGCAGATGTAAAAGAGGAGATAAAAAACATTAAGAATATAAGTGATACGTTAGACAAAAAAAGAATAAAAAAAACAATTTATGTTCTCAATAAAATTCTTAACATTGTTTTAGATACATGAACAGACACGAACGTCGAAAGAATAAAAAAAATATTCAATTTAGTCAAAAAGTAAGTAAGGATTTAATTAATGGTATAAAGTTTCACACAAATAAAGACTATGAAAATGCAAAAATACTTTATAACAGAGTGCTCAATTCTGAACCTTTAAATTACAATGCACTAAGACACCTTGGTATTCTTTATCAGGACCAACACAATTATAGAGAAGCCTATGAATATTTTATTAAAGCAGTGAAAGCAAATACTAATGGCTTTGAGGCCCTAAATAATCTTGGCACAATTCACCTTCACAATAAAAGTTACGACTTAGCTCTTAAATGTTTTAAAAGATCACTTGAAATAAATAATAAATATGTTCCTACAATTAATAATCTTGCAGGTTATTATCATAAAAAGAATGAAGCAAAAAAGTCGCTACACTTTGCAACTCAAGCTCTTGAATTGCAGCCTGATAATCCGATGGCTCAAAACCAGTATGCAAAAGCATTAATTATCAACAGTAAACTTGAAGAAGCGATTGAGTTACTAGAAAAATTAAATAAGCAGTTTCCGGAAAATGATGATTTTAAATTCAATCTTTCATCAGCTTATAGAGAGATAGGTGAATTTAATAAGGCAAATGAAATTACAATAAAAGAATTTAAGAAAAATTATAAAAAGTTACATTACTTTCTATCTTTCACTTCTAATAAAGAAAATACATTGGAAGATGCACATATAAATTATTATGACTCACTCTTAGACGAAGAAGATGTTTCAAGTGATGACAAAACTGTTATTTGTCATGCATTTTTTGGATATTTTAAGAATTTAAAAAACTACAAAAAAGCCGGTGAATATTTAATTAGAGGAAATTTAGAACAATACAGTAAAAAGGATTTTAATTTAGCGAATGAAAAAAAATATTTTCAAAGAATAAGAGAAATTTTTTCAGAAAGACAAGAATTGCTAATTGAAAAGCAACAAAAAAAACAAGTACCTATTTTTATTTGTGGCATGCCAAGATCAGGAACTACTTTATGCGAACAAATACTTTCATCACATTCGAAAATTGATGGCGCGGGTGAATTAAATTACTTAGCCGAGTCCTCAGGATTAAATAAATTAATAAGTCCAGACAGTAAGAATATTAAAAATCTTGAAAGAAAATTAACAAATAAAAAAGATCTTATGCAGATTAGAAAAAATTACTTAGAATTGCTAGGCACTCATGGAAAAGAAAAATCTTCATTTATTTGCGATAAGATGCCACATAATTTTATTTTGATAGGGCTAATAAAACAAATTTTTCCGGAGGCTAAAGTAATTTATTGTAAAAGAAATCCTATTGATAACTGTTTTTCATTATTCTCTCATAAATTCGTTGAACTGTCGCACCAGTACTCTTACGACCAGCGAGTATTAGCTAAATATTATAAATTACACGTTGAACTCATGAATTTTTATCAAAAAATGTTTAACAATGGGATCTTCGTACTAGATAATGAGGAATTAGTGAACAACCAGGAGTCAATATCTAGATCTTTAATTAGTTTTTGTGGATTAAAATGGGAGAACAGCTGCCTCGATTTTCATAAAAACAAAAGGCAAGTTCGTACAGCAAGTATTGAACAAGTAAGAAAGCCTATCAACAAAAAATCGATTGGAGCCTGGAAAAAGTATGAAGATTTTCTTCAACAAATGGTAGCTGAAATAAATTCGTAAACATGAATAAAATTTTTATTATTTTGATTTTATTTTTTTTCACAAGTTGTGGCTTTAAACCGATTTACAAGCTTTCATCCGATAATTTAAATGCAGGGACTTACTTCGTCGAAATTGTCCAGGGTGGTTCAAGGGAAACCATTGATGAAATAAATTCTCTATTTGTCAGTCCTATTAACGCAGACTATAAAGTAAGTTTATATATTGAGGAAAACCTATCCCCTTTAATAATAAATACAAACGGTACTGTTGCTAAATACAGAATTGAAGTAGTTATTAAATATATTTTAATAAGTATCAATAGTGGTGAAGCTGTGTCTGAAGGTATTGTGAGAGGTTTTGCGCAATATGACGTTGGATCTTCAGAGATCAATAATGAGGAAACAAAAGCTAGTATGATTAAATCGGCGACGAATAATGCAGTACAAATAATGATATCAAAAATACAAACTAGTATTTCACAACTGGATGATAATTAAGGTATTTCAATTAGAAAAAGTCGTAAAAGATTTTGATCAGTTTTTGAGTTTATTACTTTACGGGCCTAATGAAGGTCTTATTCGTGAACAGATCGATCAAATAATAGAAAAGTATTTAAACTTCAATGAATATGAAAAAATAATTTTTAATGCAAAAGAACTAGACGGTGATTCACAAGCTCTTGACGATATTCTTCGAACTGTATCGATGTTTCATGAAAAAAAGCTAATAATAGTTGAGTCCTTAAAAGACAAGCATCTAGAGGTTATTAAAGATATTTGTAATAATCCACCCAAGAATATTTTTATAATTTTTAAATCAGAAAATTTAATTAAGTCATCCAAAATTAGAAACTTTTTTGAAAATGACAAACAATGTCTTGCACTTGCATGCTACGAAGATGATAAAAGATCTATTATGAAAACCATTGAAAATTTTATTGCAGATAATCAGCTTAAACTCGGTAGAGATGTAAAAGATTACTTACTGCAATCACTTAGTGTTGACAGAATGGTTAGCAAGCATGAATTGGAAAAAATAAAACTTTACTATAAAGACAAAAAAACAAATTTAGAATTAGATGAAGTTAGAAATTTACTTAATGATTCAAGCTCTAAAGACCTTAGTAAAATGAATGAGAGCGTTATGTACGGAAATACCTCTATGAGTTCTCTAATCATAAATAAACTATTATCTGAAGGATCCAATCCAATTAGCCTCATTCGTGGTCTTATTAATTACATTCAACGAATTCAAATAACAAAAATTGAGATGATAAAAGGAAACAGTTTCGATAATGCTATTAAAATACTTAAACCACCAGTTTTCTGGAAAAATAAAGACAGTTTTCAAGACCATTGTCTCAGGTGGCCATTAAGAAGTATTGAGAAGATACTTTACAATCTTGTTGAGGCCGAGATTGCCTGCAAATTGAATAGCCAGACTTCTAAAATTAATTGTGAAAAAACAATACTAATTATCGCAAGTAATGGAAGAAAATATTTTAATAATTAACTTTTTAATTTTTGTGTGACTAAATCCAACTGATCGAGAGATTTGTATTCTATTTTGATTGAACCACCTTTTTTTCCTTTATGATCAATTGAAACATTTAATCCCAAAACAGCAGTTAAATTATTTTCTAAATCGATAGTATCTGGATCCTTTAATATTACTTTCTTTACTCCTGGCTTTCTTTGTTTTGCAAGGTCTTCTGCAGCTCTTACGCTTAAATTTTCATTTACAATCTTTTCTGCTAATTGTTCTGGGAAGGCACTATTCATAATAGCGCGAGCATGCCCTGATGAAATTTTTCCCTCTGAAATCATATCTTGAATGGATTGAGGCAAGCCCAGTAATCTGATTATATTTGCAATATGACTTCTGCTTTTGCCAACAATTTCTGCAAGTGCTTCTTGGGTATGTCCGTGATTTTCAATTAATCTTTTATATCCCGCAGCTTCTTCAATTGGTGATAGATCAGAGCGTTGTACATTTTCTATAATTGCTATTTCCAAAGCTTCTACATCATCTAGTTTTCTAACAACTGCAGGAACTTCGTGAAGTTGTGCAATTTGAGCTGCTCGCCATCTTCTCTCGCCTGCAATGATTTCATATGTTCCAGAGTCAGTTGGCGAAGGTCTAACTAATATTGGTTGAATAAGCCCTTTAGATTTTATGGACTCAGCTAATTCATTAATACTATTTTTATCAAATAGTCTTCGAGGCTGTGACGGGCTTGGTTTTAAATTTGAAATAGAAATTTTTGTTTCTTGATTTGAGGTTTCGTTTTGAATTGAGACATCTTTAGTATCGCCCATGAGCGATGAGAGTCCACGACCCAAACCTTTTTTTGAAATTGATGAACTCATTAAGCTGCTTCCTGTTCTTTATTTTGTCTTATGATCTCATCCGCTAATCTTAAATATGCCTGACTACCGGCAGCCTTTTGATCATAAATTAATGCCGGCATACCAAATGAAGGAGCTTCTGAAACTCTTACGTTACGGGGTATGATGGTTTCATATACTTGTTGACTTAAATGTTTTTTAACATCGTCAGCAACTTGTGAAGAAAGTTTATTTCTTCCATCAAACATTGTTAACACTATTCCATCGATTGTTAGATTTTGATTTAGATTTTGTTTAACCCTATCAATTGTTTTTATTAATTGACTGAGACCTTCTAAAGCAAAAAATTCACATTGAAGTGGGACTATGACAGAGTCAGCTGCGGTCATTGCCATGACAGTTAGAAGACTTAAAGCTGGCGGGCAATCAATAAAAACAAAACTAAAATCATTTAATGAGTTTTGGTCTGTTAAAATTTTTTTAAGTGTAAAAGCTCTATCATTTACTTCAGCAAGTTCAGGTTCAATGCCTGATAGATCCACAGTAGATGGAATGATTTTTAAATTTTCTATTTTAGTATTTTGAATTGCATCAAATAAATTGCTTTGAGATGCAAGAACTTCATAAATTGAATTATTTCTGTTCTGATAATCTATACCTAAGCCTGTACTTGCGTTTCCTTGAGGGTCGAGATCAATAATTAAAACTTTTTCCCCAATAGCGGCTAAGGCTGTGGATAAGTTTATTGCTGTTGTAGTTTTTCCCACTCCACCTTTCTGATTTGAGATAGCTATTATTTTATTTTTCATTAAGTTATTGATTTTATTATATTTTTTAATTCCAAAATAAAAGAACCCTTTTCTCTTTCATTTGTATGCAATACATGAGTAAAATCCCAACATTTAGTAGCTTGCACGATCTCTTCTTCTATATGTACACCTTTATGCAAAAGCAATGTAGTATTTTTTTTGCATATATTATAACTAATTGATAATAAATGATTTAATTGGCTAACAGCTCTTGCTAAAATGATATCAAATTTTTTATTTTCAATTTTTTCTGCTTTAATGGGAATCACTTCAGTGTTTTTAAGATCTAAGTTAACAATACATTTGTTAAGAAACGATACTCTTTTAGGTCTATTTTCACATAAAAAAACCATATTTTTTGCGCCAAACATTATCGAAACTGGTATACCTGGAAGGCCAGCACCACTGCCAATATCAATGATATCATTTCCATTGCTAGTTATAAACTGAGCTAATCTTAAAGAATCATAGAAGTGTCTTATCCAGATAAAATTTTTATCATTCTTTGATATTAAGTTTTGGTTTTCTGCTAAAATCATTTCCCTGAATTCAGCCAATTTTTCAATTGTTTCACGTGAAACATTTGGCAAGAGCTCTTTTAGAGCATCAGGCGAATCAATCATTATTTTGATATTAAGCTAATTTTTGAGATTTAGCTTTGGTTTTTATATATGATAAAATAACACTGAGAGCTGCAGGCGTAACTCCATCAATTCTTGATGCTTGAGATAAGTTTTTAGGCCTAATTTTTGTTAGTTTTTCAATGATTTCTGTCGATAAACTGGGAATTAATTCGTAATTCAGATAAGTGGGAATTTCAACTTTTTCCTCTTTTGTGAGTGAAATGATCTCACTTTCCTGCTTCTTGAGATAACCTTTGTAATGAGCCTCAGTTGTTATTTGATCCAAGATTTCTCTGTTATATTGCTTTAGATTTAAGTCAAAGATCTCATCTATTTTGCCAATATCAATGTTAGGATAAGCTAACAAGTCAAAAGCTGATCTTTTTTTACCATCTTGGTTTATTTGAACTCCAATTTTTGAAAGTGCATTAGGTGTAACATATTGATTTTTAACAATTTTATTTACTTCATCTAGTTCAACTATTTTAGCTGAATATTTTTGATATCTATCAGCGCCAACTAACCCTAAATTATGGCCAATCTCAGTTAATCTTAGATCTGCATTATCTGCTCTCAATAACAGTCTATATTCTGCTCTAGAAGTGAACATTCTGTAGGGTTCCGTAACCCCCTTCAGTGTTAAGTCGTCTATCATTACTCCAATGTATGAGTCGTTTCTTGAAAAAACATGCTCTTTATTACTAAGGGAGATTGCAGCATTCAAACCTGCTACAAGCCCTTGCGCAGCAGCTTCCTCGTAACCTGTTGTGCCATTTATTTGTCCAGCAAGATAGAGTCCTTTTATTTTTTTAGTTTCCAAGGTTTGATAAAGTTCTTGTGGATCAATAAAATCGTATTCAATAGCATAACCATGCCTTACTATTTTAGTATTCTCTAAACCATTGATTTTACTTATGAATTCGTCCTGTACGTCCGAAGGGAGTGAAGTTGAGATGCCATTTGGATATATTAAATCACTATCAAGTCCTTCTGGTTCTAAAAAAATTTGATGCCTCAATTTATCTGCAAATTTTACAACTTTATCTTCTACAGAAGGGCAATATCTTGGCCCTGTACCACTTATTTGACCTGAGTAAATAGCTGATTTTGTTATATTTTTTTGAATTATATTGTGAACGGCCTCATTTGTATACGTCATGTGGCACGGTAATTGTTCATTATGAGTTTTTGTGGTTAAGAACGAAAAGTAAGAGTGCTCATCGTCAGCCTCCTGTTTTTCAAGTCTAGAAAAGTCTATTGTATTTTTATCCAGTCTCGCAGGTGTCCCGGTTTTTAAGCGTCCAATATTAAAGCCAGTTTTATAGAGTGAGTTTGCAAGTCCTATTGAGGGAGAATCGCCGTGTCTTCCAGCTGGAATAGTTTTGTCCCCTAAGTGGATAAGGCCATTCAAAAATGTACCAGTTGTGATGATAACTTTTTTAGTCGATATTTTTTTACCACTTGCGCAAATCACACCAGCAATTTGTTTATTACTGTCAAAAATTAAATCTTCTACAGGATCAAACAAAAGTTCTAAATTTTCTGAATTTTCAATCTCCTCCTGCATGTGTTTTTTATAGAGCTTCCTATCCGATTGAGCTCTTGGTCCTCTCACTGCAGGGCCTTTTGTTCTATTGAGTAATCTGTATTGAATACTTGATAAATCCGCTATACGCCCCATTATTCCGTCCAATGCATCGATTTCCCTTACTAAGTGACCTTTGCCAAGACCACCAATGGCAGGATTACAAGACATTTCCCCAATAGTATCAAATTTATGGCTGATTAAGAGGGTTTTTGCACCAACGCGTGCGGATGTAGTTGCGGCTTCACACCCAGCATGCCCTCCTCCAACTACTACAACGTCATAACTAGTCATGATTAAGTTAATTAAATTAACTTAGACTAATTGCAATCAATTATTTTTTTATTTACCGATGCAAAAATCTTTAAAAATAACTTCTAAATATTCTTCTACGTCAACATGACCGGTTATTTTTCCGATTTCCTGAATGGCTAATCTTAACTCCTCGACCATAAGTTCAGAATTAACTTTTAAATCTATGCTTTTTGCACTTAGTAAACTTTGTACAGAATTTTGAACACCTAGAATGTATCGAGTCTTTGTTGGTATTGTATCGGTGTAACTTATGAATTTGATTGATACGTGCTCAGCAATTTTATTGATTAAATTATCAATACCACTTCCATTTGAAACTGAAATATTGATACAGCCTTCTTTTTTATAATTATTATGCAAGTCACATTTATTTAGAACTGTAAGTCGATCCTGATGTAACTCAACATCATTTGGATCATCAAACAATTCCAAAACTAAATTTGCTTCTTTTATTTTACTTTGAGTTATTTCAATCCCTTTTTTTTCGATCTCGTCTTCAGTGTCTCTTAAACCCGCAGTGTCTGTTAAAATGACTGGAAATCCTGCAATATTTAGCCTTACTTCAATCGCGTCTCTGGTCGTGCCCTCCCTATCAGACACAATTGCAACATCACGATTAGCAAGTGAATTTATCAAACTTGATTTACCAACATTTGGAGATCCAATGATGGCAACTTTATAACCGTCTCTTAATATTTCTCCTTGATTACGTTGTTTTAAGTGCTCATTCATTTCGTCTAAAAGTTTTTCAATTTTTGAATTGATGTTGTTAAGAACATTCTCAGGAATGTCTTCATCTGCAAAATCTATATCCGCTTCGAGATAAGCGACTAACTCTATTAGAGACTTTCTCCATGATAAATATAATTTATTCAGTGAGCCATTCATCTGGGACAGTGCTTGATTATGTTGAATTTCAGTTTGCGCATTAATTAAATCACCCATGGCTTCAATTGCTGTAAGATCCATTTTGTTATTTACAAATGCTCTTTTTGAAAATTCACCAGGTTGAGCAAGTCTTAACTGATCAATATTAGAAAGTGATTTAAGTAAGAGCTGAACAGTTGTATGGCCGCCATGAACATGAAACTCAACAACATCTTCACCTGTGAAACTTTTGGGTTTGGAGAAAAACACAGCGAGACCTTTGTCAATTAAGTTACCACTTTCTGGATCATAAAATTCTGATTTTGTTAAGACGTTTGGATCGAAATGACTCTTTCTAGAAATTGTTTTAAGAGCGGTGAGCGCTAGATGTCCTGAAACTCTTACAACCGCTAACCCCGCAACACCGCTGGCAGTTGATAGTGCAAAAATTGTCATTTTTTTATTTGGAGATTTTCGGCAATACGGTCGTTGATCAGATGTTCATTAATTACTTCGTCCACCTCTTCTTCTGTTTTACACGAATACCAAACATTATCTGGATAAACAACAAGTGTGGGACCAAATTCACAATGATCTAAACAGCCTGATGCATTTATTCTTATTTTCTTATCAGAGACTAATTCTTTTGTTTTTTTCTTCATGTAGGCTCGTAGCACAGTTGAATTTTTACTAGCGCAACAACCTTTTGGATGACCTTCGGGTCTTTGGTTTGTGCAAAAAAATACGTGTCTTTCAAAAAATTTGTTAGTCATAAGGTCAAAAAATTATAATATCTTATATATATGAGCAGCTACGTTTTCAAATCAATCATTGGCAATATTGAGCTTGTCTCGAGCAAAAATAGAATAATTGCAGTTCATAGAACAAGGAAAAAGCCTAACAAAACAGAGGATAAGCTTCTAAAAAGATCTGCGCTTCAAATTAAAATGTATCTTACACGCAAAAGACGATCTCTTAATTTTCCAACGAGACAAATGGGCACAAAATTTCAAAATCGTGTTTGGAATTATTTACGACGGATACCTTATGGTAGAACAACTACTTATGGGGACATTGCAAGGAAGTTGAGAACTTCGCCCCGAGCTATAGGGGGAGCCTTGGGAAAAAATAATCTTATGATGACAGTTCCATGTCACAGAGTAGTTGGAAGTGACGGCAAACTCACAGGATTCACATCAGTGGGTGGATTAAGTACCAAAAGAAATTTACTGAACATTGAACAGAAAACTAAAAAATAAACTTAAAAAGATAATCAGAGTGATACCTGATTTCCCAAAAAAAGGTATTATGTTTCAGGACATAACATCTATTACAGATAATAAATTGCTTTTCAAAGAAATTATCAATGAAATTTCAAAGTATGTAAAAAAGTTAAAATTTACAAAGATTGCTGCAGTAGAGGCGCGCGGGTTTATTTTTGGCTCAGCGGTATCTTTTAAAACTGAAATCCCTTTTGTTCCTATCAGAAAAAAAGGGAAACTTCCTGGAAAAGTGTTGAAGCAAAAATATAAGCTAGAGTATGGTAGTGACGAAATACAAATTCATAAGAACTCTATCAATGAAAAAGATAAGGTTTTGATTATTGATGACTTGATTGCAACTGGAGGCACTGCGTTTGCATCAGCAAACTTAATTAACAAGTGTAAGGTTAAGTCTATTGAGTTTTACTTTTTGATTGATCTAAAAAATATTGGAGGCTCAGAAAAATTAGGAAAGAAATATAAAGTGTCTTCAATCCTAGAAGCTGAAGGTTGATTATTCAAATTCCATCGCAAATTGTGTATCACCAAATAAAATCGATGTAACAAACCATCCCCCCAATCCAGTAGGTACAACTGTAATTCTTGCTGCGTAATCAGTTGAATATTTATAAGTAACTGTGCTTGTTTGATCAGTAATCGTAATAGGTGAGGAAAATTCATCTTTGATAATTAATGACGAGACATCACTATATGTGCTTGCAAGTCTACCACTGTCATTAAGTAAGAAAACTGAACGATAATTACCACTATGAGACACGGCAGTGTAACTAATTAGTGTATTAAGAAATTCAGTTGTTGATAGAGAGTTATATGTGAAACTGTAATCGTTAAAATTCGGTTGTGATTCTGAAAATGCCTCTGTAAAACCAAATAAATTTCCAGTAAGAAAATCCTGCATAGACATATTGCGTTCACCTCCAGCAATAAATTTTGATGGGGAAGGTACACTCCAACCTGTTCCTGCACTATTGCCACCAAACATCAATTCTTCGTCAAATTCAAGTTCCACATAAATTGGAATTGTGGCTGAAATTTCAGCATAACCCGCAGTATATGTTCCTGATGGTGGAAGAGTAGCAGGAAAACTGTATTCATTACCTTTTTCTACACCAAAAGAAATGGCTTCATTCCCCTCAGCTGTATTCCAGAGATAATAGCACGGGTCAGCTGTTGAATTGCCTAAAATATAATCATTAGGATCAGAAGTGCACAAAGCAAGTTTGTTGATTGTTAAAATGAAATTTGAGACTGGCGCATCGCAGGTCCTTGCAGTGCCAGAATAAGGAACGATATTTACAAGTTCTGATGCATCAATTTTTCCATCTACCATAGGGCAATTTTCATATCCATTTAAAGCGAAGAGATTCCCACTAAACATTCCTGAGAAAATTAATAAAGATATTATGAAAAATAATTTTTTTTGCATTTTAATATCCCACTATTCTAACCGTTCCAGATCGGTTTGTTTGTTTTTTTATTTTATTTTCTCTTCTGACCTTTTCATATTTTCGTTCGCTAACGTCACTGAAACTGTATAGTGAATAAGGAACAGATGAATACATTTTAGATAATTCTTCCGATATGGAATTTTTGTTCTGTTTAAATTTATATAAATTTACTGAAAGTGTTACGAATTCCTCATCGCGAGAGATTTGGTCATAACTAGTTTTTCCAAATTCTAAGCTCATTCCATAAGGAAAAAGACTTTTTATACTATAAGTTTCCCCCTCAAGATCTCTTGAACTATTGATCCCATTCCAAGAAAATACCTCTGCATAAAGTTTTGATGTAGGAAGATATGGAAGTGGAAATGCAATTTGCATATCGAAACCATCTAATGTGTATTCTCTTCTGCCATTCACAACCACAAAGTCAGTAACCGCATCATAATAATTCAAATGAACATCTCCAAGACTTGATAACAAATCTGCACCAATTCCAAATCGTTCATGAGAATTATCTAAGTCTCTATCGTAAAAAAAGTTATAACCAGCTATTAATTTATTTTCATACAAGGCGTGTCTCTGAACCAGTCCGATGTTAAACATTTCTATTTCAGCCTGAGTGGATAGATGACCCTGAACAAAAGTATTTCTACCACTGGCTTCATATAATGGAAGTAAAGTAGTTATTTCATAAGATGGTTTGCCTTTGTAGAATCCAGAAAGGCTAACCTCAATATTGTCAAACATATCATTTACTGCTGCTTCAGCTTTTTCCTCAGCTTTTTGTGCAGTTTTGCTTAAAAGAGTACTTACAACCTCATTTCCGTAAGAAGTTGCAGTAAAAAAAAGTATAAAAATGAGAATTAAATTTTTCATCTAAATCATTTTAATCTAGACTAAGGTAAATTTAATACTTTTTTTTATAGCTATTTGTTCATTGATTGAAAGAAATCAGCGTTGTCTTTTGTTTCTTTCAATTTACCAAGCAAGAATTCAATAGAGTCCATTGTTCCCATAGGGTTCAAAATTCGTCTAAGAACGTACATTTTTTGAAGCTCATCTTTATCAAGCAGTATCTCTTCTTTACGAGTACCAGATTTGGTAATATCAATTGCAGGATATATTCTTTTGTCAGCAACTTTTCTGTCCAATATAATTTCTGAGTTACCAGTACCTTTAAATTCCTCAAAAATAACCTCATCCATTCTGCTTCCTGTATCAATAAGCGCTGTTGATATAATTGTTAATGAGCCACCATCCTCAATATTTCTTGCTGCACCAAAAAACCTCTTTGGTCTTTGTAATGCGTTTGCATCGACACCGCCAGTTAAAACTTTTCCTGAACTTGGAACAACTGTGTTATATGCACGACCTAATCTCGTGATAGAGTCGAGCAAAATCACAACATCTTTTTTATGCTCCACTAATCTTTTTGCTTTGTTAATCACCATCTCGGCAACTTGTACGTGACGTGACGCAGGCTCGTCAAATGTTGAACTTACAACCTCTCCTTTTACAGAACGTTGCATGTCAGTAACTTCCTCTGGTCTCTCATCAATTAATAAAACCATCAAATAACATTCTGGATGATTATCGGTAATTGAATGTGCAATATTTTGAAGTAAAACTGTTTTACCAGTTCTTGGCGGCGAAACGATAAGTGCCCTTTGACCTTTACCAATTGGTGCAACCAAATCAATTACTCTTGAACTTTGATCACTTGCTGGTTTTTCAGTTTCTAATCTGATCTGCTCATCAGGATAAAGAGGTGTCAGATTATCAAAATTTATTTTATTTCTACTTTTTTCAGTTGCTTCGTAGTTGATTGTATCAATTTTTAATAATGCAAAATAACGTTCACCATCCTTTGGTGCTCTAATTGGACCTTCAACAGTGTCTCCTGATCTTAATCCAAATCTTTTAATTTGACTTGGGCTTACATAAATATCATCAGGACCAGGAAGATAATTGGCCTCCATTGATCTTAAAAAACCAAAACCATCTTGTAAAACTTCTAAAACTCCTTCACCGTCAATATCTTTATTGTCACTTGCAAGAGTTTTCAATATTTCAAACAACATATCTTGTGTACGCATTGAACTAGCGTTTTCAACACCAAGTTCCTCTGCATAAACAAGAAGTTCTTGTGGAGTTTTTTTCTTAAGGTCTCTTAATTTTAAGTTTTTGGACATTCTTGTTAATGATGATGATAATGTGGAAAATAGTCTGGAAGCTGCTTTCTAACCGTAATCGTTAAATATAGCAAGTTTTATATTGGTTTAAAAATAACCAGAAATACGACAATTATCATCAAAACCGTTGGAAATTCATTGATAATTCTAAAAAAACGCTCTGATTTTGGCCTTTTATCTTCTTGAAACTCTGTTGTTAATTTTGAGAAATACCCATGAACTCCAGACAATAGAATCACAAATATAATTTTTAATTGAAGCCATAATTGAAACAACGCATCAATACCCAAATTTGATATCAACGCTAAACCAAACAACCATGAAAATATCATTGCTGGATTCATTATAATTTTAAGTAAACGTAATTCCATTAATTTAAAAGTCTCTGACGAGTCAGACCCCACCTCTTTATTCCAATGATAAACAAATAATCTTGGCAAATATAATAAACCAGCCATCCAAGCTATAACGCTGATGATGTGTAAACTTAGAAATAAATTATATAAAAAAATTGAACTCATCTTAATTCTTGATCACATTGTTTAAATGTTACTGGACATATTTTTTGCCTGATATTACCACTCTCAATTTTCTCAGACTCACTAACTATTTCAGATAAGCTTTTTATAAATGTTTGATCAATATTTAATGACTCAGATCTATAATAATGCTTACAGCCTAGTTCACTTGCAAGTTCTTGGTACTCGATATCTAATTCAACAAGTGTTTCAGAGTGATCTGAAACAAACGCAATTGGGACTATAACAAGCGCCCTATCTTCGTTAATTGCATTTTCAATTTCGCTTGGTGTTGTTGGTTCAAGCCATTTAACTGGGGTAACTTTACTTTGGTAAGCCAAAACATGATCTTCATAACCATGAATGCCCTGCATGACCGCCTTAACTGTTTGCTCCACTTGCCATTGATATGGATCACCTTTTTTAATGATTGATACGGGTAAACTGTGAGCGGAAAACAGAACTCTTACTTTCTTATCTTTGACGTGGTTTATTTTGTCTTGGATCAGTTTTTGATGGGCTTTTATTAGTTTCGCGTCATATGGATAACAACAGATGTATTTTGTTTTCGTATTTAATTCCTGGTTTTGGGCTTCTTTGAACCATGCGTCCAGAGAAGATTTTGTTGTTGTTGTGGAGTACTGTGGATACAGGGGCAGTAAAAATATTTTATCTGGATTATAGTCTTTGACTTTTGAAACGACCTCGGCTGTCATTGGATGCCAATATCTCATACAAACAAATACCTTGTTCTCAATGCCTTTGTTTTTTAATTCTTTCTGAAGGGCCCCTGCTTGGGAATTGGTAATTTCAAGAATAGGGGATTTACCGCCTATTTCAGCATAAATTTCAGTAGCTTCTTTGGTGCGACGAGAAGATATAAGTCTTGCCAATAAATACCGAAAGGGGTTAGGCAGTCTAAATATGTTGGGATCATTAAACAGATTAAATAAAAAAGGTTTTACGCTTTCTTGTTTATCTGGTCCGCCCAAGTTAAATAAAACGACCGCCGTTTTCATGTTGACCTTATTTGTAAGAGCATTTCGTTAACTTTCTCAATTGACGTCTCGGGTAAAACCCCATGTCCTAAATTGAAAATATGTGGTCTTTCTCTAAAAGCAAATAATATTTCTTCAACCTTCTGACTAAGATTGTGAGAGTCTTTTAAGAGGTGTTTAGGGTCCAGATTTCCTTGAAAAACAATTTTATCGTTTAGCTCATTAATTTTATCCAAAGGAAAATTATAATCCAAAGTAATGCAGTCAAGCCTATCTATGTTTGAATATTTTTTATAACATGTAAGATTAGTGTTTCTAGGAAAGCCAATAATAGGAATGTCTTTTATTTTTTTTATACTCTCAATAATTTTTTTTGTGGGTTGAACACACCATTTATTAAACTGTTCATCATTTAAGTGTCCTGCCGCTGATTCAAATATTTGAAAGGCATCGATCCCACTATCAATTTGCATTTCTGCGTGTTGGATAATCGCGTGCGTCATTTGCTCGATTAAATTGTCTATTTGTGAAGTCTTTTTTACAACATCTTCGAATTTTAGTTTTTGACGCTCATTCTTTTCATACAAACAATAAAACAGTGTCGTCCATGCTCCACCGGCAAATCCTATTAAAGGGACATTTGTATTTTCTTTAATTTGTTTTATTCCTGTTGCAAGAGGTAAGGTTTTTTCAAGATTATAACTCATGTTCTCATTGAACTTTATTACGGGACCCTGCCCATCAATAAAACTAACGCTTGAACCTGTAGCAAAAGGGGTTATTAAAATATCTGAAAACACAATACAGGCATCCATACCGTATCTGTTTACTGGTTGTAGGGAAACTTCACGTATCGTTAAAGGATCAAGAAACATATCCATTAAGTTTTCAAATCGTTTTCTTATACTTATATACTCAGGCAAGTGTCTTCCTGCCTGCCTCATTAACCAAACAGGTGTTGGGTTTGTTTTTCGTCCTTTGAGTGTGTCTAAAAATATATTCATTATAATATATATATAATTGTAGTTGTTTATGTTCCTGTGGAATTGTGTATATATAAAAAGTCGCTTTTTGCCCACAATTCGATACACAGAACAATCGCTTTGAATTATACACTTTTTAGCCTTATACACCTACGTGGAAGAAAACTACAATATCTCTAACGGGTGAACAAAGTTTGCAAAAGTTCTCTATAAAGATAAAAAAATAAGTTAAAAATTATAGATGGGCAAAGATAGTAAAAGCACCCACATGTCTTGGAGGATTTATACAGGTTTATGAACAGGGATATAATATTGGCATCTAAAAGCGAAACAAGGATTAAATTGTTACGCAATGCCGGCATATCTTTCGAGCCTGTTGCTCATGGTGTTGATGAGGACGGGGTAAAATTGTCGATGAGTAAAAATACACCCGAAGAGGTCGTGGTTAAACTTGCTGAGATGAAAGCCTTGAAGCCTTCAATGTCTAATAAGAGAGCATTTGTTATTGGATCAGACCAGGGTTTGGACCTGAAAGGCGAGCTGATTAACAAGGCTCGGGATAGAAATGAAGCAAAAGAACAGTTGTTGAAAATGAGTGGATCTATCCACACACTCATAACCGCCACAACGGTTGCTCAAGACAATAACATTATTTGGAAGTATGTAGACAGATCTAAAATGCATATGCGAAAGTTGAGCGAGGATCTGATCAAAGAATATTTAAATAAAGTAGACGATAATATTCTTGGTCTTGTAGGCGTCTATGCAATTGAGGAAGAAGGAATTAAACTTTTTGAAAATATTGGGAGTGATATTTTTTCAATACAGGGCATATCATTAATTCAATTAACCCAGTTCCTTTGGGACAATAATCTTCTATTTGAAAACAATGACACGTAAAAAAACAGCAGTTATTGGAGATCCAATAGATCACAGTCTTTCACCTAAAATTCATAACCACTGGATTGAAAGTGAGAAAATTGATGCGGGCCCCTACCAAAAAATAAATGTAAAAAAAGAAAACTTTATCGGGGATGTTGATCGTTTAGTAGAAGAGGGTTATCACGGCTTAAACGTGACGGTCCCCCTTAAAGAGGATGCATACAAATATTGTACCAACACATCTGATGTTGCAAGGGCCCTCAAAGCAGTTAACACACTCATAGTAAATAAAGATGGTGTTTATGGGGATAACACCGACCCAATTGGTTTTGAAAAATCAATTGAAAACAGAGGCCTAAATAGTAAACCGTGTTTGGTGCTTGGAGCCGGTGGATCAGCAAGGGCGGTTGTATATGCGCTAACACACATGAAGTGCGAGATTGGCATTTATAATAGAACAAGAGAAAACGCAGAATCACTTTGTAGCGATCTGGGTGTTGGGGCAAAAATCTTAACAGAAACAACACTTAGAGAGTTTGTCAGATCCTCACAATTAGTTGTCAACACCACAAGCTTAGGACAACAAGAGGGTGAAGATAACAATTTAATAGACTTTGATAGCCTGAATTCATCTGCGCATGTTTACGACTTGATATACAATCCAAGCAAGACAACTTTTCTAAGACACGCTGAGAAAAATGGCTGCACAGTTCAAAATGGACTGGAAATGCTAATCCATCAAGCTGCACAGTCCTTCAACTTGTGGCACAACACAATGCCTGAGATTGATAAAGATTTAATGAGTGTATTGGGGGTTAACTAGTGCTGTTGGTTGGTGTAACGGGATCTATTGGGATGGGAAAATCCACTGTTGCTCAAATGTTTAAAGATCACGGTTACGGCGTTTATAATGCTGACGATACAGTTCATTACATCTACGAAAACGATGAAGAGGTTATAGAAAAAGTAGGGAGACAGTTTCCAGGTTCAACGAAAGATGGTGTAGTCAATCGATTAGCATTAAGAGACATTTTAAATAAAGACCCTGATAAATTTAGAGACCTAGAACAAATTGTTCATCCCGTAACAAGGAAATACCAAATAATTTACATAAAAAAATTAATTGAAGAAGGAAAGATGGGTTGTGTTTTAGACATTCCATTACTCTTTGAAACTGGAGGAGAAAAATATGTAGACGTTTCTATTGTTGTGACAGCATCCGAAGCAACACAACAATCCAGAGTGGTGTTGGAGAGAAAAGTACCGTTAGAAATTTTTAATGCTATTAAAGATCAACAAATGCCAGACAGGGACAAGTTAAAAAAAGCAGATTACATCATTTCAACCGATAATAATATTGAAGATACCAAATTAGAGGTAAAAGAAGTTGTTGCAAAAATTAAATTGATTAATCCAAAGGCGTGGAATACCTTCTTTAATCAATGAGACAAGTCGTACTTGATACAGAAACCACCGGACTGAGGCCTTCAGAGGGTCACAGAGTCATTGAAATTGCTGCAATAGAAATAATTGATTATCTTCCTACTGGTAAAACATACCAACAATATATTAATCCTCAGCGAGATGTGCCTGACTCATCATTTAAGGTACATGGATTGAGCTACGAATTTTTAAAAGACAAACCTTTGTTCGAGCATATTGTATCAGAGTTCCTAGAATTTTTAGGTGCGGATCCAATTATCGCTCACAATGTGGACTTTGATGTTGGTTTCTTAAATTACGAGCTTAACACTTGTGGCAAAGAATCTCTTAAAAATGATAAAATAGATACCGTCTCGATTGCTAGAGAAAAATTTCCTGGCCAGAGTGTTTCACTTGATGCGCTCTGTAAAAGATTTGCAATTGATAACAAGCAGAGAGAAAAGCATTCAGCTACAATTGATACCGAGCTCTTAGCCCGTGTGTACATAGAACTAATGGATGCTCGCGAACTAAGCCTGGATCTAAGCTCCAAGTCAGTAACAGCGAATTCCACCTCATCTTTTGACACTAAAAAGATCAAGAATAGAAACTTAGCACCCCGGATTTCTGATCGAGAAAAAAAACTACATGAAGAATTTATTCAAACATTAGGCGAGCACTCTATCTGGAAAAAAATTAATCAATCTAAAAATAATCAAACAAGTGAATAACAAAATTAATAATACTCCTAGTGATAACGGCAATTATCAACAAGTGCCTACGCCAGCCGCATCAGTATTGCTTATACGAGACATCAACCAGCGGATAGAAGTGTTTATGATTAAAAGATCGATGAAAACAAATTTTGGCGGCGTATGGGTATTTCCAGGGGGTAAAATTGATAATGAAGATATCTCAAATAATTATTTAAAATACAGCCCTCATCTTGATGATGCCTTGGCATCTCAAAGACTTGGATTAAAAAAAAATGGCCTTGCATATTGGGCTGCAAGTATAAGAGAGTGCTTTGAGGAAAGTGGAATTCTTCTTGCAAATAAAAAGGGAGTAAATTTAAAAAGTACCATTCTCAACAAGAATGATCTAAAAATAATAGATCAATACAAAAGCAAAATTCTTCAAGGTGAAAATATTTTTTATCAAATGATAGATACTTTAAATCTGGAATTATCAACAAATGAACTCGCATATATTTCACACTGGATTACTCCAAAAATAGAGAAAAGAAGATACAGCACTAGATTTTTTATAGCCCGTACAACCGATCAGGTAGCCGTACACGATGGAGTGGAGGGAGTTGAAAGCAAATGGATTAATCCCGAAGAAGCTCTTCAAGAGTGTGAGTCTGGAAATTTTCCCATGATTATGCCAACAATAAAAAATCTTGAGCTGATTTGTGGTTTCACTGATACTGCTGAGCTTCTGTCTACTATGAACAACAAAAATAAAAGTGACATACCTAATGTTGAGCCAGTTTTTGAAATTGTGGACGGTGAACCTAAATTGGTTCGCTGTTAATTTTTACTTGTTTTCTTTTTATAAAGTTCAGCAAAGTTCACAGGGTCTAACATAAGTGGTGGTAAAGCACCATCAGCATGTAAGTCGTAAATAATTCTTCTTGCAAATGGAAAAAGTTGTCTCGGACATTCTACTAGTAAGTAAGCTTCCTTAACATCGTCAGTAAGATTTTCAATTTCAAATATTCCAACGTACTTTAGGTCTACGATATACAAACTCTGATCCTTACGTGAAGCATTTACACTCACGTTCAGCTCGACTTCATAAATATTGGTATCTTTTCTATTTTGTGCTTTGACATCAACATTTGCATTAATATTGGGTCGATCGTTACCTGGTTGAAATGATCCTGGTCCATTAGGATTTTCAAATGACAAGTCTCTAACAAATTGTGTGATAATTTTTGTTTTTACATCCACTATTATTTTTCCTCTTCATCAATATCAATAAATTCACCTTCAATGGTATTTTTATTTTGATTACTTTGCTTACCATATCTAGAAAGAATGTAACTTGCTACTAACTTTATGAAAATTATTCTAGTGAATGGTATCAATCCTAGAAAACCTAAAGCATCAGTAAAAAATCCAGGAGTAATTAAAAGAATACCAGAGATAAGGATGACTAGTCCTTCAAACATCGTCTGAACAGGTGTTTCTAAATTTTGCAATTGAGATGTTAACTTTTGAAATGTGCTTATTCCTTGCTGACGTACAAAAAATACACCCACGATTGCAGTGATGAATATAAGCATTATGGTGTAGAACGATCCAATAATGCTCCCAATTTCAATAAATAAACTAATTTCAATGATTGGGATAAGTATAAAAAGTGCGATAAATAAAAACAAAATAAGTAAGTAATTGTTGAAAGTTTAGTTTAAATACCTAAATAAGGACTCTATAATATTTGATTAAATGAGTGAAGCATTTCAATATATTGATATTTTAATCCTAGCAATAATAGCAGGAATAGTACTATTGCGCCTTAGAAGTGTTCTTGGAAGGCGAACTGGCCACGAAAAAACAGATAAAACTTCATATAACTATGAAACTCCTCAACAATCTTCTGAAGAAAAAATTGTAACTATCGAACCAAAAGTTTCTTCAGGTTCAAGAGAAGACGGTTGGTTTGATAAAGATGATTTTTTACGCGGGGCATCAAATGCGTATGAAACGATCGTCACAAATTTCGAAAATGGCAATAAAGATGCTCTTAAGCCTTTGCTATCTAATGAAGTATTAAATAGCTTTACGTCTGTAATAGATGAACGAAATAGTAAAAACGAAACTGTAGAATTTAATTTTATAGGTATAGAAAAATCTGAAATTGTTCACAAAGATCTGAAAAAAAATCCTATGGAAGTAACAGTGAGATTTATTTCAGAGATGATTACATGTATTAAAAACAGTAAAGATGAAGTAATTTCAGGTAGTGTTAATCAGGTGCAAAAAATTACAGACGTTTGGACTTTTGAAAAAATAAAAGATAATAAAACTTCTAATTGGTTACTAACAGCGACCTCTGATTAATTAATCAAATACTTATTTAATTTTTCTTTTATATTATCTGGAATATTAGAAGACTTCATACTTACTTGGTCTGTGTTAACCCAAGTAATAACTGCTTCATTTATAATTTCATCGGATCCAGATCTATAAATTTCTTGTGTAAAAGTCATACTAGAATTTCCAAGTTTTTTAATTCCTGTGTAAACTTCGAGCTGATCGTTTAATCTTGCAGGACTTTTAAAATTCATTTGCACACCAACCGTGTGAAAATCGTTATTAGTCTTTTTTACATATTCATCCTGATTAAAACAGTCTTCGAGCATCTCACTGAGAGAGATGTCAAAATATGTTAGGTAATGTGAATTATAAACTATCCTCTGACAATCAACTTCTGAGTAACGAACCTTTATCTTATTTAAATGAGTTTTTTTTGTTTTGAGCGACATAAAAATTAGAGAATGAACTTGGAAAGATCAGTATCTTTAGATAACTCATTCACATTATCTTTAACGTAGTTTGCATCAATTGTAATTTTTTCTCCACCTTTATCTGCTGCAGAGAAACTTATATCTTCTAACACCCTCTCAAGAATGGTGTGCAAACGACGAGCACCAATATTTTCAATAGTTGAGTTTATATCCACAGCTAAGGTTGCAATTGCATCGATTCCATCCTCACTAAAGCTGATTTTTACATCTTCAGTACCCATCAGTGCCTCATACTGTTTTATCAGGCTATATTTGGGTTCTGTTAGGATACGTTTAAAGTCCTCTTGTGAAAGTGCTTTGAGATTGACCCTTATTGGTAATCTACCCTGTAATTCTGGCAATAGATCAGATGGTTTTGACAGTTGAAAGGCTCCAGAAGCTATAAAAAGTATGTGATCAGTTTTGATTGTTCCGTGTTTAGTGTTAACTGTTGTTCCCTCAATTAAAGGTAACAAATCTCTTTGAACACCTTCTCTTGAAACATCACCACCAACCCTTTCACTTCTTGCGCAAACTTTGTCTATTTCATCAATAAATACAATTCCATTGTCTTCGACTGCTTTTTTTGCCTCATTCACAATGTGATCAGTATCAATTAATTTATCTGACTCTTCATTAACCAAGATCTCATAAGAGTCGGCAACTGTTGTTTTCTTCTTTTTAGTTTTTGGTCCCATAGCCTTACCAAGCATGTCGTTTAGATTTATCATTCCTATACCAGCACCTTGTCCACCTTGAAGGTCGATTGTTGGAAATGATCCTGTATCTTGAACAGCTATTTCAATTTCTTTTTCATTGAGTTCATTATTTCTAAGTTTTTTTCTGAAACTTTCTCTTGTAGCAGGCCCAGAACCTGGTCCAACTAAGGCGTCTAACACACGTTCTTCTGCAGCTAATTGTGCTTTTGCCTTTACTTCTTTTCTCTTTATCTCACGAACCATTGTAATTGCTATTTCAATCAAATCACGAACAATGGATTCCACATCTCTACCCACATACCCAACTTCTGTAAATTTTGTTGCTTCAACTTTTATAAACGGTGCTTGTGCTAATTTTGAGAGCCTCCTAGAAATTTCAGTTTTACCAATTCCAGTAGGACCAATCATTAAAATATTTTTTGGAAGAACCTCTTCTCTCATATCCTCTGGTAATTGCTGACGTCGCCAACGATTTCTTAATGCGATGGCTACAGATTTTTTTGCATCATCTTGGCCAATAATATATCTATCAAGTTCGGAAACAATTTCCCTTGGTGAAAATGCTTGCATTATCTAATACTCAATTTTTTCAAGTGTAACATTGCTGTTTGTGAAAACACAAACTTCGCCAGCAATTTTTATTGACCTCAAAGCAATTTCTTCAGCGGTAAGATCAGTATCAATCAGCGCTTTAGCAGCGGATAATGCATAATTACCACCGCTACCAATTCCAATAACTGACCCTTCAGGGTCTAATACATCACCCATTCCAGTAATCAGAAGTGATGTAGAAGAGTCTGCAACTGTAAGAAGTGCTTCTAGACGCCTTAAATATTTGTCTGTGCGCCAATCTTTCGCCAGTTCAACACATGCTCTGGTAAGCTGTTTAGGATGCTTTTCTAGTTTTGCTTCCAGTCTTTCAAATAAAGTAAATGCATCTGCAGTTGCACCGGCAAAACCAGCGATTACACTACCATCACCTATTTTTCTAACCTTTTGGGCAGTGCCTTTAATGACTGTATTTCCAAGACTAACTTGTCCGTCTCCCGCGACAACAACCTGATTGCCTTTTCTAACACTAATAATAGTTGTGCCGTGCCATGGTTGACTTTGTTGATTTTCCATACTGAATGTTATGTGGCTATTTATTTATTAACTTCAAGCCCTGACTTTTCATTAAAAATTATATTTTTTATAGATAATTCAGTGATTTATTGATAGAAACCGACTGGATTTTGTTATGAGAACAGCAGAGTATAAAAGAGACACAAAAGAAACCTCTATCTCTGTCGATATTAATATCGACGGAACAGGTAAGTACGATATCAAGACTGGCATAGGATTTCTTGATCACATGCTTGAACAACTGTCAAAGCACTCACTGATTGATATGAAGATAAAAGCAACAGGAGATACTCACATTGATTATCACCATACAACCGAGGATACGGGCATTGCAATTGGCGAATGTTTATCAAAAGCATTAGGTAATCGACAAGGTATTACACGTTATGCGCACTCATATATTCCCATGGATGAAACGTTATCAAGAGTTGCGCTTGATCTATCAAATAGACCTTATTTAATTTGGAAAGTAAAATTTAGTGCTCCAAAGATAACATCTTCTCAAGGTGACTTTGATACTGAATTATTTAAAGAATGGTTCCAAGCTTTTGCACAAGCAAGTGGAACAACATTACATGTGGAAAATATTTATGGAGAAAACAACCATCATATAATTGAATCTTGCTTTAAGGCTCTGGCAAGAAGTTTGAGAAATGCTGTTGCGATTAACGAGCGAGAGGGAGTGAACATTCCTTCTACTAAAGGACAACTTTAACAATGATTAAAGAAGGCCAAAAACTACCTTCATTCAAACTTAAAAATCAGAAAGATGAGGAAGTTAAATTTCCTACAAAAGAGGACACGGTAATTTATTTTTATCCTAAAGCAGATACTCCAGGTTGTACAAAAGAGTCTTGTGATTTCCAAAGTAATCTTCGAAAGTTTAACAATCTAAAGGTAAGAGTTTATGGTATATCCAAAGATACCGTTCAAAAACAAAATAAATTTGCTGAAAAATACAAATTAAAATTTGATCTTCTTTCTGATGAGAGTGATAAAATCTGTGAAAAATTTGGTGTATGGATTAAAAAAAGTATGTACGGCAGAACGTACAAGGGCATAGATAGATCTACATTTCTTATTATGAAAGGCAAGGTCGTAAAGGTTTGGAGAAAAGTGAAAGTAAATAATCATGTAGAGGAAGTTATTGATACTATTAAACAAATGAATAAATGAAGTTAGTAATTATCAACTACGGCTCTGGAAATTTACATTCAGTACACAAGGCATTTGAAGCCGTAAACAATAACTTAGAAAATCCATATGAAATTGTTGTTACAAACACACCATCTGAAATATTAAACGCCGATAAATTAGTTCTTCCTGGAGTAGGAGCTTTTCAAGACTGTAAGAATGCAATTCACAAAATCGACGGTCTATTTGAAAGTCTTGAACAAGTGGTAATTGGAGAAAAAAAAGCTTTTATGGGCATTTGTGTTGGAATGCAATTACTAGCAGAAAAATCTTTAGAATTTGGTGAATGTGAGGGCTTTGGATGGATACCCGGAGAAGTAATCAAGATCGAGGCTCCAGCTGATTATAAAATTCCACATATGGGATGGAATGAAGTCACTTTTAGCAATCATGAATTATTGAATAATATCTCACAAAATACTGATTTTTATTTTGTACATAGTTACTACTTTAGAACTCAAAAAAATGAAAATTGTATTGCAACTACAAAATATCCAAATCCAATTACTGCAGCAGTACTCAAGGAAAATATTTTTGGTACACAATTTCATCCAGAAAAAAGTCATAATAACGGAAAACAAATAATTACAAACTTTCTCGAGTGGGAACCTTCATGATTTTATTTCCAGCAATTGATTTAAAAGACGGTAAATGTGTAAGATTAATACAAGGTGATTTTAAACAATCTACAACATACAATGAGTCACCGTTAGAACAGGCTAAAATTTTTGAAGACTCTGGAGTGGAATATTTGCATTGCGTTGACCTAGATGGTGCGCTTAAGGGTAATTTTGAAAATATTAAATCTATTGAGCAAATAAAAAAAAATACAAATCTTAAGATTCAGTTCGGTGGCGGAGTAAGGAATATAGAAAGAGTTGAAAGACTCATTAGCATTGGTGTTAATAATGTTATTATCGGAACATCAGCGTTTGAAAATAAAACTTTTTTTGAGAAATCGGTTTGCAATTATCCTAATAGAATTTCAATTGCTCTCGACATAAAGCAAAACCAAATTGCTACAAAAGGTTGGAAAGAAGTAAAAGATTTACAAATTTCTGATTTCTTAAAAAGTATAGAAGATCTTAATATCAACTCAATAATAATTACTGACGTTATGAGGGATGGTATGAAGCAAGGAATTAACTTTGAAATGCTAGAAAATGTAATGGTTCAAACAAAAATTGACTGTGTTGCATCAGGCGGGGTATCAAATATTTCGGACCTTATTAACCTAAAGAAAAAGAATTACTCACAAATAAAAGGTGTAATTGTAGGTAAAGCAATTTATGACAAAAATATTGATATTGCTGAGGCATTAAAGATAGTTAGATAGAATGCTAAAAAAAAGAATCATACCCTGTTTAGATGTTGATCGAGGGAGAGTTGTCAAAGGTGTAAATTTTGTTGACTTAATTGATGCTGGCGATCCTGTTGAACAAGCAAAAATCTATAATTCTGAGGGAGCTGATGAACTATGCTTTCTAGATATAACTGCATCAAGTGACGATAGAGAAACCCTCTTTGAAGTTGTAAAAAAAACTGCTGAAAATTGTTTCATACCACTCACTGTAGGTGGAGGTGTCAGGACCATTGACGATATATCTCGTTTGCTTCACCATGGAGCAGATAAAGTGTCTATAAATACAGCTGCAGTTGAAAACATTGACCTGGTTGCAAAAGCGGCAAAGAAATATGGTTCCTCAACAATAGTTATAGCAGTAGATGCAAAAAAAAATGGAGATAAAAGTTGGAATATATTTACCCATGGTGGAAGAAATCCCACAGATATTGATGCATTAGAATATTGCATTGAAGTAGCTAATTTAGGGGCTGGTGAGATATTATTAACTTCAATGGACAGAGATGGAACAAAAATTGGATTTGACAATGAATTATTGAGTACTGTCTCATCCTCTATTGATATTCCTGTTATTGCTTCAGGAGGCGTTGGAAACCTTGAGCACTTTGTTGAAGGGGTATTAAAGGGGGGAGCTAGCGCTCTATTAGCTGCCTCTATTTTTCATTTCGGAGAATATAGTATTAAAGATGTAAAAACATATCTTGCTGAACAAAATATAGCAGTTAGGATTTAATTATGAAAGGTTATTGGGTAGTAAAAGTCAATGTGTTACATCCGGACAAGCAAAAATTATATGCAGAGTATGCAACTGAGGCGGTCAAAAAATATAATGGTAAATTTTTAGTACGGGGTGGCGAACAAACAACTATGGAAGGTAAAGAGTTTAAAAGAAACGTCATAGTTGAGTATGAGACAATTGAAATAGCTAAACAGGCTTATAACTCAGAAGAATATCAAAATTCAAAAAAAATCTTGGGAGACGAAAAGGATAGAATTTTTGCAATTGTTGAGGGAGTGGAATGAGCAGTAAAAAAATTGATGTATTAGCTCGGCTCTTTGATACAATTATTTCACATTCTAATGAAGACCCTTCAAAATCTTATACGGCAAAACTTATATCAGAAGGTAAAAGTAAATGTATAGAAAAGTTAAAAGAGGAGTCACTTGAAACTGTGGAGGCCGCTGAAGAAGATAATGTAGAGCAAATAATTTATGAATCGGCAGATCTTATTTATCATTTGTTAGTCATGTTGAAAAAATTTGATATTACTCCTGATCAAGTCTATGAAGAGTTAGAAAAAAGAGAGGGTAAAACAGGACTTAGAGATTAATGTCATATGATAAGGAAAATATTTTTGCTAAGATTTTAAGAGGTGAAATCCCTTGTGATAAAATTTATGAGGATGAATATGTCCTGTCATTCAAAGATATTCGTCCGCAAGCACCTTCACATGCCTTAGTAATTCCAAAAGGGGAATACATAGACATAAATGATTTTAGTGCGAATGCTTCGGACGAAGAAATAGTTGGTTTCAACCGGGCTATTTCAAACGTAGCAGATATGTTGGGTATAAGTGAAAAATCTGGAGGAGGAGGATACAGGCTCATTGCAAATGCTGGTAAGGATGCGCATCAAGAAGTACCTCACTTACACTTTCATTTACTCGCGGGAAGACCATTGGGACCAATGGTATTTCCTGAAAAACCTGAATACAAATAATCAATATGAGTGAAAAAATCTCAGATGCTGAACTCATCAAGCTGTTTAATAAGAATAAATTATTCGATCTTTTTAATATGACTGTTCTAGAAATTGATACCACAGCTGGCAATATCAAAGTTGAGTTTGATATTGATAAAAAATATTGCAATCCTGCAGGTGACGTCCAAGGAGGTATTGTTAGTGGAATGGTAGATGATGCATCTGCATTAGCGTTTATATTTCAAAATCATTTCAAAAAAAGACCGCCAACAATAGAACTGAAAACAAATTTTTTGTATCCAACTAAACCAGGGAAAGTTATTGGATATGGGCGAGTGGTGAAATCGGGAAAAAATATTGTATTCTTGGAGGGTAGATTGGAGCAAAACAATAGGACTGTTGTTACCTCAACATCAACTTGTGTAAGTGTTGATATGCCTCAGGTGAATTTTAAAAAAATGATTGGAGATAATAATGAAAAATAAACAATGGATCTTAAAAAAATTTCCAGTTGGTGAAATTAGTGAAGGGGACTTAGTTTTGGAGGAAAACGAAGTTCCCAGTCTTTCAGATAGTCAAATATTAATAAGAAACATATATCTCTCTTTGGATCCTGCAAATCGCGGGTGGATGAGTGGACAAAAATCTTATGTTGATGCGATGCAAACTGGAGACACCATGAGAGGTGGTACAATAGGCATAATCGAAGAGAGTAAAAATGAAAAATTTAAAAAAGGTGAAATTGTGAACTGTATGGGTGGATGGCAGCAATACTGTGTAAGTGATGGAAAAGGAGTAAGGCAAATTCCTCAAGGAACAGGTTTTCCTCTTGATTGTTACATGAGTATTTTAGGAATGACTGGCCTAACAGCTTATTTTGGTTTGCTTGATATAACTGATCCACAACCCGGCGAAACTCTAGTTGTTTCTGCAGCAGCTGGCGCCGTTGGATCAATTGTATGTCAAATAGGAAAAATTAAAGGTTGCAGAGTAATAGGAATTGCAGGTTCAGACGCAAAATGTAAATGGCTTGTTGATGAACTAGGTATTGACTCTGCTACCAATTATAAGTCTGAAAATCTTAGACAAAAATTAAAAGAGACTTGTCCTGATGGTGTTGACATATATTTTGAAAATGTAGGCGGCAGCATTACTGAGGCAGTATTAACTCGCATGAATATCAATGGGAGAATAAGTCTTTGTGGTTTGATTTCAGGATATAATGCTGAGTCAATTGTTCCTGGGCCTGCTTGGGGAAATTTATTGATAAAGAGAATTAAGCTTAAAGGCTTTATTGTTTTTGATTACTTCAAAAGATATATGGAAGCCTACCAAGATATTACACAATGGTTAAAAGAAGACAAAATTAAGTATAAAAATCATATTATTCCAGGGATTGAAAATGCGGGCACTGCAATCAAAAAGTTATTTTCTGGCGAAAACGAAGGTAAATTGATTATAAAAGTATCTGAAGAAAGCTAACGCATAATTACATGAAAAAGATTCTTATCTTCAGTAATGGTGAACAAATTGGGGATGGAATATTAAAACTTCAAATTGTCCACCAGTTAAGGGAAAGATTCCCAACATCAGAAATCCATTGGATGACTGATACTATTTATACTGAATATAATTCCCGTTTAAAAAAATTCACTGAGCCATATATTGACAAAATTTGGGAGCAAGTAAACTTAAGCCCTTTTTTTTGGAAAAGAATATCTTCAAAATATGATCTTAGTAATATAAATTTTGATATAATCATTGATACACAAAAAGCAGTTTTACGCACCATTGCGTTGCGAAGAATTAAATGTTCAAAATTCATCTCCGCCTCTGCCAATTGGATGTTTTCAAACTATAAACCCAAGGACAAAAAATCAAAAAGGCAATTTTATGTAAATAATATTATTGAGATGCTTGATTTGGTATCAAGTTATAAAAAACAACAAGCATCATCTATAACAATTCCAAAAGAAATACTAAAAGAATTACAAGAAGTTTTCCAAGCAGATAAAAAGTATTTTGGTATTTCACTTGGCTCTAATACGCCAAAGAGGATATGGGAATACAAAAAATTCATAGATGTTGCTAAATATTTTGAAGCAAAAGGGTTTGAAATAGTTTTTTTTCTTGGCCCACAAGAGATTCATTTGAAGGAAGATATAATTAATCAAATTAAAAAACCAATGTTTCCTGAGGAGGAATTGTCTAATTTTCCGGGACTTGAAGTAGTAATGGGTGCTACAAAATATTTAAGTATGGCAATTACTAATGATAGTGGCACTGGGCAAATGCTATCAACAAATCTATGTCCATTGCTGAAAATATGTGGTCCAACCAGCGCTGTTAAGTTTCTAAACGATCAATTTGAAAACATTCATTTTATTTCATCGGTCAAATTTGGTGGTAGTAATATTAATTTAATTTCAGCGGATGATGTTATAAAAGAATCAAATAAAATTTTACAATCCTCCTGATCGTCTTTTGATTAATTGATCTAAGACTCTGTCGGGTAATAACATTGGAAGTGTCCAATACATCATTCTACTTGGCGTGATGGCATACCGTGTTTTCCTATTTGGATTATGAAGAGCATTAAATATTAATTTTCCAACTTCCTCAGCTGGAAAAGCTATCTTTTTGGCATTTTTCATTCTTTTAGGTATTCCTTTGGCTGCTTTTGCATAGTCGGTTTTTTTGAGGCTTTCTAAAAATTTTTTATCAATTTTATCAAAAATTTCACTTTTTATTGGGCCAGGTCCAATGATAACAACATCAACTCCGTATCTCATTAATTCTCTTCTTAAACTATGACTTAACCCCTCTAATCCAAATTTAGATGCAGTATAGGCTCCAACGCCAGGCATTCCAATTTTTCCAGAAATTGAACTTATATTAAAAATAACACCCTTCTTCGAACTATTATTTTTTTCCGCTCCACACAATGGTGCAAAATATTTTATTACTCTAAATGCACCATTTAAATTAATATTAATTTGTTTTTCAAAATCTCTTACTCTTTGATGCAATAAGGGACCAGATATTGCTACACCTGCATTATTAACTAAAGCAAGAAGATTTGAACTCTTAAGATCTTTTTTCAAAAATGCGACAGCCTTTTTTAGCTGAGCTTCTTTTGTTACATCAAAGATTAGAGGAGTAAAATTATCTTTATAAATTTTTTTTAATCTTTTTGCATCTTTTGAATTACGAATACTTCCATAAACGTGGAAACCTTTTTTCACAAAATAACTAAGTGTTCCTAGTCCTATACCAGTAGAGACACCTGATATCATAATAGACTTTTCGCTCATAACCTTGCTCCGTAGATTTGAATTATTTTAGAGGCGAATGTTACACCTTCATTCCCACACTGTTCTAAATTTTCACTATTTATGTATCCAAGTAAGAAGCCTGCAGCAAATAAATCTCCTGCTCCGGTAGTGTCGACTAAATTTTCAATTTGCTGAGCTTTTATTTGTATAAGCTGATCTTTATTAACAATCATAGCACCTTTTTCGCCAAGTGTGATAGCGAATATTTTATCATGCTGACTTATAATCTTGAGACAATCATCAAGGCTATCCTTCTGATAGAGAGATTTAATTTCCTCTTCATTTGCAAAAATTATGTCAGCTTCATTATTAACTAGATTTAAAAAACTTTCTCTAAATCGTTCAATGCAAAAAACATCAGATACACTAAATGCAACTAATCTGCCTGCCCCTTTGGAAATTTTTATTGCTTTTTTAATCGCTTCTTGCGCATCATCAAGATCCCAAAGGTATCCCTCAAGATAAGTAATTTTTGACTGTGCTACAACATCTTCATTAATATCATTTGAGTTTAGCTTTTGAGAAATCCCTAAATATGTACTCATTGTTCTTTGTGCATCTGGCGTTACCATTACTAGACATCTCCCAGTTTCGCTTTCATCTGATCGAGCCTTATTTGCAAAAATAACCTTTTCTTTTTCAAGACCCTGAATGAATGAATTTCCAATTTCGTCTTCGCCTACTTTGCCGATAAAAGCGGTTTTGATATTATTTTGAGCTAATGCAACAATAGAGTTTGCGACTGAGCCTCCAGAGACATTTGCTTTTATTTCAATTTTTTTTGATAGGAATTTAATAGTATCTAAATCTACAAGTGACATAAGCCCTTTTCTAAGTTCTTGTTGATTTATAAATTCATCATCGACATCGGTGATTACATCTACAATTGCATTACCTATACCTACAATGTCAAATTCTTGATTCACCACGTTTCCACCCAAGGGCGCAGATCTAACTCAAACGTCCACGCATTTTTCGGTTGATTATGTATCATCAAGTAGTTTTGTGCAATATCATCTGGCTTCATTAGGCCATCAATTTTTTTCTTTTCTTTGACATACTCAGGAAAAAGCTTATTCACCCACGGTGTATCAATTGCTCCATCAACAATAACATGAGCCACATGAATACCTTTTGGCGCTAATTCTTTTGCCATACTTTGTGCTAGAGCTCTTTTAGCTTGTTTAGCACCTGAGAATGCAGCAAAACCCTCTTTACCTCTTATACTTGCTGTCGCACCGGTAAATATGATTGTCCCTTTTTTTCTTGGTACCATTTTTCTTGTTACTTCTCTTCCCATTAGAAAAGCGCCAAAGGTTGCCATTTCCCATACTTTATAATATTTTTTTGAGGTTGTTTCTAATATGTTGAAACGAATGTTGGCTCCAATGTTGTAAACAGCTACATTAATTTCACCAATCTCTGTTTCTATTTTATTAATGAAATTAATAACATCTTCTTCTTTTCTTGCGTCTAAACTAAACGCGAAACACTCTCCGCCATTTTTTTCTATTTCTTCTTTTAGTGGCGATAATTGATCTCCATTTCTTCTAGCAACTACAGTAATGAAGTTATTTTGTGCGAATATTCTTGCTACTGCAGAACCAAGGCTGTCACCTGCGCCGATAACTAGTGCTACTTCTTTATTAATCATAATGAATAAAGTTATCAGCAAACAATAGACAGTTAAAGGTGTTTTATTTTTATAACCAACTATGCCTTTTTTGTTTTAATAGGCTTTTTTCTATTTGGATAACAAGTCTTACATATTTTACACCCGATTCCAAAACAACTTCGAGCTTCACAATACTCCCGTCCATAAAATATTATTTGCAAATGTAACTTGTTCCATAGTTTTTCAGGAAAAATTTTTTTTAAATCATGTTCGGTTTGCTTTACACTTTTGCCATTTGTTAACCCCCATCTTTGGGCAAGTCGATGAATATGAGTATCAACAGGAAATGCTGGGTGACCAAAACCTTGTGACATTACAACACTGGCTGTTTTATGTCCTACTCCAGGAAGTGCCTCTAGATCTTCAAAGGTTTCTGGAACCTCACCATCATAATTTTTCATTAATATTTTTGATAGCTTTGAGATAGCCTTTGATTTTTGTGGCGCAAGACCACAGGGTCTAATAATATTATAAATGGTTTTGACTGACAGTTTCTCCATTTTAGCAGGATTATTTGCTTTCTTAAAAAGCAAAGGAGTTACTTCATTGACTCTTTTATCTGTACATTGCGCACTTAGAAGAACAGAAATTAATAATTCAAAGTTATTTTTATGATTTAGCGGAATTGGAGTTTTGGGATAAATTTTATTTAATATACTTACAATTTTTTTTGCCTTATCAGCTCTCAACATTACGTTACTTTTTAAATTATTTAATATTTAGGACATCCGACATTTCAAATAGGCCAGGTTTTTTATTCATGCCCCATTTCACAGCCTGTATTGCTCCGTTAGCAAAAATACCCCTATCTTTTGCTTTGTGCTTAATAATTATATCCTCATCCTTACTCGAAAAAATAATTTCGTGATCGCCAATTACTTCACCTTTGCGAAAGGACGAGACTACAATTTTATCTTTAGTGCTTCTAGCTTTTGTGTTTAGACGAGAGACTTTTTTTATATTTTCAAAATTTTTATTTTTACCCTCCGCAGCAGCCTGCCCCATCATTACTGCAGTGCCTGAAGGTGCGTCAATCTTATGTCGATGATGGGTTTCGTTTATGATCATGTCAAAATCATTTCTTAAACTTGTTGAACTTATTTTAATTAATTTATTTATCAGGTTTATACCTAAACTCATATTACCTGATTTTATGATCGTTGCATGCTGCGCAGCGAGTTTAATTTTTTTTAACTGTGAACTATTAAAACCTGTAGTTCCAATTATATGTATTATTCTTGCTTGAGCTGCATATTTTGTATGCACCATAGTTGCCTCAGGAGTTGTGAAGTCGATAACAGCGTCAGTTTTAGCAAATAATGGAATTATATTATCGGTGACTTTAATTTTTAATTCTTTTGTTTTAAGTAATCGTCCCAAATCTTTACCAATAGCTTTATGTCCGTTTCTTTCTGTCGCGCCATACAAAATAAGTGACTTATCTCTCAAAACTCTTTTAGCGATTTGCATTCCCATGCGTCCGGTTACGCCGGTTATGACAACTTTTATTTTTTTCATCAATCTAAGATAATAGAAATAATTGAAAAAGTAAGTTTTTTAAGCTTTAGTTTTCCAAAAATCCCTAGCTTTTTTAAAAAATGCTGAGGCTAAAGGACTATCATTTTGATCACTGGTTTCTTGAAAGGATTTCAATATCTCAATTTGCTTCTTATTTAAATTTACTGGTGTTTCAACTTTTGCCTGAATATACAAATCTCCTAAATAACCGTTTCGAACATTGGGCATTCCCTTTGATTTAAGCCTGAATTGGTCACCAGATTGAGTTCCTTGGGGTATTTTAAGCCTTGCTTTACCTCCGTCTATTGTTGGTATGTCAATAGCCCCGCCAACAGCTGCATCGACCATGGAAACAGGCACTTCAGCAAATAAGTTTTCATTTTCACGCGCGAATATTTCATGCTCATTTACATTAACAAATATATACAAGTCTCCCTGCTGCCCTCCGTTCAGACCCGCTTCGCCCTCTCCAGATAGTCTTATTCTAGAGCCATCATCAACGCCTTTTGGTATTTTCACCATCAAACTTTTTGTTTTCTGCATTCTGCCAGATCCACCGCACTTCCTGCATGGATCTGAAATAGTTGAACCACTTCCTTGACAAGTTGGACAAGTTTGTTGAATTGAAAAAAAACCCTGCTGTGAGCGAATTTGTCCTCTTCCACCACATGTTTGACAAGTTACCGGTTGGCTTCCTGGAGATGCACCAGAACCTGAACAAGAATCGCATTGAACTTGAGTTGGAATCTTTACTTTAAATTTTTTTCCATTAAAAGCTTCTTCAAGACTAACAGTAATATCATATCTTAAGTCTGAGCCACGATTGTTTGATTTTCTTCTACGATTTCCTCCACCACCAAAAAAAGATGAGTCTCCAAAAAAGTCTTCAAAAATATCCTGAAAAGCTGATGAATTAAAGTCAAAACCAAAACCTCCTTGGCCTGCATTACCATCAACCGCCGCATGACCAAATTGGTCGTAAGCTGATCGTTTTTCTTTATCATGAAGTATGGCGTAGGCTTCACTGGCCTCTTTGAACTTGACTTCTGCATCTGCATCGCCCTGATTACGATCAGGGTGATATTTCATTGCTAATTTTCTGTAGGCTTTTTTTATCTCAGCATCATCGGCTGACTTGGAAACACCAAGAACTTCATAATAGTCTCTTTTTGACATAAGCTTACCTGCTTACGATTGCTTATTATCTTCTTTGACTTCCTCGAATTCAGCATCAACAACTTTTTCATTATTCTGGTCAGATCCAGCAGCTGTATTATCAGATGGCTCGTTTGGATTAGGAGCATCTTGTTGTTGAGCCTTATACATTGCTTCACCTAATTTCATAGACGATTGCGTTAATGCTTCAAGTCCACTTTTAATCTTATCGGTGTCATCTGAAGCGACAGCTTCTCTTAAAGCCTTAATATCATTTTCAATTGTATTCTTTTCTTGCTCAGAAACCTTATCACCAAATTCTTTTAGATTTTTCTCGGCAGAGTGTATCATTGTGTCTGCTTGGTTTTTAACATCAACGCCTTCTCGCTTTTTCTTATCTGCTTCCGCGTTGGCTTCAGCTTCCTTAACCATTTTGTCGATCTCTTCTTCACTCAAACCACCCGATGCTTGTATTTTAATTTGTTGTTCTTTTCCTGTACCTTTGTCTTTTGCAGACACATTTACAATTCCATTAGCGTCAATATCAAATGTTACTTCAATTTGAGGAACGCCCCTAGGCGCAGGTGGTATGCCTACTAAGTCAAAATTACCAAGTAATTTATTATCAGCAGCCATTTCTCTCTCACCCTGACACACTCGAATTGTTACAGCAGTTTGATTGTCATCAGCAGTTGAAAATACCTGACTTTTCTTAGTAGGAATTGTTGTATTTTTATCAATTAATTTTGTAAAGACGCCACCAAGAGTTTCAATACCAAGGGATAGAGGTGTAACATCAAGTAGTAATACATCCTTGACATCCCCTTGAAGGATACCAGCTTGAATAGCTGCACCTTGTGCAACAACTTCATCTGGGTTCACTCCTTTATTTGGTTCTTTACCAAAAAAATTTTTAACAGTTTCTATAACTTTTGGCATTCTTGTCATTCCACCAACCAAGACTACCTCGTCAATTTCACCGGCACTCAGACCGGCGTCCTTGAGAGCGGCATTACATGGTTTAATTGTTTTTTCAATTAAATCATCAACAAGTGTTTCAAGCTTTGCTCTTGTCACCTTGATATTTAAATGTTTAGGGCCTGATTGATCAGCTGTAATAAATGGTAAATTAATTTCTGTTTGAGATGTTGAAGATAATTCGATCTTAGCCTTCTCAGCAGATTCTTTCAATCTTTGGAGCGCTAATTTATCTTGAGTAAGGTCAATATTATTTTCTTTCTTAAATTCTTCAGCAAGATAATTTAAAAGACGAGTGTCAAAGTCCTCACCACCTAAAAATGTATCACCATTAGTTGACTTTACTTCAAAAACTCCATCACCAATTTCTAAGATTGAAATATCAAAAGTACCACCACCTAAATCATATACAGCAATAGTTTTGCCATCCTTCTTATCTAAACCATATGCTAGTGCGGCAGCAGTTGGCTCATTGACTATTCTTTCAACCTCAAGTCCAGCTATTTTACCAGCATCTTTAGTAGCTTGTCTTTGAGCATCATTAAAGTAAGCAGGAACAGTGATGACTGCTTTTTCAACTTTTTCTCCTAAATATCTTTCTGCATCTTCTTTTAATTTTTGAAGTACAAAGGCAGAAATCTGAGATGGTGAATATTTTTCAGATCCTGACTCTACCCATGCATCACCATTTTCAGATTTAATGATTTTAAAAGGCACCATGTCGGCATCTTTTTTGACCATTGGGTCTTCGAAAGACCTGCCTATAAGTCTCTTGATTGCAAAAAATGTATTTTCAGGGTTTGTGACGCCTTGCCTTTTTGCAGGTTGTCCAACTAACTTTTCTTCATCACTTCCAAAACTTATAATTGAAGGCGTAGTTCTAGATCCTTCAGCATTTTCAATAACCTTGGGGTCCTTCCCATCCATTATCGAGATACAACTATTTGTAGTCCCTAAATCTATTCCTATTACTTTTGCCATATTTTTACTCTGAATTAATATTTGTTCTATATATGGGTAGTTGATTTTGCAGTACAACCCCTTGCTTAAAAAAAGAGTAAAATGAGATTGTTAATTATTATTATACTATCCTATTGATATTATTTAACTTTTTTCTTTATCACGCCTACAAGTGCTGGTCTTAGAAGTCTATCTCCAATTTTGTATCCCTCTTGTACAACCTCAGCAACAGTTCCTGCTTCTTGATCATCCTTTTCAACTTCAAACATCGCTTGGTGGATATTCGGATCAAATTGCTCACCCAGTGATTTAATTTGTTCAATCTTAAATCTTTCAAAAGTAGATATAATTTGTTTTTCGGTAAGCTCAATTCCCTCAAATAGTTGTGAAAGACTGTCTGATTTTTCTTTTACTTCTTTAACTTTAACTGAAGCTATAGCTCTTTGTAGATTATCGAGAACTGATAGTATCTCTTTTGCGAAATTTGAAATCACATAATTGCTTAAGTCCTCTTTTTCTCTATCAAATCTTTTTCTTAGATTTTCATTTTCAGCCAGGCTAGTTAGAAGCCTACTTTCAAGCTCTTTAAGCTTATCATTATCATCTGCACCCGCGTCTTCTGTTTTTACTTCAGAATTTTCATCTACTTTAGCTGGCTTGGGGTCTAAATTTTTTTTATTTTTATTTTTGGCCATATTTAATTATGTAATGATCTATATTATTTTCGTCAATACATAGTATAATTTATCACTCAATGAGAAATAATAGAAATATTAACCAATTAAGAGATATAGAAATAATTCCTAATTTTTCATGCAATCCGGAAGGCTCATGCTTAATTAAATGTGGCGATACGCATGTGATCTGCAGTGCATCGCTTGATAGAAATTTACCAAGATGGTTAAAAAATTCAGAGACTGGGTGGGTAACAGCGGAATATGGGATGTTACCAAGATCAACTTATGAGAGAATGTCTAGAGAGGCCGCCAAAGGTAAACAATCTGGTAGAACACAGGAAATACAAAGACTAATTGGAAGGTCATTAAGATCTATAGTTAATTTAGAAGATTTAAGAGAATTACAAATAATAATAGATTGTGATGTTATTCAAGCAGATGGTGGAACAAGAACCGCTTCAATTTCAGGATCATTTATCGCACTTCAATTATGTATAAATAACATGCTTAATAAAAAAATTATAAAAAAAAATCCAATTAGTGAATATGTTGCCGCAATCAGCTGTGGAATTATAAACGGTGAACCTTATTTAGATTTAGATTTTGAGGAAGATCAAAATGCTGAAGTAGATGCAAATTTTGTAATAACAGAGAGTGGTAAATTAGTTGAAGTACAGATGACTTCGGAAAAGAAGCTTTGTGAGGAGAGGTCATTTAATGCAATGTTGGAACTCGCAAAATCAGGGATCTCTGAGATCATCCAAATGCAAAAAAAAATTCTAAGTGATTAAAAATATAAAAGAAATAGTTATTGCCAGTCATAACGAAGGAAAGATAAGAGAAATCAGATCTCTATTAAAGCCAATGGGATTCAAAATTTACTCTGCAAAAAAATTTTGTATCAATGAACCAATCGAAAATGGAAAAACTTTTAAAGAAAATTCTCTAATAAAATCAAAAAATGCTGCCAAAAAATCAGGCATTCCTGCCATAGCTGACGATAGTGGCCTTTGTATCCTATCGCTTGGTAATCAGCCTGGAATATATTCAGCCAGATGGGCAGGAAAGGATAAAAATTTCAACACGGCAATCAGAAAAATACACCAAAAAATTCTTAAAAATAATTATGTAAAAAAGAGTTCTCGAAAAGCTTTTTTTTGTTGTGCTTTATCCATTTATTTTCCAGATAATAATTACAGAGTATTCGAAGGAAAAAAATATGGACATGTTCAATTTCCCCCTCTAGGCAAAAATGGTTTTGGATATGATCCTATTTTTGTGCCAATTGGTTATAAAAAAACATTTGGTGAAATGAATTTCGATTATAAGGAAAGAATAAGTCATCGATCAATAGCATTTAAAAAAATGAAAACGTATTTAGAAAGATTTATAGATTAATTTAAAAGACTAAATTTTTGATTCTTTATTTTATATATTTTTGGTTGACGCGAGACATTGCCATTTGAAGTCATTTTAAACCATCCGTTTATACCAATAAAGCCATTGGAGTTATGCAGCGTTTCTATTGTGAAATTGTTTTTGTCTTGATGAAGATTACTGATGAGTCCAACAATATCATAACTTAACGCCGCTAAAGAGTGTGGCTTAGAATTGAAAATTTCTAAATACATATCCTCAAATTTTCTCCGATTATCTATGTCAAGTGCAGCGAAGTATCCATTATCTAAACCTGGTTCTTTTAGTGATAAATTTTTAGCCCACAATGAACTTCCAATATATTGTATTTTTTTAGGATCTACGTCGTAATATGGAAGTATAGAACTGAAGTTTGATACCTCTTGAAAATTTTGCGCGAAAATTATCAAGGCTTCAAAATTTAATTCACCGTAAGTATCTAATTTTTTTAATTTCTTCAATTCCTCTTTTGCTTTTTCAGAATTTTCTTTTTCCAATTGTTTAATTTTCTTTTCTAAATTAGCTTTTCTTTCTTCAAAATTAGAAACATCCTTTGAAACATCATAAAAATCTGGAGAGTTTGGATTATAGAAAGTAAAGTTAAAGGTCGATAAATTATTTTTAGACTGAAATTGTTTAATTTCTTTTTCAACACGACTTCCAAATTCATTTCTTGGAACTAATACAGCATATTTTTTTAAATTACGCTTGATGGAATAAGTTAATAATTCCTTTAATTCATCTTCTAATTTAAGTCCAAATACATATAATCTGTTATCTTGTATTTTAGAATTATTAGAAAATGTAACAATGGGTATATCTTTATTTTTTGTGACCTCCCTGACCTGATTTACTTTATCAGAGAAAACTGGCCCAATAATTATATCTATATCATTTTCAAGTACGCTATATAATTGAGATAATAACTGCTCATCATCACCTGTATCAATTATTGTAAATATTATTTTCTTATTATTTTTTTTTTCAACTGCCAATTGAGCAGAGTTTAATAACGATTTACCTATTTGATAATGTTTACCGCTTAAAGGGAGCATCAAAACAATATTAAGAAACTCCCTTTGAGCAGTATTTTTTTCTTCATTCAAAATCTGCGATGATAATGAATTATTATTTATATTCTTATTATCTAATTTTATAGATTTATTAAATGTGGTAGTTTCATTTTGGTAATTAGTTGGAGTCTCACAACTTAGAAAGCCAATGAATGTAAAGACAGTTATTAGTAGAATAAATTTTTTTTTTGGATACATATGAATATAAAACTAAACAATGGTTATATTAATGAATTATTAGAATACGAAAAGGTTCAAAATGGATTATACATTGTGGCAACTCCAATTGGAAATTTAGGTGATATTACCCTACGATCTCTTAAAATTCTGTCTTGTGTGGATTTAATCTTATGTGAAGATACTCGCATAAGTAAAAAATTAACGAATAAATATGGAATTAAAACCCAACTAAAACCATTTCATAAATTCAACTCAAAAAACTCTATTCCATTAATAATAAAAAAATTACAAGCGGGATTATCAATTGCAATAATATCTGATGCCGGGACGCCAATAATTTCGGATCCTGGTTCAGATCTCATAAAAATTTGTGATGAAAAAAAAATTAATGTATTTTCGTTACCTGGTCCATCAGCAACCATATCAAGCTATGTTTTGTCAAGTTTTGCTCAAAAATCTTTTATGTTTAGAAGTTTTTTTCCAAGACATAAAAATGAAGCTCTAAAAGAATTGGATTTGATAAAAAATCTTGAATGCGCAGTAATATATTTTGAATCACCTCTACGAATTCTAAAAACACTTAATTTTATCAATGATCATTATGGTAGTTGTGAGGTAACATTTGTAAGAGAATTAACTAAAAAGAATGAAGAAGTCATTAACTCGAATATTACGGAAGTAATTGAAAAACTGAGAAACAGAAAAAAAATTTTAGGTGAAATAACATTTGTGGTTAAGCCTCTTTGCCACAGTAAAGAAAATAAAATTTCAAATGAAGAAATTTCAATATTATCTGATCAACTTATTGCTGCAGGGCTTAATACATCTAAAATTTCAAAAATTATTTCAACTTTCTTTAATCTTTCAAAAAGAGAGGTATATCAGTTAATAATAAAAAATAAGCATTTATAATTAAAATAATATATAGTTTGACTTATGCTATCACCACTTAGATATCTATTTTCATTTGGTTTTATACTAATAATATTCTTCTGTTTTTCTAATTGTGCGCAACTTGCAACAGGAGTTGCCGCGAAGGCAGTTACCGTATCTCAACAAGAAGAGCGATCTTTGGGTGAATATGTAGATGATACATTAATCAAGGCGATTATTAAAAATGCTTACTTTGATAATAATGATAAAATATTTTTTAATGTTGATGTTGAAGTATCTTTAGGAAGAGTTTTACTTACAGGAACAGTTGAAAATATGAATTTGAAAATCGAGGCAACTAGAATTGCCTGGGGCGTTAAAGGAGTTAAGTCTGTGATAAATGAAATTCAAGTAACTAACTCTGATAACATACTTAATTTTGCTGATGATTTGGTAATTAGCACGAAGGTATTAGGCAAATTAATGATCAACGAAGAAGTGAACTCACTTAACTATAATGTCGAAACAGTAAACAAGGTTGTATATATAATTGGAATTGCACTTAGTAAAGATGAACAAAACAAAGTTATTGAAATAGCCAATGAAGTTTTTGGAGTCGAGGAGGTTATAGACTATATAATAGTAAAATCTAGTAATGAGTAAAAATATAAAAGTAGGTTTTCAAACAGATGCAATTGAAAATTTAAATTTTAAAACAGACAGTTCTTTACCATTAATGTATGAGTCTCAAAAAAGAAAATATACAAATTACTTTTTTTTGCCTGGTTCGCTTACCTATAAAAATAGTTCTGTTTACGCAAGAGCACAGCAAATAAAATTTAAAAAAAATAATTTTAACGATTATGTATTGAGCAAAGTACAAGAAATAAGACTTAATTCTTTAGATTATATCTTTGTCCGACAAGATCCACCGTTTGATATGAAATATATCTCATCAATGCATCTACTAGAACAAATTAAGGGCAATACAACAATTGTAAACAGCCCAGTGGGTATTAGAAACGCACCAGAGAAAATTTCTATGCTAGCATACCAGAAAATAATACCCCCTACAATTGTTACGAGATTAAAAATTGAAGTAGATCGTTTTCTTGATAAACATGACAAAGCTGTAATAAAACCGTTATATGGAAATGGTGGAGAAGGTATTTTTTTATTAAGTAAAAAAGACAAAAACTATAATCAAATTATCGAACAATTTATAACTCAAAGAAGTGAACCATTTGTCATTCAAAAATTTCTTTCAGAAATTTCACGAGGAGATAAGAGAATAATAATAATTGATGGAAAACCAATTGCCGCTTTGAAAAGAATACCTAAATCCAATGAGATTAGGTCAAATATTCATGTTGGTGGATCAGGTAAGGCGGTTAAAATTACAGAACGAGATAGATTTATTTGTAATGAAATAAAGGGATTTTTAAAAGATCAGGGTTTATTTTTTGTTGGAATTGACGTAATAGGAAATTATTTGACCGAAATAAATGTTACTTCTCCAACTTGTATACAAGAAATAAAAAGACTTCACAAAATCGACATTGCTGAAGAAATATGGAAAAAGTTAAGAGCCCTATGAAAATATAATATGAGTTTACAAGCAAAAGTTCTGAATTTTTTTTTGAAGAAATACATTAAAAATGTTCAATCCCCGGTTCATGAGAGATCATATGTTGAAGCTAGGGTTATGATGAACCAACAAGGATATACCAATCAATCAACCCCATTTATTTCAAAACTTCTACAGAAATTTGTTTTTAAAAATTCAAAATCAAATATTCAGGTAGATGAAATAAAATTGGGGTCAATAAGAACACTTAAATTTTCACACGAAAAATTTGAAGAAAATAAATGTATATTATATTTTCATGGTGGTGGATATGTTGCTGGCTCGCCTGAAACACATCAAAATATGCTTCTTTTACTCGCTAAATTATCTTCAAAAAATATCTACGCAATTGATTACTCTCTATCACCTGAGCATCCTTTTCCACAAGCTATTGAAGATGCTATCTCAAGTTATAATGCGCTTTTAAAATTAGGTTATGAAAGTAAAAATATTGTTTTTGGTGGAGACTCTGCAGGTGGAAATTTAGCGTTGGTTACGACGTTAAAGTTGCAGGAGACCAAAAAAAAATTACCTTCCAAAATATTTTTATTATCACCCTGGGCAGATCTGACCGGTGAAGGGCAAAGTATTAGGGATAATTCTATGTCTGATCCATATTTATCATATGACGATTGGCTTAATACTTCACTTTCGATGAAAAAAACTGTAGAGGAATGGTATGCACCAAATCAAAATTACAAAGATCCACTAATATCTCCTGTATTTGCTAATTACTATAATTTTCCTGAAACATTGATACAGGTTAGTGATATTGAAATATTGTTTAGTGATTCAAAGGAAGTTACATCAAAAATCAAGAAGGGAGATAATAAAGTTACGCTTAGTGTTTATAAAGATTTGCCACATGTTTGGCAGATTTTTACATTTTTGCCAGAAGCTAAGGATGCACTCAATGAAATCTCATCCTTTTTATCATGCTAACTCTTGAAAGCAGAGAGTGCTGCAAGATTTACAATATCCGCAACATTTGCACCAAGGGGTGCTATCTGAATGTTTTCTTTAAATCCAACCAAATAGGGTCCGACTAAAGTTCCACCACCAAGTTCCTGCAACATTTTTGTTGAAATGCTAGCACTGTGAATAGCAGGCATAATAAGTAAATTAGCTGGACCTGATAATTTACAAAATGGATATAAATTCATTAAGTTTTCATTAAGAGCTGTATTTGCTCCCATCTCACCGTCGTATTCAAAATCAACATTTCTCTCATCTAAAATTTTCTTTGCTTCGCGCATATAAACCGAACGTTCTGTGTATGGTTTTCCAAAATTGGAATAAGATACAAGAGCTGCACGTGGTTCAATTCCAAATATATCTCTTACAACCTCGGCACTCTCTTGTGTTATATTTGCAAGCTGTGAGGCGTTAGGCATGTCATGCACATTAGAATCAGCAACAAAAACGGTTCTTCCATTACAAAGCATAACTGTCATTCCAAGTATTGTTTTGTTAGGGATTGGATCTAGCACGTATTCTATACTTTCTAGTGATGCCGCATAACTTCTGGTAAGACCACAAACCATTGCATCTGCTTCTTTAAGTGAAACCATACATGCTGCAAATACATTTCTCTCTCTAATTAGTAAATCTAAGCAATCACTTCTTAAAAATCCCTTACGCTGTAACCTATGATAAATATGTTCTGCAAATCTGTCGTGTTCAACTTTATTTCTAGTGCTGTGAATCTCTATTTTATCAAAAAATTCTAAACCCATACTTTTCATTTTTTCTTTAATAACCTCGTCTCGACCAATTAAAATTGGTGTACCCATGTTATTATTAAGAAATATAACAGCAGCACGTATCATGTCTTCTTCTTCGCCTTCCGTAAATATCACCCTTTTTGGGTTTTCTTTAACTTCTTGAAAAACTTTTTGAAGAAGTCCTGCTGAAGGATTAAGTCTTGCAGACAATTCGTTTGAATAATTTTCCATATCAACGATTGCTTTTCGTGCGACACCTGTATCCATAGCAGCCAAAGCAACTGCAGGAGGAACTTTACTAATTAGTCTCGGATCAAAAGGTGATGGTATAATGTATTCTGGTCCGTACTGAGGTCTTTTTCCAGGATACGCATTTGCAACCTCATCAGGTACATCTTCTTTGGCTAAATCAGCGATTGCCTTAGCGGCTGCAATTTTCATTTCGAGATTAATTGTTTTTGCTCTGACGTCTAAAGCGCCTCTAAATATATATGGAAATCCCAATACATTATTAACTTGATTAGGATAATCCGATCTACCAGTTGCAATAATAGCGTCACTTCTACATTCTTTAATTTTTTCTGGTAATATTTCAGGTTCGGGATTTGCCATTGCAAATATTATTGGTTTTTCTGCCATAGACTGAACCATTTTTTGACTTATAATATTTCCGATAGATAATCCAAAGAAAATATCAGCCCCGTTTAATGCATCTTCAAGTGTTCTGCATTTAGTTTTAACCGCATGTGCAGATTTCCACTGGTTCATATTTTCTTTTCTCTCAGAGTAAATAACTCCTTTAGTATCGCATAATATTGCATTTTGATTTGGCATACCCATGGCTTTAAGTAATTCAAGACATGCAATACCCGCTGCACCCGCACCATTTACAACAATTTTTACTTCTTTAATTTTTTTGCCAGTAAGATCCAATGCATTTAATAATGCTGCAGCTGAAATAATTGCTGTCCCATGTTGATCATCATGAAAAATAGGTATATCCATTATCTCCCTAAGTGTGTCTTCGATTATAAAACACTCCGGGGCTTTGATATCTTCAAGATTTATTCCACCAAACGAAGGTCCTAAATATTTTACAGAGTTAATGAATTCGTCCGCATCTTCAGTATCAATTTCCAAATCAATTGAATCAATATCTGAAAATCTTTTAAATAGAACAGATTTACCTTCCATTACGGGTTTAGATGCGTGCGCACCTAAATTTCCAAGACCCAAAATTGCAGTACCATTAGATATTACCGCAACTATATTACCCTTACTTGTATAGTCATATACTGTGCTTTCATCATCTGCTATTGCACTAACCGGAGCTGCAACACCAGGTGAATATGCAAGTGAAAGATCCCTTTGTGTTTCAAGAGGTTTTGTAGCCTTAATTTCTATTTTACCTGGCTTACCTTGCGCATGAAATACTAATGCTTCTTTTTCACTAAAATGTTCTTCTCTGTCTTTTTTTGTCATATTCTCTTTTTAGGATTTTATATAGGTTTTTGCCTGCTTTTCAAATTCAAAAGATATATATTGAATGAACCTTTATTTTTGAAGTTATTTAAATCAAAATAGATTAATAAACAATGTTTATATGAATGTTTTAAGGTCATCAGCTATTTATTCTTTTTTTACATCGATCAGTCGAATTTTCGGTTTTATAAGAGATATATTGATCGCAAATTTTTTAGGTACTAGTGTAATTGCTGATATTTTCTTTGTTGCTTTTAGATTGCCAAATACATTTAGAAGAATTTTCTCTGAAGGAGCATTAAATTCAGCTTTCGTACCTATTTATACCAAACTCATTAAAGATAATTCGAGACAAGAGTCACAAAAATTTGCTGGAAGTATTTTTTTGATTTTCTTAATAATGTCATCATTGGTGGTTTTAATGATTGAAATTTTCATGCCATTTTTTGTAACAATTTTAGCACCCGGTTTTACTAACGATGGCGAAAAGTTCGCTGAATTAGTAAAGGTTTCAAGAATTATTTTTCCTTTTTTGATTTTAATCAGTGTTTCGTCAATTTGCTCATCCATTCTAAATTCTCATAATAAATTTGCATTGTCTGCGGCTCTGCCAATAATATTAAATATTATATTGATTATCGCCTTAATCATTGCTGCCTATACCACGGCTGATTTTTTAATATTCTTATCATGGAGTATAATTGTTGCTGGATTAGTCCAGATTATATTTCTTATAATTTCTCTTGCCAGGCAAAAAATTTATTTTTTCTTTACTACAAAAATTTACACAAAAAACATAAAACGCTTTATAAAATTATTTTCAGCTAGTTTTTTTTCATCTGGATTACTTCAGATCAATATTTTAATTGGGACTATCATTGCTTCTTATGAAAGTGGTGCAATTTCATATCTGTATTACGCGGACCGTGTTTATCAATTACCACTTGCTCTAATTGGAGTAGCAATTGGTACCGCTTTGCTTCCCACTATTTCAAGTAAAATAAAATCAGATAGTTCTGAAATGATACATGCGTCAATAGAACAAACATTGATATATTCATTATTATTTGCAATTCCTGCGTCTGTGGGAATTTATATTCTTTCAGAGCAACTTGTTAATGTACTTTTTGAAAGAGGAGAATTTGACGAAAAATCCTCATTATTTACCTCTGAAGCTCTTCGGTTTTATGCTTTGGGTTTAGTCGCATTTATTGTTATGAAAATATACACACCAATATTTTTTGCAAATGAAAATGCAAAACCTATTTTATATATTACAGTGCTAAATTTAATCACAAACACTGCGTTGAGTATTGCTTTATTTATTAATATAGGTTTTATAGGAATTCCAATAGCTACGAGCATATCGGCTTGGATAAGTATTTTATTAATGAATTATTACTTAAAAAAATATGATTATTATTTAATCAGCAAAAAAATGTTTTTACCTACAACAATAATTATCGTTGTCTCACTTGTTATGTATTTATATTTATCTTTTCTCAAATACTATTCAGGAATATTTTATGATTTATTATGGGGTCAAAAAATTATATTTCTTTTATTTTCAGTAGCTTCATCAATATTACTTTATTTTATTCTAATTTCATTTTACAAGCCGTTTACATATTCTGAAATTAAAAAGATTCTACAAAAATGAGTGAAATTAAAAATAATACAGTTTTGTCAGGCGTCCAACCCTCAGGTGATCTTCATATTGGTAATTATCTTGGCGCAATAAAGAATTTTGTGAGACTACAAAAGGATTATAGTTGTTTTTTTTGTATAGTAGATTTACACGCGATCACTGTAAAGCAAGACCCCAAGATACTTAGAAAAAACACTTTGGAAGTTGCAGCAACTTACATTGCATCAGGCATAGATCCAAAAAAAAGCGTTGTGTTTAATCAAAGTAGTATATCCGCGCACTCTGAGCTAGCCTGGATTTTCAATTGTGTAACTAGAATGGGTTGGTTAAATCGAATGACCCAATTCAAGGACAAAGCAGGTAAAGATAAAGAGAATGCAAGTTCAGGTTTATTTATTTATCCAAACTTAATGGCTGCAGATATATTAATCTATAAAGCGACACATGTACCAGTTGGTAATGATCAAAAACAGCATCTTGAACTAACAAGAGACATTGCGCAAAAATTTAATCGTGACTTTAAATGCGAAAACTTTTTTCCAATTCCTGAGCCGATTATAGATAATGATATTTCAAGAATAATGTCATTGAAAGATGGAACTCAAAAAATGAGTAAATCAGATCTATCTGAAAACTCACGCATTAGTCTTTTGGATGAGAGTGATGAGATAATAAAAAAGATAAAAAAAGCAAAAACTGCAGATACTGTGATGCCAGATAAAATTGAGGAAATATTAAAAATAAGCGAAATTAATAATTTGCTTAACATTTATGCAGGATTTTCTGAAGTCCAAAAAGACATATTGATTGATAAATACAAAGGACAAAATTTTTCTAAATTTAAAGCTGATTTATCTGATATTATAGTTGATCAACTTAAACCGATAACAGCAGAAATTAAAAAACTCATGCAAGATGAAGGTTACCTCTTAGAGATTTTGCTTGAGGGTCAAAATAAAGCTAGCGAAGTTGCCCAAAAAACAATTAACGAAGTATATGATATAGTAGGATTACTTAGAAATGAAACATAGATCAAAATTTTTGGTAATAGTTGATGACTCTAAAGAGTTAAATGTAGCGATTAGGTTTGCTGCTAAGCGTGCGCAAAGTACAAATGGTGGGGTCATTTTGTTAAATGTAATAGAACAATTCGACCCCCAACAATGGCAGTCCATTGAAGATATTATCCTTCAAGAAGCAAGGGAGAAGGCACAGGAAAAATTGCAAAAGTGGTCTAAAGTAATTAATGATCTCACAAATGTGGTCCCTGAATTAATGGTTAAGGAGGGTTTAACAAGTGAAAAAATTATTGAAACTCTTGAAGAGGACGATGCAATAAGATTCCTCGTTCTTGCAGCAGCCGAAGCAGATCAGCCAGGACCTCTTGTATCTCTTTTAGCAGGTCAAAAATCTGGTAAATTACCTGTCCCTGTTGTTATCATTCCACAAGGACTCACAGACGAAGTAATAGATGATTTAGCGTCAAGATCAGATTAAAAACTAATTAAAATTCAGTAACTTAATAAATAATTGTATCAAAACTTTAAAAAATTATGAATCTGTCTATATATTTTTAAAAAAATTATATGTTTATACAAACTGAGTCCACTCCAAATCCAAATTCATTAAAATTCATTCTTGATGATTATGAGATATGTGAAAATCCAATTGAGTTTAACAGATCTCAAGGTGGAGCACATTCATTGCTTGCTAAAGAACTTTTTAAAATAAAAGGTATTGAAAATATATTATTTAATAAGAATTGTATTTCAGTTAATAAAAATGAGTTTAACTGGGATCAACTTAAGGCATCTATATTACATGTTATTTCAAATCATATAAATTCAGGCCTACCAGCAATTGAAAAGCATGATAATGATATAAGCGAACTTCAAAATATTAATTTTGATGATAATGATCTAAAAGTTGTCAATATGATTAACAGCATCTTATCATCTAAGATTAGGCCGGCAATAATGCAAGATGGTGGGGACGTTAAATTTGTGAAATATGAAAAAGGGGTAGCTTATCTCTCTTTAAAAGGAAGTTGTGCAGGCTGTCCAAGTGCTACAGTTACATTGAAAAATGGAATTGAAAATATGCTCAAGCACCACATACCTGAAGTTAAAAAAGTTGAGCAGGTACTTTAAAAGGCTCTATCAACTATGAATATCTTAATCTCTCAAAATAAAAAAATACAATTACTATTTAAAATATATTACCTCATTTTTTTACTGATTGTTTTATCTGTTTTAACTTCACTAATATTTACTAACAATTTTTATCAAAAGTCGGTTAGGATAGAAAATACATCAGTTAATACGGATGAAAAAGACCGAACAATTTATTATATTAGTGAATTACATACAGCAAAATCTCTTCAGCAGAATAAGTTTATTCACGACTTTCAGATTGATCATATAAGGGAAACTAAAGTTATTCCCAATTTAAATGTTGTTAAACTTCCCAGAGATTTGAGAAGTATTAATTCTATAAAAAGTAGAAAAGAGCTGTTTATCAAAATTACATTACCATTAATAGTCCAAGAGAATAATAAACTTTTATCCTTAAATAAGAAAATAAATTCAATTAAGATAAACTTTGACACAGTATCCCGAAAAGAAGCTGTTTTAATTAAAAAACTAATGGGTGAGTATAAAGCGGATACTTTAGACGCTTTATTGATAAAAGTTGACAAAATACCAGTATCACTTGCACTTGCACAAGCTGCAATTGAGAGTGGATGGGGAACATCAAGATTTGCTTATGAGGGTAATGCACTGTTTGGGCAATACGTATGGGGTGTAACCAATAATGGAATTATACCGAATGACAGAGAAACAGATGCAAACTATAAGATTAAATCATTTAATAGTTTAAGTGACTCTGTAGCTTCTTATATGAAGAACCTCAATACAAATTTTCATTATAACGAGTTTCGAGTTAATAGATTTGTTTTAAGATCAAATAATATTCCCCTAACAGGCTCCTATTTAGCCGAATACCTAATTAGTTATTCTATAGAAGATGATTATACCGATAAGATTAAAAAAATAATTGAAATAAATGAATTTGAAGATTTTGAAAATCTAACTATAGAAAAACAACTTTCACTGGTTTCAGATATTATTTAACTAAAAACTGATATCCAAACCAATACCATTTATCATCCACTTTTGTAGTACAGTTTAGTCTAGCTCTTCCTTTTAAGTAAGCTTCGTTTAATTTAATTTGTACTCTATCTTTTTTGATATTTATTATTTCTTGCTTATTCCACTCACCTCCAGGATTAGAAAAACAATCAATTGAATTACCTTTTAGATTTTGAATTATACTGAATTCAATGGATGGTTTTTTGTCATTACTAAGAAACATATCTAACGGTAAGAAATTTATTACATCAAGGGAATAAGCATTTACTGCAAACTCAAATCTATCTTTTTCACCGAATCTTTCGTTTAGAGAAAACCTAGGTAAATAATATCTATTATCAAAGCTCGAGATAACACCGGAGTGTTGACCGAATGCATGTGAAATATCAAATTCTTTGAGAATTCCAACTACTTCATTACTTGTCTCTCCATATGGATAAGCAAAAAGTTTTGGTATGAAGCCAATATTCTTAATCCAACTTCTGTGAGAGTCTAAAATATCTCTCTTTATATCTCCAACATTATTTAAAGGCATGTGCAAATGTGTTGATGTATGTTGACCAAGACTTCCACCCTCATCTACAAACTGTTTAATCTCTGCCCATGTCATATAACCAGTTGTATTTTTATCAATTATATCAGTTGAAATAAATAAAGTTACTGGAATTTTATTATCTCTAAATACAGGCCAAGCAATGTTGTAAAACGAACTGTATGCATCATCAACAGAAAATGCTATTGCTTTATCATTAAATTTTTCATTTCTATCCAGCATTTCAATTATCTGCTCTAGTTTAAGAATTTTAATTTCATTACTAATTACATAATTAATATGTGATAGAAATTGTTCTTCTGTTACATTAGTTGAAGGATACTTATTTTCACCAAACCTATGGTACATAAATACCGAAATACCTGGCTCAGAAAAAGTAGGCAAAGTATATGAAAAAAAAATAACTATAAATA
>CACMLX010000010.1 GCA_902614655.1 uncultured Pelagibacteraceae bacterium
TTACTATTTCCAAATTAACCAGTAATCATACAACCATAAAGCCAGTGAAACTTAAAGTCTCAAAAATCAAAAGACTCTCAAATTCTTTGTTATCTAGAAATAAAACAAACAATTATTTTGAGAATATCCAATCAAAACTCATTGCGCAGAAAAATGGCTATGACGACGCATTAATGCTTAACGAAAGTGACAAAATTTGCTGCTGTTCAAGCTCAAATATTTATTTTGTTAAAAAAAATAAAATTTTTACCCCTCCAATCAATGATGGTGCCTTAGATGGCACTGTAAGGCGTTTATTAATTGAAAAGAAAAAGGTTGAAGTTAGAAGCATATCATTGAATAATCTTTCCAATGTAAGTGAAATATTTCTTACAAATAGCATTGGTTTGCGGCCAGTTAGTAAAATTAATAACCGTTCTTTTAAAAACGGGCCAATAACTGAAAAAATTACGAAATATTTGAATAAATTAGGTATTTAAAATGAGTGTTGTAAGTGCAGTTTCAAGAGAATTTAGTTATTTTAAGTTTTTTTTAAAATTAGTTGGACGATCAAGAAGTTTCGACAAAAAAAAATACACAACTGTAGCCGATATTATGGAGGAGCAAGTTGACAAAACTCCTGACAATGTTGCTATTGAGTTTGAAGACAAGAAATACACATACCGTGAGATGGATGCTGAAGCAAACCAGATTGCAAACTGGGCAATTAATAAAGGTTATAAGACGGGAGATGTAATATCTCTTTTAATGGAAAATAAACCTGAGTATATATTTACATGGTTTGGACTTGCAAAGATTGGCGTTACAGTTGCTTGTCTTAACAATAATATAAAGAGTAAATCGCTTGCTCACTGCATTAAAAAATCAGAAAGTAAAAGTCTAATCATAAGTTCTGATTTAATGGAAAATCTTGCATCAGCGCAAGAATATATTGAAGGCAATTTAGATGTTTATGTAGCAGGTCAGGATGTTCAAGGTTATGAAACTTTAGATGGCTCACAAATTGAAAATGGTGAAGTAAGACCCGAAACTTCTTTACGAGAAGAATTATCAAATAGTCAATCACTGTTTTATATTTATACAAGTGGAACTACAGGCATGCCTAAAGCTGCAAACTTCAGCCATCAAAAATTTTTAGTTGGATGTGGTCTTCAAATGTTTTCGCTTGATATGAAACCCACTGATAAAACTTACATGGTCTTACCGCTCTATCATGCAACGGGTGGAGTTGTTGGTGTTGGTTCGACATTTTGTACTGGTGGCACATTAGTATTGAGAAAGAAATTCTCTGCTGCTAGTTTTTGGGAAGATTGTGTTAAACATGATGTAACAGTAATTACATATATAGGAGAACTGTTTCGTTATTTAGTAGCTACCAAGAAAAGTGAATACGAAACGAAGCATAAAATTAGGGGCATCTATGGTAACGGTCTCAGGCCTGAAGTTTGGAAGATAGTTCAAGAAAGATTTGGTATTGATAGGATTGTTGAGTTTTACGGGGCCTCAGAGGGAAATATTTCACTAACAAATGTTGATAGTAAGTTCGGTTCAATCGGCAGAATACCTCCATATTTAAAAAGTGTGTTGCCAACTAAAGTGGTTAAATTCGATGTAGAAAATGAGACGGTGATCAGAGATGAGAATGGTTTTTGCATAGAGTGCGAAGATGGAGAGGCTGGTGAGGCGATTGGGTTTATACCTGATGATGATAAGTTTACTGGTAAATTTGAGGGTTATACAGACAAAGAGGCAACAAAGAAAAAAATCCTTGAAAACGTTTTTGAAAAAGGTGATCGATGGTTCTCTTCTGGGGATTTGTTAAAAAAAGACAAGCAAGGATATTACTATTTCGTTGACCGTATCGGTGATACCTTTAGATGGAAATCTGAGAACGTATCAACTAATGAGGTGAGTGAGGCCATTTCTTCATTTAAAGGTATTGATGAAGTTAACGTTTATGGAGTTGAAGTACCAAATCAAGATGGCAGAGCGGGTATGGCTTCCCTAGTTGTGAATGATGAATTCAAATTAGAAAAGCTTTATGAATACCTGAGTGAGCAATTACCAGCCTATAGTGTTCCAGTATTTATTAGAATAAGTCCTGAAATAGAAAAAACAGGAACATTTAAGTATAAAAAAACTGATTTAGTTAAAGACGGTTTTGATCCAACTAAAATCCAAGATCCTATTTATTTTGCTTCAGGTGACGAAAAAAAATATTTGAATCTAGATCAGGAGTCTTTTAATAAAATAAACAGCAGAGAAATAAGAGTCTAAAAAAGTCTTGCTAATATAGTATAAAATAATGAATTTTTAATTAAAATTCATAAGTTTAGAACTATATATTCCTCATTATAAGATAATGAATATTAAAAAAAATAAAGAAATATTATTAATCTCGCCAAGAGGCTTTTGTGCAGGGGTTACACGAGCAATAGACACAGTAGTCGAAGTTTTAGCAAAGTTTGGACCTCCCGTTTACGTTAAACATGAAATTGTTCATAACAAGCATGTAATTGATGACCTAAAAGCAAAAGGTGCAATATTCATTGAGGATATTAACGATGCTCCTATTGATAAACCACTGGTTTTTTCAGCGCACGGTGTAGCAAAAAATATTTTAGATACGGCCAAACAAATGAAAAAATATGTAGTTGATGCAACTTGTCCATTGGTTACAAAAGTTCATGTTCAAGCGATAAAATTTTACAATCTAGATTACAAAATAATTTTAATTGGTCATAAAAATCATCCAGAGGTAGAGGGAACACTTGGTCAATTACCCGCGGGTGGAATTGTGTTAATAGAAAATTTAGATGATATTCAAAATTTGAAGTTTGAAAATGAAGATAAACTTGCATATGTAACTCAAACAACACTTTCTGTTGATGATACGAAAGAAATTATAGATGCCCTAAAGAAAAAGTTCCCTCATATAAAATCATCGCCTAAAGAGGATATTTGTTATGCAACAACAAATAGGCAGAATGCTATTAAAGAGTATGCTCATGAATGTGATTCTTTCATTGTTGTAGGATCAAAAAATTCATCAAATTCAAATCGTTTAGTTGAGGTAGCAAAAAAATCTGGATGCGATCTTTCCGTGCTCTTAGAAAATGCAAATAACTTAAATATTGATAATTATAAAAATCATCAAACTATTGGCCTTTCTTCAGGCGCCTCTGTGCCAGATATACTTGTTCAAGATGTTATTTCTAAATTTAGAGAAGCATTTGAAATTAATGTTAAAGAAGTTGGTGCAGGTGAAGAAAATATAAGTTTTAAATTACCAAGAGGGATTTAAATTGAATTTAAACAATCTTAGCTGGAAATATAGTAATCCACATATCTTGGAATTTAAAGTTGTCAGTGATGACATTGATATTCTTGGTCATGTTAACAATAAAGTATATTTAAACTGGTGTGAACGTGTCAGTTGGGATCACTCGGCAAAATTAGGTATAACCCCTGATACTTATAAAAAAAATCAATGTGCATGTGTTGTTATTAGAAGTGAAAATAATTTTTCTGGATCACTTTTCATTGATGATGAAATTGCAATTTCAACATGGATTACAAAGACTGATAAAAAAGTTAGATTGAGCAGATTTTTTCAAATAATAAACATTGCAAAAAATCATACTGTGTTTACCTCAAATGTTGACTATGCGTGTGTGAGTCTTATTAATTTTAAGCCTGTAAGAATGCCAGAAATTTATAAAAATAGTTATGAAGTTACTTGTGATGTTTAAATTAAGAAATGCCACTATTGATGATATAAAAGATATCATTATGATTAATGAAGATGCTATACCTGCTGTGAACTCCTTATCACATGAAGAGTTTTTAAATTTTTATGAAAAAAAAACTTATTTTAAGGTAGCTATCAATAATGATAATAATATTTGCGGGTTTTTACTTGTTTTACCATCTGGACTTGATTATCAGAGCTTGAATTATAAGTGGTTTACTAAGAGATATAGTGAGTTCGCGTATATTGATAGAATTGCTATATCTAGTAAATTTAGAGGATTGGGTATAGGCAAAAGTCTGTATCTCGATCTCGAAAGATCACTAGATAAATATAATATGATTGCATGCGAATTTAACATAGAACCTCCAAACCCAATTTCTAGAAGTTTTCATGAAAGTTTAAATTATAAGAATGTTGGCTTTCAGTTTACTGAAAACAATACAAAAAAAGTTTCATTAATGGTCAAAAATATATAATGAGTTCAAATTTCGTAGATGTGCTAGTAATTGGAGGAGGAGTTATTGGATTAGCAATAGCTAAAAATTTTGCTGCTAAAGGTCGTGAAGTCATAGTATTGGAGAAAGAAAATACCTTTGGTTCTGTTACCAGTTCAAGAAACAGCGGAGTAATTCATGCGGGAGTTTACTATGACAAGGACTCAATGAAGGCTAAATTTTGTGCCGATGGAAATCGTAGAATGTATGAATATTGTCAAAAGTTTAATGTGCCTCACATTAATACAGGAAAGTTCATTGTCGCAACATCTTCCAATGAAATTCCTAAACTCGAGGAAATTTTCTCCAAAGCAGAATATAATGGCGTTGAAGGAATAGAAAGAGTAACAGGAAATTACGTTACCAGCAAAGAGCCTTTAGTTGAATGTATTGAGGCATTATTCGTGCCATCATCAGGCATTGTTGACCAAAACTCTCTCATGAGGTCTTATCTCGGTGAATTGGAGGAAAGCTCTGGCAATATTGTTTTTAATTCACAATTCTTACGTTCTGAAATTCATGGTGAGAAATATTGTTCTACTGTGCTGAGTGATGGAGAAGAAATAATGATAGAATCGTCAGTTATAATAAATGCTGCTGGTCTAAACGCTGAAAATATTGCAAATAATATTCTACCCTTAGATAAAAAATATATTCCCAAAACATATTTCGCCAAAGGTAATTATTTCGAAACAGGAAAAGACCTAAAGATTCGACATCTAATTTACCCTATACCAAATGATGCAAGTCTTGGTTTACATTTGGGATTAGATTTAGGAATGCAAGTTAGATTTGGACCTGATGTTGAATGGGTAGATGAAATTGATTATGAAGTAAAAAAAGATAGACAAGTTTTGTTTCATAATGATGTCATAAAATATATTCCCTCAATTAAAATTGAAGATCTTAAAGCCGGATATTCAGGTGTAAGACCAAAACTTAAGAATAAAGGCGAGGGTAAAAGTGACTTTTCAATTCAAGGAGAAAAGGCACATGGTATTAAGAATCTTGTTAACTTATTTGGAATGGAATCACCTGGGTTGACCTCCTCACTTGTTATTGGAGAATACGTTACCAAAATGATAAATTAAAAAAGGAACTCTTTCTTTTGTGAATTTGATATATACGATTTCATCTTCATCATAGCATTTTTTTCTATCTGTCTTACACGTTCTTTGGAAATTTTTAATTCCTTGCCTAGTATATCAAGAGTTTTAACTTCCTCTGAAAGGTGTCTATCCTTAATTATTTTTACTTCTCTTTCATCAAGTATCTCTAAAGTTTGTTTTATTAAGTTTTTTTTAAAATTTACTTGATCTTTTTCAAATACCTTATCGTCAGGCCTTGCATCTTCATCCTCAATGAGTTCCATAAACTCACTTTCACTTTCGTCATTAATTTTATGATTTAGAGAACTATCGTTTTGACTAATTCTACTGTCCATTTTAATAACATCAGAAGTTGAAATATTTAAATCATTGGCAATACCCTGTGCAGTTCTGAAGTCAATTGATCCATGTTCCGTTTGATGAATTTTCTGTTTTAATTTTCTAAGACTAAAAAATAGACTTTTTTGTTTTGAGGTAGTTGCGATTCTCACTAATGACCAATTTTTAAGAACAAAATCTTGAATTGATGCTCTTATCCACCATCCAGCATAAGTTGAGAATCTAACTTCTTTATCCAACTCAAATCTTTCTGCAGCTTTCATTAGACCTATATTGCCCTCTTGAATGAGGTCACTTAAATTAAGACCATAGTTCTTATACTTAACAGCGAAAGCAATAACCAATCTGATGTGAGATTGGGTTAGCTCGTGCAACGCCTTTTCATCTTTGTTTTTAATCCATTTTTTAGCTAAAACCTTTTCATGATTTTCTTCAAGCAAAGGAATAGACATGGCTTTTTTAACAAAAGATTTCATTTCGTTCGTTTCATCAAAACTTGACATGTACGCAAAATACAAATTCAATGTGAAAAGACAATTTGAATCTTCAATTTTGAGGGTATAAAAACTGCCAATGTGGCTTAATTTAATATGAAAGATATTGTAAAATATGAAGATTTTGAAAAAATTGAGATCTTAGTAGGTACTATTTTAGAAGTAAAAGTAAACGAAAAGGCTAGAAAGCCAGCTTATGTGCTGAAAATAGATTTTGGTGGAAAATTAGGTATTAAACAAAGTTCAGCTCAAATAACTAACTATTCAATTGAAGAACTTCTTCAAAAACAAATTATTGCAGTATGTAATTTTGAGAATAAAAATATAGCAGGTATTGAGTCAGAGGTATTAATTCTAGGCGCAATAAATGAAAATAAAGAGGTGATCTTGCTTCATCCACAACAAATAGTAGATAATGGATCTAACGTTTGCTGACAAATATTGGCGCGCTCGAGATGATTCGAACATCCGACCCCAGGATTAGGAATCCTGTGCTCTATCCTACTGAGCTACGAGCGCATAATTAAAGATTTTTTCAAAAAAAAATAATTTTTATTTTATTTAAGTTAATATTAATAAAAAAAAATAAATTTTTGTTACTAAAAAAAAATCTAATAACTATAAGTATTTAAATACATTTACTAACAATTTAAAATATATTAAAAAAAAATTTAAAATTCAAAAGATACAAAAAACAGCGAAAAATTGACAGTTTTTCATAAAAGTTTAATCATTGTGTTAGAACGAATCAATTTTGATTCATCTACTAACCTCTAACTAAACCCAAATGGGGGGAGATAATTATGGAGGAACTAAAAGTGATCTTTGCGAAAGCAAGGAAAAAAGCTAAGAAAAAAGCAGCGCCTAAGAAAAAACGTAAAGCTGCTAAAAGGAAGCCAGCTAAGAAAAAAGCAGCTCCTAAAAAGAAAAAGCGTAAAGCAGCTAAAAAGAAAGCCGCTAAGAAAAAAGCAGCTCCTAAAAAGAAAAAAAGGAAAGCCGCTAAGAAAAAAGCCGCTCCTAAAAAGAAAAAGAAAGCTGCTAGAAGAAAAAAAAGAAGATAATTAGCATTGATTAATCAATGCTTTTTTTTTGCGCCCTTAGTTCAATAAACTAGGGGCGTTTTTTAATTTATCTCTACCAAGAATCTTATCGACTTTTTTTATTGCATTTTCCTCGGTAATTTTAAGTCCAGCAATCACTTCTCTCAAAAACCGATCATAAGATAATTCAAAAAGTTGACGCTCACTATAAGATTGCTCTATTTGATTATTTGCTCTGTTAAGATCTCGAACTACTTCAGCAATCTGTTCAATGTCGCCTGAGTTAATTTTAAGATCATATTCCTGAGCCCTTCTACTCCACATTGTTCTCTTTATTTTTGGTTTTTGAGAAAGGATTTTTAATACAGTTTGAATTTTAGATGGTTTTGATACTTTTCTTAAATTAAGAGACTTTGCTTTTTCAACAGGAACTCTCAAAATTAATTTATCTCGTACAAACTCTATTACATACATTTCTAATTTTTGCCCAACGACCTCTCTTTTCTCAATATCTATAACTTGCCCTACACCGTGTGTAGGATAAACAACATGATCCTTTGTATTAAAAATTTTTTTAACTTTTTTTTCCTTGATAGTCTTTATCTCTAAAAACTTTTTAACTTTTTTCGCTTGATAGTGTGCAGGGTTAATAATTCGATTATTGACTTTTTTGTCAGATTGTGGAGGAAGTTTAGGCTCTACAAATTTTTTTACTTCTTTCGTTTTTTTAACAACTTTTTTTACTTGTTTCTTTTTTGGAGCCTTTTTTACTGAAGTTTTCTTTTTTAGAATTTTATTTTTTTTCTTTACAGATTTCTTTTTTATAATTTTCTTTTTAGTGACTTTACTAACTTTTTTCTTTTTTTTCATAAAATTACCTATCCCCCAGATTTTTCGGAAAAATACTTATCATATTTATTTTCTTCATTCTCATACATTTTTGCATTAGTAGGAGAGTCTTTCTTCATAGTAATGTTTGGCCATATCTCTGAAAACTTTTGATTCACTTTTAACCATTTCTCATCTTTATCATCTGTATCAGAGATGATTGCATCAACAGGACACTCTGGTTCACACACACCACAATCTATGCATTCATCAGGATTGATTACTAACATATTTTCACCTTCATAGAAACAATCAACCGGACATACTTCCACGCAATCAGTATATTTGCATTTTATGCATTTTTCATTAACTAGGTAGGTCATTTATTATTGTGATAGTTTTTTCTTTATTTCACCAACTTTAAAATCATCGATATACAGAAGACCAGAGATTTTACGCACTAAAGCATTTTCATAATCATCGATTCTACCGTCTGCAATTACAATCTTCCATATCATTTCAACTATCATGATTTTTTCTTCATCATTAAGGAAGCTATTAATTTTTGAGGTAAATTGGTGTATATCATTTGCATTATCTACAAGTTCATAAGAAGCTTCAAAAAGTTTATTTAATTTATCATTATTTAAATTGTAAAAATTTCCGAGTAATTTTAATATTTCATTCTTTTCAGCCTCATCAAACTCACCATCGTGCAGAGCAGTGGTAACCATTAAAGACGCAACTGCTAATTGGGATGCATCAAACTCCTCTTCTTTTACATCTTTTTTGTCAGATAGTAGTGTTTTGAATTTACCTAGCATAAAAATTTTTTGTATATTAGTATTTAAAGAATACTATATCTAGTGTCCGATTGAGAACAAAAGGTGTAGATTTTAAGTCCGAATCATCAACTACTGGTGTTCTTTAAATATTCTAATTTTTTTTATTTTAATTAACTATATATATCACTTAATCAAAATTTAAAAGTTTCAATAAAAATGACTAATAAATCAAATAATAGCTTTAATACTTGGCAAAAAAGTTTCGAAAAAGAAACCAAGAAAAACTATAGAGATGCAAAATCAGAGACTGATGAAGGAATAGATATTAAGCCAGTATACACTAAAGATGACCTAGAAAACTTTTCATTTGTCGAGAATAACTCTCTTCCTGGCCAATGGCCTTATACAAGAGGTCCGAAAGCATCAATGTATACAAATAGACCTTGGACGATCAGGCAATATGCAGGATTTTCAACGGCTGAAGAGTCGAATGAATTTTATAAAAAAAATTTAGAGTCTGGTCAAAAGGGTCTATCAGTTGCCTTTGATTTGCCAACCCATCGAGGATATGACTCAGATGATGATTTGGTAATGGGGGATGTGGGTAAAGCTGGTGTAGCAATAGATACTGTTGAAGATATGAAAATTCTTTTTAATAATATCCCTTTAGATCAAATGTCCGTATCAATGACTATGAATGGCGCTGTATTACCTGTACTTGCATCATTTATTGTTGCGGGAGAAGAACAGGGCGTTGATAGAAGTCTACTATCAGGGACAATTCAAAACGATATTTTAAAAGAGTTTATGGTGAGAAATACATACATATATCCTCCTGAGCCATCAATGAAGATTGTTGCCGATATAATAGAATTTACTTCAAAAGAGATGCCTAAGTTTAATTCTATTTCAATTTCTGGTTATCATATGCAAGAGGCAGGCGCTGATAATGTTCTTGAATTAGCTTACACTTTAGCCGATGGAATGGAATACGTAAGAGCAGCAATGTCAAAGGGTCTTGATGTTGATGATTTTGCACCAAGGCTCTCTTTCTTTTTCGCAATCGGAACGGACTTTTTTATGGAGATTGCTAAACTTAGAGCCGCAAGAACATTGTGGGCAAAGATCATGAAAGATTTTGGAGCTAAAAATGAAAGATCCCTTATTTTAAGAACACACTGTCAAACATCTGGTGTATCCTTAACTGAGAAAGATCCTTATAATAACATTATCAGAACATCTTATGAGGCCTTGTCTGCTATACTTGGAGGAACACAAAGTTTACACACAAACTCCTTCGATGAAGCAATTGCTTTACCAACAGACGAATCTGCCAGAATTGCCAGAAATACTCAATTGATTCTTCAAAATGAAACTGGTGTAACAAAAACGATTGATCCTCTCGCGGGGTCATATTTCGTTGAAAGCTTAACTGAAGAATTATCAAAAAAAGCTTGGGATATTATTGAGGAAATTGAAGAATTAGGTGGAATGACCAAAGCTGTTAAAGCAGGTATTCCTAAATTAAAAATTGAAGAGTCTGCAACTAAGAAGCAAGCTAAAGTCGATAGTGGATCCAGAGTCGTAGTTGGAGTAAATAAATATAAAAATCCGAAAGAGCCTTCAGTTGATGTGAGAGTGATTGATAATAATCGCGTTCGAGATGATCAAATAAAGAAAATCCAGACAATAAAAGAGTCACGTGATAAATTGGCTGTCGAAAAAGCACTTGCTAATTTAACAAATGCTGCAAAGGATGAAACAAATCTTCTAGCGCCTTGCATAGAAGCCGTTAAATTAAGAGCAACAGTTGGAGAAGTCTCGAAAGCTTTAGAGCATGTATATGGTAGACATTTTGCAAAAAGCTTAAGTGTTTCAGGAGTATATGGTAAACACTTTGAAGGTGATAAGGATTTTATGAAAGTTGAGAAAAAGGTTATTGATTTTGAAAATGCAAATGGAAGAAGACCACGTGTTCTTGTAGTGAAAATTGGTCAGGATGGCCACGATAGGGGGGCAAAGATAGTTGCAACTTCATTTGCTGATATGGGATTTGATGTTGATATGGGCCCGCTGTTTCAATCTCCTAAAGATGTTGCTAAGGACGCAATTGAAAATGATGTTCATGCAATTGGTGTTTCAACACTTGCGGCCGGTCATAAAACTCTTGTGCCGGAGCTTATGAAGGCTTTAAGTAATATTGATCCTAAATCAAAAATAATTGTTTTTGTTGGGGGTATAATTCCTGAACAAGATTATGAATTTCTTTATAAAAATAATGTATCTGCTATTTTTGGGCCTGGCTCTAATATAATAGAGTGTGCTGAAAAAGTTATTGATTTGATATCTGATAACTTAAGCAAAGAATAGTTAATGGAATTAATTGAAAATATTCAAAAAGGAGAACGAGCTGCCATTGCTAAAGCTATTACCTTAGTTGAGTCTTCAAAAGACTCTGATCAACAAATAAGTAGACAGCTGATCTCGGAATTAATTAAGAAGCCAGGCAAATCAATAAGAATAGGTTTTTCTGGCCCACCAGGAGTTGGAAAGTCAACATTTATTGAGTCCTTTGGAAGTTACTTAGTAACTCAAAATTATAAGTTAGGTATTTTAGCAGTTGACCCGTCCTCACAAATTACTGGAGGATCAATATTAGGAGATAAAACTCGAATGGTAGAAATATCAAAAAATCCAAATACTTTCATCAGATCTACACCATCAAGAGGCGCTTTAGGTGGTATCTCTATGGGAACACGCGAAGCATCTATCATACTAGATGCTGCAGGTTATGATTTTATTTTTATTGAAACAGTTGGGGTAGGACAATCTGAAATTGTTGCAAGCAACTTAGTTGATATATTCACTCTTATTGTTGGCCCTGGTTCTGGTGATGAGTTGCAAGGAATAAAGAAAGGTATTACTGAGTATGCGGATATATTTATAGTTAATAAAAATGATGGTGAGTTGAAAATTGAAGCTTCAAAAACCGCTGCTGACTATAAATCAGCTCTAAGTTATTATAAGAAGTTAGATGAGCTAGAAAAGCAAGTGTTGTTAGTATCTGCAATTGAGCAAACTGGGATGGAGGACGTGATTAAAACAATTAATCAGATAGTTAATCAAAATAAGCAAAAAGGGATATTTGAAGAAAGACGGGCTGATCAACTTGAATTCTGGATTGAAGAGGAGGTAAAAAATATTATTGCTTCAGATATAACAAAACGACTGACAAGTAAGGGGAATATTTCAAAATACTCTGAAAAAGTAATGAAAAACGAAATGTCTATGTATGAAGCAGTTGAAACAATTACAAAAGATACTCTCAAGCAATAATCATATTGACATTAATTACCAAAAACTTTACTTAACCTTACTATGACAAAAGCATGTGATTTATCAGGAAAAAAAGTACAATTCGGCAATAATGTCAGTAAAGCCAATAATAAGACAAGAAGAAAATTTAATGTTAATCTTCAGTCAGTAACTTTTAAAAGTGAGATTTTAAATAAGAATATAAGACTCTCTGTAGCTACTTCATCGATCAGAACAGTTTCCAAGTTTGGTGGTATTGATGAGTTTTTGACCAAGACTAAAAGTAAGAAATTATCTCAAAAAGCAAAGAGAGTACAACGTGCTATGCGTAATGCACAAAAAAAAGCTAGCTAATTAATAGTTTGACGATTTAAATTATTTTCATTTTCTTCAAAAAGATCTACTAACTGCTCAGTCATTACGTCAGCTAATTGCTCAGCATCAACAATTGTAACTGCTCTTTTGTAATATCTTGTTACATCGTGACCAATTCCAACAGCGAGTAATTGTATCGAAGACTTGGATTCTATCCAATTTATTACACCTCGAAGATGTTTTTCTAAATAATTACCTGTATTTACTGATAGAGTACTATCATCGACGGGCGCACCATCGGAGATAACCATTAATATTTTTCTTGCCTCATATCGTGCTTGAAGCCTTTTATGTGCCCATAACAATGCTTCTCCATCAATATTCTCTTTTAAAAGCCCTTCACGCATCATTAATCCAAGATTTTTCTTTGACCTTCTCCATGGTTCATCTGCTGCTTTATAAATTATATGCCTTAAATCATTTAATCTTCCAGGAGATGGAATTTTCTTATTTTGCATCCAATGTTCTCTGCTCTTTCCACCTTTCCATGCTTTAGTAGTAAAACCTAGAATCTCAACTTTTACACCACACCTTTCAAGTGTTCTTGCGAGAATATCTGCACTCATTGCAGCAACTGTTATAGGGCGTCCTCTCATTGAACCTGAATTATCTATAAGTAGTGAAACTACAGTGTCTTTAAAATCTGTGTCTTTTTCTTTTTTAAATGAAAGTGAATGGTATGGATCCATAATTATTCTTGTAAGTCTGGAGGTATCAAGCAATCCCTCCTCAAGATCAAAATCCCAACTTCGATTTTGTTTAGCTAATAGTTTTCTTTGTAGCCTATTGGCTAATCTTGAAATTATCATTTGATAAGCTTTTAATTGTTGATCGAGATAAGCTCTTAATCTATTCAGCTCTTCATCCTCACAGATATTTTTTGCAATAATGACTTCATCAAACTCTTCAGTATAAACTTCATATTCATTGAGTATTTTCTCAACTGAATTTTCTGCTTTGTATTGAGGGGTTGCATTTTCAGTATTGCCTTCATCTGTTTCACTTAATTCGTCATCTTCTTGTTGGTCAATATTCATCTCAGTTTCATCATAACCTATCTCTTCCTCAGATTGGGTAGATTCTTCATCACTGAATGAAGATTGGTTTTCCATTTCATTGACCTCGTTGTTTTCTAGTTGATCAATATTTTGATTTTCTTCTTCTTTGTTGTCTTTATCGTCACTATTTTCATTATCATAATAGTCTAGCTCTCTTATTAGTTCGTTTACATTTTCAGCAAATAGTTTTTGATCATGTATATTTTTCAAAAGCTGATCCGATGAATCACTAATTTTATTATTCAACCATTTCTTCCATAGATTAAGGGCATTGTTTGAGTTAGATGGAAGATAATCAGGATTAATTTTATTTCTTAAATATAAATCTATTGCGTCTTCAATATTTAATTCTGATTGCTTTGAAATAGTATCTAAGTTCTTGTCTCTAAAATTTTGCTCATAGAGTGTCTTTAAATTAGATTTAACTCCTCGCATTAATTTACTACCTATAAGCTGAATTCGAGTATTTTCTAAAACTTCATATATTTTTCTATTTTTTTCTCCAGAAGGTTCAAATTGTATGTAGGTTTCTTTATCATGATACTTGTACTTGAGAGCTGCATTGTCAGCTTGCCCACGTAATTGATTTAAATTTTTTAAGTCCTCATTGTCTTCAATTTTAGGTAGTACAATTTTATTGTCGGTTGATGTTAGATTATCTTCAAATACTACATCAATTTCTTTGTCCTCAGCTATTGCACGTGTGGTGGAAGATATAGCTCTTTTGATATCTTCTAAATAATCTTCTTTCACTAAACTAAATCAAATTTGCTTGCTTCATTTGTTAATTCTTCACCGAAGCAGCGCTGATAATACTCTGAGATGATCTGCCTCTCGCTCTCATCACACTTATTTAAAAAAGTGAGTTTAAAAGCTGCAGAATAATTGTGGTCAAATATTTCAGAATTTTGAGCCCAAGTTAATACTGTTCTTGGACTCATCACTGTAGATATATCGCCATTTGCAAGACCTTTTCTGGATAAGTCCGCTACCTTTATCATTAATTCAATTATTTCTTCCTTTTCAGGATTATTAAATGAGGGAACTTTAGAGAGCATTATTTTTTTTTCTTGTTCAAGATCTAAATAGTTAAGAGTAGTAACTATACTCCATCTATCCATCTGCCCCTGATTTATTTGCTGTGTGCCATGATAAAGTCCTGTTGTATCTCCCAATCCAACAGTGTTAGTTGTAGCAAATAATCTAAAATATGGATTCGGCGTTAAAACTCTGTTTTTATCTAATAAAGTAAATTTTCCTTCCGACTCTAATACCCTTTGAATTACGAACATGACATCTGGTCTTCCAGCATCATATTCATCAAATACCAAAGCCGTAGGTGTTTGTAATGACCAAGGTAATATTCCATCCTGAAATTCTGTAACTTGTTTGCCGTCATTTAATACGATGGCATCTTTACCTATCAAATCTATCCTACTAATGTGACTATCGAGATTAACTCTTACGCAAGGCCAATTAAGTCGAGCAGCAATTTGCTCAATATGGGTTGATTTCCCAGTGCCGTGTAATCCTTGGACCATAACTCTTCTGTTGTATTTAAATCCGGAGAGTATTGCCATGGTAGTTGCCTTATCAAAACAATAACTGGTATCGATATCAGGAACGTACTCTGATTTTTCTGAAAATCCCTCGACATGAAGATCTGTATCAAATCCGAAAGCTTGATTTACAGATATGGATATATCTGGTCTACTCTGCACGAGGTTTTCTGTTACTGTCATATTGTTCCTTTATTATTTTATAGGCTTCTAAAACCTTAGTTAACTTTTCTTTATTATTTTCATCATTTCCAACTGTATCAGGGTGTAATTCTTTTACAATCTTTTTGAATTTAGACTTAATTTCATTTAGTGAACTTTTCTTATTATCAATTCCTAAAGTTGCAAGAGCATTTAAGTACTTAGAACTATAATAACTAGGATGGACGAGCATATTTTCAAGATTATTCATACCCTCAAACATCTTCTCAGATATTTTAGAGATTTTTTCAAAGTAACTCGTATCATTTGACCCTATTTGCTTAGTTTTTCTGTGCCCAATTATGTCATTTTCAATAAATTCCTCAATTTCATCAGCTGACATATCTGAAAAGTAATTCCATTTTTTATTATATTCTCTAATGTGCTTCAGGCAGAACCAAATATATTTTCCTAGATCTTTGGGGGATGATGGAGCGCGATATTCCCCCATCTCCTTACATCCTTCAAAATGACATTTTCTATTGTTCATATTATCTTTTCATATGTTAGACTACACCAATATACATGACTCTTGAAGAAACTATAGATAAGAAAATTAAGGATAATTTAAAACCATCATTCTTTAAAATTCTTAACTTTTCCGACCAACACAAAAATCACTACGAAGGCGACAACAAAGATACTTCTCACATAAAAATTATAGTTGTATCAGAGTTTTTTAGTGGACATTCCAGAATTGAAAGAGAAAGGATAGTTCATAAAATTCTAAAAAAAGAAATATCAACAGAAATACATTCATTAAGATTAAAACTTTATATTCAATCTGAATATGATTTAATTAAGTGATGCTATTTTAACTTGTGATATTAGATTTTTCTTGGTTTCAATTATTTCAAACTTAAAACCATAGAACTGAAATATTTGACCCGTTTTAGGGAAAGAACGTGACTCATTTATTATTAAGCCAGAAATAGTATTTGCTTCTTCATCGGGCAAATCCCAGCCAAAACTTCTGTTAATATTTCTTATTTCAGTAGATCCTCGTACCTTGATTGATCCATCTTTATTTTTCACTATGTCAGTTAGGTCAATGTCATGTTCATCGCTTATTTCACCTACTATTTCTTCAATAATATCTTCTAAACTTATCATTCCATTAAGTGCACCATATTCATCAACAACCATAGCCAATTTAATTTTTCTGTTTAGGTGCATTTGTAGTTGATTTTTTAGCGGCGTAGTTTCAGGCACAAACCATGCTTTAATTAATGATTTTTTTATATCTTCTCTTGAAATATTAATGGATTTTAGTTCATTAAGTTTTCTTAATAGGTTTTTTGCGTGAATTAGGCCGATAATATTCTCATTGTTATCTTTCCAAACTGGTATTCTCGTGTAGGGGCTTTCAACAACCTGATTAATTATTCTAATAGGTTCATCGTCAATATTGACCATAAATATATTGCTTCTGTGAACCATGATATCCTCAACTGTTATTTCTGAAAGATCAAGAATACCTGTAACCATGTCTTTATCCATTTTGAATAATCTGCCTTCTTTATGATGTAGATCAACAGTTCCTCTAATTTCGTCAGCAACAGACAAACTTCTTGCATTTTGATCATGTTTTATTCCAACAATGTTTAAAATATAAAAAACAATTTTTTCCATCAACCATGTTACAGGCGCTAATATAGTAACGAACGGTTTTAAAAAGGGACTGACAATCAAAGCCATTTTTTCAGCATTCGCTATAGCATAACTTTTAGGGAGGATTTCAGCAAATATAACAATTAAAACGGTCATTATGATTACTGCATAAGCAACTCCTGTATTTCCATAAACTTTTATAAGTAAACTTGTTGCTAACGACGAGGCAAGAATGTTTACTAAATTATTTCCAAGTAAAATTGCTCCAATTAATGATTCTTTTTTGTTTAATAATTCAATTGCAACATTAGAGTTTTTCTTTCCTTTCATGCCAAGACCAGTTAACCTACTTCTGGTACTTGCCGTTAAAGCTGTCTCAGATCCAGAAAAGAATGCAGAAAATGCTAAAAGAACTATAATGGCTAAAAATAATACGATAACTTCAAATATCATCTAATTTATATACTTATTTATTATGCTATCTAATTTTCTAGTTGAATATCGATTGGCTAAATAAGCTTTACCTATGCTTCTTAAAAGTATGAGATTTAAATGATTATTTTTTATTTTTTTATCAGAATTCATTATCTCTTTAAATTTATTTAGCGATGTCTTACTTTTTATATTGATAGGTATTTTGGTTTTCATTTTTAATTTTTGAAAATGATCTTTTATTTTACTAATATTTTTATTTAAAATGTTTCCTTGAAGTGATGACATTTCAAGAGCCATCATGATGCCTATTGATACGGCTTCTCCATGTGTTAATGATTTTTGATAATTATTTATTGCTTCAATAGCATGTCCGAAAGTATGACCTAGATTAAGTATTGCTCTTATATTTTTTTCTTTTTCATCTTTATTTACTATTATTGCTTTATTTTTGCAAGAGTGAAAAACAGCCTCAATAAGATATTTTTTGTTAAATGTCTTAAGCTTCGACTCATTATCTAAAAGCCAATTAAGGAATTTTTTATCCATAATAAGTCCATATTTAATTATTTCAGCATAGCCAGATAAAATTTCCCTTTTTGGAAGAGTTTTTAATAGCGAAACATCCGAAATCACTAAATTAGGTTGGTAAAAAGTACCTATCAGATTTTTTCCTTCTTTAGTATTGATACCTGTTTTGCCCCCTACAGCGGAGTCGACTTGCGATAATAATGTTGTAGGTATCTGAATAAAATTAATGCCTCTTAATGTGATACTCGCTGAAAAACCTACAATATCACCAATAACACCCCCACCAAAAGCAATTAAAGTATCGTTTCTATCAACTTTATATTTGAGAAGTTTAGTTGTAATTAAATTAATAGTTTTAATATTTTTGTATTGCTCACCATCATTAATTATTATCTTATTAAAACTTATTTTATTTTTTCTTAGTGATTGCTCTAATTTTCTTCCGTGTAGCTTATGGATAAATTTATTGGTAATTATAAAAACTCGTTGATTAATTAATTTCTTTTTTATTAATGAGCCTGAGCTCGATAAAATATTATCACCAATTAATATTTTATATTTGTCTGTTCCGGTCTTTACCTCTAAAGTTTTTTTCATCATTAGATTTTTAAAGCTTCGGCAATTTCTTTGATTATTTGATATTTATTTTTTTTGCTCACATCGATTGTGAATTTAGCTTTGGAGTAATTTTTCTGTCTAATCTTATTTAATTTTTCAAATTCTACTTTTATATTTTTCTTAGATAAAAGAGGTCTCTTTTTTGACACATTACATCTTTTTTCTAAAATATTCAAATCACATTTTAGCCATATTGAAATACAACTATTCAATATTAAGTTTCTTATTTTTGACTCTTCAAAGCCACCCCCACCCAGTGCAATAATTGAGTTTTTTTTATCTAGTAAATTTAAAGTAATTTTTTTTTCAATATTTCTGAAGATTCTTTCACCACTTTCATCGAAAATTTTTGCAATATTTTGACCCATTTCCTTTTCAATTTCTTTATCTGTGTCATAAAAGTCTAAGTTTAATTTTTTTGATAAACCTTTACCAATAGTTGATTTACCAGAGCCCATATGGCCTAGAAAAACTATATTTTTTTTTGTTTGAGAGAGTCTTTTTTTTGACATTATTAAATGTGAATAAATTTCACAGTTTTAAAATATTCTGTTAAAAGAAATTAATATGTTTGATAAAAGCATTTGTAATAAGCTCACATTATATATCATTAGTTTATCTCTTATAAGCTCATTTTTCATTAATATTGATATCTTGGCGGAAGATAATTTGAGTCAAGAGCCATATGAAATTTGGCAAGAGAACAGTGTTATAAGCGAAATTGAAAGTTCTGTAGAAAAATCAAATACTCAGGAAATTGTAAACATAAATAATCAAGCAGTAAAACAGGAAAATTTTTTATTCACTAAAGCTGATGCTATAGGTTTATACGATCCTACGAACGGTGGATTCGAAGCTAATCTATGGAATGGATCCAATTTAGAGGATATAGCATATTTAGTTAACATAGCTCCTGAAGAAAGTACCAGTTCAACTCTTACCAATCTGGTTAAAAATGTAATGTTAACCACCGCAGCCCCACCTGATAAATTAACTAATGAATCTTCATCTTTTCTTAATCTTAAATCAGATTTTTTAATCTCAAGAGGCTATTACAAGCATATCTCTGAATTATTTAGCTTGATAAGAAGTGATGAAAATAATGATATTTTAAGTGCTGGAATGATTGACAATTTACTTATCTATAATCAATACAAAAGAATTTGTAATAGCAATTCTAATTTAATATCAGAAAGATTAAGCGATTTATATTTTGTATCGTTTTGCAATGCAATGTCAGCCAATAAACTGACACTTGATCTAAATATTTCTATAATGAGAGATGAGGATAATTATGATGAAGAGTACTTATCTTTACTATCTAAAATTATATACAGTGATGAACTTAAGGTTGAAAATCTTAAAGAAATAAATCTAATTAATTTACATTTATTACAAAAATACAATATTGATATCGATAAATATATTACTATAAATTCGCCAATAAAATTTAAATTATTCTACTTTTTAAATTATAAGAAAAATAATATAAAAAAAATTTCGATCGCTGAAGAGCTTGTTAAAAAAGGTTTGGTAGAACATAAGTACCTTGGAGAGATTTACCAGTCCTTTGATATAAGTAATATCAAGAATGCCAGCGAGGATAATTCAGCTTTAATAGAAAGAATTAAAATATTTAAAGATATAAGAAAAACCTCATCTCAGGCTGATTTAGTAAATAAAATACCTAAATATGTTAGTTTATTTAGTGCACATGGGATGTTGGAGACTGCATCTTTAATGATTTATGATAAAATAAAAATAGTTCAGCCAAAATTAGACTATATCGATAATGCACCAGATTTTTGCTTAATCTTTATACTAAATGATGATCCTGAAAAGTGTAATGAGTGGGTAAGTCAATTGAATTTCAATTCAAATACATTAGAGCTCTCTAAAGCTCAGTTTTATCTTTCATTGGCAAATGGCAAAGCAATAAAAGAAACTCACTTAAATCAATTAATTGATTATAAAGGTTTTTCTGTTAGGCAGAAAAATATTATTGTGAAGTATTACGAACTTATAACAAATTCAAAAAAAAATAGTTATTGGAAAACCCCTAATGAGTTGAATAAAGTCTCCTCAATAACTGCAAATATAAAGCTTCATAATTATTTTAAATCTCTTGAAAATCAGCTTGGTGAAAAACTAATTTTGCTAAATATATTACAAGGAGATGATAATTTTAATGAAAATGATGAGTTCTCTATTTTTCTTATAATAGATGGATTGTTTGAGATTAATAAAACTTACGCACAAGATTATATACTAGAGTATTTTGCAAAGTATAATTTATAGTGTCAAAAATAGAACAATCTTTAGTAGAAAATTTCTTAGAATCTTTGATATCTGAGAAAGGTTTAAGTAAAAATACAATTGAATCTTATAAGAGTGACATAAAACAGTTTTTAGAAAAACAAACAATTAGCAAAACATCTGAAAAAATAATTTCAAGAAAATCAGTAGAAAAATATATTTCAACAATGAATGATTTAGGGTTTGAGCGGTCCACAATCCTCAGGAAATTGTCTGCTTTAGGACATTTTTTTGATTTTTTAGTATCTGAAAATATATTGAAAGATAATCCATTTTTACAAATTTCAATTCCCAAAAAAAACTCTAAGTTACCAATTTTTCTAACAAATGATCAGGTAGACAGGCTATTAGAAACAGCTAAAAATGATGACTCTATTAGAGGGTTGAGACTATTGACTATGATTGAAATATTATATGCAACTGGAATAAGAGTTTCTGAGCTAGTTGAATTAAAATTGTCATCTTTATATGAAAAAGAAAATTTTATTTTTGTTACAGGTAAAGGAAATAAAGAAAGACTTGTACCTGTTGATCAAAATACTTTATCTACAATAGAAAAGTATTTAAAAGTAAGAGTAGAATTTTTAAAACCAGATAAAAATGAAGACAAATGGCTTTTTCCTTCAAGAAATTCAAAGCTTGGTCATATTTCAAGGCAAAGATTTCATCAACTATTAAAAGTATTGTGCAAAGAAGCGAATATTGATTCAAAATACGTAAGCCCCCACAAGCTTAGACATGCCTTTGCATCACATCTACTTGCTAACGGAATGGATTTGAGATCACTACAAATGCTACTTGGGCATTCAGATATATCTACAACACAAATTTATACTCATGTTCTTAGTGATAGATTAAAAAGTACGGTAGAAGATAATCACCCATTATCTAAGGTATTTAAAGGATAATTGTAATTTAAGTTGTCCTTGAAAAGAGGATTTTATAATGATAAACCAACAAAATGAGTTTCACGCCAGTACCCTCTAACACTGTAAGAATAAATAGATCTCAGTTATTTGTTCCAGGATCAAAACCGGATTTGTTTCAGAAAGCTTCAGCAAGCAATGCAGATATAATCTGTTTAGATCTTGAGGATGCTGTGGCACCGCAAGACAAAGAACAAGCAAAAGAAAATGTAATCAAAGCACTAAACAATCATGATTTTGGAAAAAAAACTATTTCAGTAAGAATTAATGGCTTGGATACTCATTATTGTTATAGAGATGTTGTTGATTTAATGGAAAATGGTGGTGAGCGATTAGATTTAATTATGATACCAAAAGTTGGCGTTCCAGAGGATGTTTATGCGATTGATATGTTAGTGACGCAAATAGAAGATAAAACTCAAAGACAAAAGAAAATAGGCTTTGAACTTATAGTCGAAACATCAATGGGGATAACAAACCTTGATAAAATCTTAACAGGGAGTAAAAGAATTGAGTCTCTTCATTTTGGTTACGCTGATTATGCGGCTTCAGTTAGAATGCGTACAACAAATATCGGCGGATCTAATCAAGACTATTCAATATTAACTGATGAAATTGATGGAGAGAGAAAAACTCACTGGAATGATATGTGGCACTATCCAATATCAAAAATGACAACTATTGGAAGGGCTCACGGTGTAAGGATTATTGACGGTCCTTTTGGAGATTTTTCAGATCCAGAAGGTTTTAAGTCTCACGCAAGAAGAACAGCAATTCTTGGATGCGAAGGAAAATGGGCAATTCACCCTAGTCAGGTAGATCTTGCAAATGAGGTATTCACATTACCAGAAAAAGAAGTACAAAAAGCAAGAGATATTATTGAAGCGATGAAAAAAGCACAAGAGTCAGGTGCTGGTGCAGCGACACTAAACGGAAAGTTAATAGACGCTGCTTCAATAAGGCAAGCCGAGCAAATTATCGAACAAACAAAATTAATAGAAACTCTAAGTGAATAATTTATTATTAAATGAACACCTATCTTGAGTTTGAAAAGCCCATAGAGCAACTTGACAATAAGGTTCATGAGCTCAAAAGTCTAAATGATAATGCTCCGTCAGATAATCTTCTTGAAGAAATCACGCAAGTTGAAGAGCAAATAAATGAAACTTATAAGAAAATATATTCTTCGATATCACCTTGGCAAAGGACACTTGTTGCAAGACATCCTCAACGACCAAAAACAAAAGAATATATTCAAAACCTAATTGAGGATTTTTTCCCTTTATCAGGTGATCGTTTTTTTTCAGATGATAAGGCCATCCTTGGAGGTCTTGGAAAATTTAGAGGTAAAACAGTATTGGTCCTAGGTCATGAAAAGGGACATGATACGACATCAAGAATTGAACATAACTTTGGCATGCCAAGGCCTGAGGGATATAGAAAAGCTCAACGATTAATGAAACTTGCAGAGGAATTTGATATTCCAGTTGTATCGTTTGTTGATACCCCTGGCGCTTACCCTGGAGTGGGAGCTGAACAGCGAGGACAATCTGAAGCAATAGCAAAAACAACAGAGTGTTGTTTGTCATTAGGTGTCCCGATTATAGCAATAATAATTGGTGAGGGAGGATCAGGTGGTGCAGTCGCCATTGGAACAGGAAATACAGTGCTTATGTTGGAGAACTCTATATATTCAGTAATTTCACCTGAGGGCTGTTCATCAATTTTATGGAAAGATAATACAAAAACTGTTGAGGCAGCCTCGGCCCTTAAACTTACAGCTGAAGATATGTTAAAAATTGATGTAATTGACGAGGTTATAAAAGAGCCAACAGGTGGTGCACATAGGAATTCGCATCGGACAATTGAGTCTGTTGGCGATGAAATTGAAAAATATTTAAATTTACTCTCAAATCAACATGGAAATGATTTAAAGCACGCAAGACAAGAAAGATATCTTCAAATAGGAAGGTCGGGGTTATTTAGTGATAAGACTACAGCAGCTAACACTGTTCTTGATGAAAAGTTTGGTAAATCTAGTAATAAAAAAAGGTTTTATATCAATTTTTTGAGACGAATTATCTTAGGAACTATTCTTGCCTTACTATTTGTAGGTGTATTAACTTACTTAATTAATTAATTTTTCCACAACAATATTTATATTTTTTGCCTGAACCACAGGGACAGGGAGCATTTCTTGATATTTTTTTTGTCTTTATAGCTGATTGATTAATTTTATCAGACACACTGTTTTCATTTGAAGTTTGAGTTTGTCTTTCTCTCAACCTCATTCTTGAAAATATTTTTGAAACATCGATTTTTAAATTATTTATTAGCTCCTCAAACAGTCCAAATGCCTCATTTTTATATTCATTTAGAGGATCTCTTTGGCCATACCCTCTTAACCCAATAGTTGATCTGAGTTGTTCAAGATTATTAATGTGATCTTTCCATTTATCATCCAAAATTTTAAGCATAACCATTCGTTCAGCAGAATTAACCTCTTCCTCAGAATGATTATCTCTTCTATTAATGGTATTTTCTTTTATGAGTGCGTAAACTTTATCCTTAATAAATTGCTGATTAATATCACCTTCAGAGTTATCTAAATTTAAATCGATATTTTTTGAAAAGTATTGACTTATTTCATCTTGAAGATCTTGCAAGTTCCATTGATCAGCATACGATTTTTCTGGGCAATAACGTTCAACAATTTCGTCAGCAACATCGTATTGCATTTCATTTGCTATTTCTGAAATGTTATCTGCATTCATTAACTCAAATCTTTGTTCAAATATTGTTTTACGTTGATCATTCAAGACGTCGTCAAATTTTAATAAAGTTTTTCTTATGTCAAAATTTCTTCCTTCTACTTTTTTTTGTGCTCTCTCAAGTGCCTTTGAAATCCATGCGTGCTTAATTGACTCTCCTTCTTTCAAACCAAGACTTTTTAAGACACTGTCAATTTTTTCTGATCCAAAAATTCTCATTAAATCATCTTCTAAACTAATAAAGAATTTTGTTTCTCCTGGATCTCCCTGACGACCAGATCTTCCTCTCAACTGATTGTCTATTCTTCTGCTTTCATGCCTTTCACTTCCAATTACATAAAGACCTCCAGCTTCAATTACTTCACCTTTTTTTTGAGCAATTGTATTTTTAAGTCCATCTAATTCAGCCTGTCCATTCTTATTAATAGAATTAAATTCGAAGTTACCACCAAGTTGAATATCCGTTCCTCTTCCTGCCATGTTTGTCGCAATTGTAACAGCACCTGGTTCACCGGCATTAGCAATAATTTTTGCCTCTTGCTCATGATGCTTTGCATTAAGTACCTCATGTTTAATTTTATTGTTTCGGAGTTTTTTTGATATTTGTTCAGATTTTTCAATACTTGTTGTACCAACCAATACAGGTTGGCTTTTTTGATTGCATTTTTTAACTTGTTCGACAATTGCATCATATTTTTCTTCAGATGTTCTATAGATTTCATCTTCATTATCGATTCGTGAAATTGGAATATTTGTGGGTATTTCAAAAACAGACAAATTATATATGTCACCAAATTCCTCTGCTTCGGTAAGTGCGGTCCCTGTCATACCAGAAATCTTTTCATAAAGTCTAAAATAGTTTTGATAGGTTATTGAGGCTAACGTTTGACTTTCATTTTGAACTTTGACATTTTCTTTTGCTTCTATTGCTTGATGTAATCCATCTCCGTATCTTCTACCCTCCATTGTTCTACCTGTAAATTCATCAACAATTACTACACTTCCTGACTTAACAATATAGTCCCTATCTTTTTCAAATAATTTGTTTGCTCTTAAAGCTTGATTAATATGGTGTACTACTGCAACATTAGAAATATCATATAAAGTTCCCTCTGATATAATATTTCTTTCTTTAAGTATTTTTTCAGCTTTATCATTTCCTGCATCTGTCAAATTGGCAGTTTTTGATTTTTCATCTATCTCAAAATCATCATTATTTAAAAAAGGGATTATTTTATTAATTGAATTATAAAGTGTCGTTTTATCTTCTATAGCACCTGAAATTACTAGTGGTGTCCTGGACTCATCTATTAATATGCTATCAACCTCATCAACAATACAGAAGTTATGATCTCTTTGAACCATGTTTTGTTTTATTACACGTAAATTATCTCTCAGATAATCAAAGCCAAATTCATTATTGGTTCCATAAGTAATGTCACAGGCATATTGTTCTTTTCTTTTTTCACGTCCCTCTAAGTCATTAGTTAAACAGCCAACTGAAAGACCTAAATAATTAAATATAGAGCCCATCCACTCTGCATCTCGCCTTGCAAGGTAATCATTTACCGTAACTATATGAACACCTCGACCAGAAAGGGAATTTAAAAATGCCGCTAAAGTAGAGACAAGTGTTTTTCCTTCACCAGTCTTCATCTCTGATATTCCACCATTATGCAAGACCATCCCACCGATCAATTGAACATCAAAATGTCTTTGACCCAGTGTTCTTTTGGCAGCTTCACGCACCATTGCAAAAGACTCTATTAAATAGTCATCAATTTTTTTTCCAGATGAAATTTCAGATTTTATTTCTGAAATTCTTTTAAGAAGCATATCTTGAGATAGCTTTTCAATTTTAGGCTCTAAATCATTAATTAATTGCACTGTGCGTTGGAATTCCGCTAATTTCTTCTTTTCACCGCGGCTAAAAATTGTATTAAAAAACGAGTTTACTTTTAACATTTGATTAGATATTTGTATTTTCTATTTAATTACAAGCTTTTATACCTTAAATACTAACTCCAATTAAGATAAAATTGCTTAAATCACTGGTATTGAATTGTTCGAAATATGTTAAAAAGATCACCTTTAGCGCCAAAAAATATTGGAAAGATTAAACAGATTAAGGGCATTGAATTGTATGTATATTCTGCAGGCTTGTATAACAAGAAACGACTGGATTTAGCTTTATTTCTTTTCAAAAATAAAACTTCGGTTGCTGAAGTTTTTACAAAGTCCTCATTAAGATCATGCACACTGGACTGGAACGAAAAAAATTTAAAAAATAAAGAAATAGAAGCATTGATTGTTAATTCAGGAAATGCAAACACTTTTACAGGCCAGGCAGGTATTAATGCGTTAACAAAAATAAGTAACTTTGTTTCTAATAAATTCAAAGTCTCAGTTAAGAAGGTATTTTTTGCATCTACAGGTATTATTGGAGAAAAATTTCCTGAAAATAAAATAGTAAATACATTAAAAAAAAATAAATCAAAAACTAATAATTGGTTACAAGCAGCTCAATCAATTATGACAACCGATACTTTTCCAAAAGCAATTTCTGTAAAAACAATGATTGAAAACAAAACAATCTCAATCACAGGGATTGCGAAAGGGTCTGGAATGATAGAGCCAAACATGGCAACAATGTTAGGATTTATTTTTATAGATTGTTTAATACCTCAAAATATTTTACAGAAATTATTAAAAGATCTTGTAGATAAATCATTCAATCAAATAACTGTTGATGGAGATGAGTCAACAAATGATACTGTAATTATGACTAGCACTAATAGTGTTTCATTAAAAAATAAGATTTCATCAATAAAAGACAAGAGAATATCAAAAATAAAAAATTCTTTACTTCCAGTTGTTAAATATTTAGCGGAACAAATTGTACGAGATGGTGAAGGTGCAACAAAATTAATAAACATAAAAGTTGAAAGTGCTAAAAATTCACCGCAGGCAAAAAAAATTGCTAAGGCAATCGCAAATTCCCCACTTGTAAAAACAGCATTTTATGGAAATGATCCAAATTGGGGAAGAATTGTAATGGCGATTGGTAAAACATATGAAAAAATAGACCCAAAAAAACTTAGGATTTATATAGGTAAGCAAATAGTTGTTGCTAATGGTGCAGAGTATAAAAAATTAAATTTACAAAAATTAAAAAAATATATGGCAAGCAAAGAAATTGATCTAAAACTTGATCTTGGACAAGGAAATTATTATTTCGAAACACAAACATGTGATTTTTCTCATAAATATGTTGATATCAATGCAGCATACAGGACATGAAGGTAGTATTTTGCTCTTCCGCAATCATAAAAAACAAAAATAGCGAAATTCTCTTAATGAGCAGAAAACAAAAAGATTCTTTTATTAATTCCTGGGAGTTTCCAGGTGGAAAATTGAAAAATAACGAAAATTTTGCAGTTGCATTATTTAGGGAGCTAAAGGAAGAATTAAATATTAAAATAAATATAAGCAAATTATCAAACTATGAATTTTTTAAGCACCAGTATCGTTCATTTTTATTAATGATGTATGTATTCGAGGTAACTGAATGGACAGGAAAAATTATAAGTAAAGAAGGGGAGCTTTTAAGATGGGTGTCTGCAAAGGACTTGAAGAAAGCAAAATTATTGCCAGCAAATATTAAAGTTGTTAATTATTTTTTAAAATAACAACCTGTTTCCTCAGTGAAAACAGAGACTATTTTATAATTTCCATATTCAATTGAAATTTCTTTTTTTTCCTCATCTTTATTGTAACCTAATAGTTTAATTTGACTGTACAATTCATCATCTGAAACTGAAGCAGCAATAACACGATCATATGCTTCATCACAATAATCACTTTTCATCTCTGAAATAAAGAAACAAACACAATAGTGCTTTGCTGAAGCATTCAATCCAATGAGAGTTTCGTCAGACTTTGCACTACTAGTATTTATAAAAAAAAATGATGTAAATATTACTAATATGTTATAAATAAATTGAGATAGTTTATGCATAAAATTTTAAAATTTATAGCGTGTTTATCCTTTATTTTAATTTGGGTCAATCCATCATTAGCTATAGTTAATCAATTACAACATAATGAAACAGTCGAATGGTCAACAAATACATGGCCAGAAAACTTAATAGAAATTGATGACGAAGAGTTTAGTACAATTATTAATTATACTTTTTCTGATGATTCTTATGATGAATTGGGACGCACAAATGCGCTTTTAATTATTCAAGATGGAAGTATTGTTTATGAAAATTACAATTCTCCTATTACAAAAGATACAAAACTTGTCTCCTATTCAATGGCAAAAAGCTATATTGGTCTATTGACTGGAATGATGATTGATAGGGGATTCATACAATCAAAAGACGAAACAAATCTCTTACCAAGTTGGGATGACAATAGAAAAAATATTTCCATAGGACATATGCTTAATATGCAGTCAGGGCTGGATTATGTAGAGGAATATGATTTAGGCGGAAGGTCAGATACATTAGAGATGTTATTTGGGCAGGGAAGATTTGATCAAGCTGGGTTTGCATCATCCATGAAGCTAAAAACTCCTCTACCAGGTATGAAATACAACTACTCGACTGGAGAAACCAATATTATAAGTCAATTAATTAAAACAAGGCTTGAAGCTGAAGGAATTGACTATTTCGATTTCATAAAAAGCAATCTTATTGAAAAAATTGGTATAAAAAATTCGATCTTCGAATTTGATAATTCTGGAACTTTCATTGGTGGCAGCTCAATTTTTGCAAACGCAAGAGACTATGCAAGATTTGGATATTTATATTTAAGAGATGGATTATGGGATGGGGAGAGAATTGTGTCAAAAGAATGGATTGATGATACAAGAACTCCGGCTAAAAACTCCTACCAAATGTATAGTAATCAGTTTTGGATGCCTCATCCAGCATTTACACGTGGACTTCCAAAGGATACTTACTATGCTGCAGGTTTTGGCGGGCAATATATATTAATTATTCCGTCTAAGGATATGATCGTTGTTCGATTAGGTGAAACTTATATGGAAGATGATAAAGTATTGGAAAATATTTCTGAAATCATAAGTTACTTTGATAATAGGATCTAAATTTATGAGTGACCAAATAATTATTTACTCATCCTATAATTGTGGATATTGCGACTTAGCAAAAAAACTCCTTGATAAAAAACAAATTAAATATCACGAAATTAACATTCAAGACGATCCCTTCCAAAGAGATATTATGTTAGAGAAAGCTAATGGAAAAAGAACTGTTCCACAAATTTTTTTTAAAGAGCTGCATATTGGCGGATTTGAAGAATTAAATAAGCTTGAGATGTCGGGCGCGCTTGATAAAATTTTGAATGAAAAATAATTTAATAGCCGCTTGTCTTCAGCTTACATCAAGTTCAGATATTAATAAAAACTTAAAAGAGACAATAGATCTTTCAAATAAAGCTATTGATAAAGGCGCCTCTTTCATTTCAACACCAGAAGTTACAAATATTATCTCATTAGATCGACAAAAATTAAAAAGGTCAGTATTTCTGGAGAAGGACGATCCATTTCTTATTGAATTTACAAAAATTGCAAGGAAAAAATCAGTATGGATATTGCTTGGCTCTATTGTTATCAAAGACAATAAGAACAAATTGTATAATCGCTCCTATTTGATAAACAGCAAAGGCAATATTCAATGCAAGTACGATAAAATTCATATGTTTGATGTAAAAATATCCAAAAAAGAAAGTTATAAAGAATCCAAAATTTTTAAACCAGGTAAAAAAGTTGTGGTTACTAATACTCCTTGGGGCAAAATTGGTTTATCAATTTGTTATGATTTAAGATTCCCTGAACTTTATAGAAAACAAGTAATGATGGGGGCAAAGTTAATTACTATTCCTTCAGCATTCACAACCACTACAGGTAAAGCTCACTGGCATAATCTTATAAAAACACGGGCTATTGAAAATGGTTCTTATGTTTTAGCTCCTGCGCAATATGGAAAAAATTCGTTAAAACGCCATACATATGGACACAGTCTAATTGTATCTCCATGGGGTGAGATATTGGCTGAAAAAAAGGTAGGAAAGGGCATTATAATGGCTAATTTGGACTTTAAAAAGCTTGCTAAAATTAGAGCTAATATACCAAGTTTCAGGACACAAATATTGAAATAAACAATATAATTACAATATAGAGATATAATGATCGTTTTTAATTTACAATGTAGTGACTGTTCTCATTCATTTGAAGGTTGGTTTGGCTCATCCAAGTCATGTGAAACACAAATTAAAAAAAAGCTAGTTCAATGTGTTTCGTGTGGGTCTTCAAATATTACTAAAGAACTTTCAAGGCCAAATGTATCCATAAAAAAAACTAACGTTACTCCAAACGAAAATGCACTCAGAGACTTTCGAAATAAAGTAAAAGAAGTAAATAAATTTGTTGAACAAAATTTTGAGTTTGTTGGAGACCAGTTTGCATACGAGGTAAGAAAAATTCACTACAGTAAATCTAATAAAAAGCCAGTATACGGCAACGCAACTAAAGAAGAAGTTACTGATTTAAATGATGAGGGTATTGAGGTAACTTCTATTCCATGGATAAAAGAAGATAATTAATTTTTTTTTCCAGAAACAATAAAATTTGCATCCATTCTTTTAGACATGAACCATTCATCTTTTAATGGATTATAATTTACACCAGTATTACTGATCACATCAAAGTTGTTTTGAATAAAAAAAGAGTAAATGTCCTCAGGAGTTAAAAATTTATTCCAATCATGTGTCCCTTTTGGAAGAAATCCTAATACATATTCAGCCATAAATTTTGCAAAAATAAGTGAAAAGATAGATTTGTTAATAGTTGCTATAAACATAATACCATTATCAGATACTAGGCCACTACATTCTCTAATAAAATTTTTTGGATTGTTTACATGTTCTATTACTTCCAAATTTAAAATGACATCGTACTTTTTATTTTTGTTAAGATTTTCTGCAGTTGTATTAAGATAATTAATATCTAAATTATTTTCTTCAGCATGAATTTTTGCAGTGATACAATTTTTCTCTAAAGCATCAATGCCGGTTACTTCTGCACCTAACCTTGCTAATGGTTCACTCATTAGTCCTCCCCCACATCCAATGTCCAAAACTGACAATCCTTTTAAGGGTAAGTCATTTTTTTTGTCTATTGCATAATGATCTTTAATTGTATTGATTATGTATTCCAGTCTTATGGGATTAAATTTATGCAGTGTTTTAAACTTGCCATCATGCTTCCACCATTCCTTGGCAAGGTTTTTAAACTTATCAATTTCAGTTTTATCAATCGAAGAAATGTCCATAAATCAATCATTTAACTAATACTTGATTAAAGTATCGTATTAAAGTAATCCTTGTTTTTGTTTAGAGTATTACATAACACAATTTAATAACGAAAAGTCAAATGTCCACTATAGTTTTAAAATTTGGAGGAACATCAGTAGCTACAACTGAATTAATTGAATCTGCAGCTAATATTGTCAAATCAGAATATGATAAAGGCAATAATATAGTTGTAGTTGTTTCCGCTATGTCTGGAGCCACTAACCAACTAATAGAGCATGTCAATAAGATAAATTATAATGATGATAGTGAATACGATGTTGTTGTTTCATCAGGAGAGCAAGTAACAGCAGGATTAATGTCACTAGCTCTAAAAAAAATTGGTCTACCATCTCGATCTTGGCTTGGTTGGCAAGTCCCAATAATTACTAGAGGTTCGCATAGAAACTCATTTATTGATAAAGTGATACCGGATAAAATCACTAACGATTTTGAAAACAAGAAGATTGCTGTCGTAGCTGGTTTTCAAGGTATTTCAAATGAGGGCAGAATTACAACTATTGGTCGTGGAGGTTCAGATAACACTGCGGTATTCATAGCTTCAGCAATAAAAGCTGAAAGATGCGATATTTATACTGATGTTGATGGAGTTTATACCTCCGATCCTAGAATGACAGATAATGTAAGAAGACTAGATAAAATTTCTTATGAAGAGATGATCGAAATGGCTTCACAAGGGGCTAAAGTTTTGCAAACAGCTTCAGTTGAATCTGCAATGAGTAATGATGTAGACGTATATGTTCGATCAACATTCAGTCCATCTGATAAGGGAACTTTAATTTCAAATGATGGGAATAATGAAAATGATAGGGCAGTAACAGGAGTTGCTTATTCTAAAGATGAGGCAAAAATAACTCTTATTGATGTGGAAGATAAACCGGGAGTTGCTGCAGAGATTTTTAAAAGGCTTGCAGAGAATTCTGTTAATGTTGATATGATAGTTCAGAACAATTTTGTTGAGAGAAAAATGACTAATCTTACTTTTACAATTCCAATGATAGATCTTGATAAAGCACTAAAAATTTTAGAAAATTTACAAAAAAAACTCAGGATTTCAAAAGTTTTAAACGAAAAAAACCTCTCAAAAGTCTCTATCATTGGATCAGGAATGAGAAATCAGCCAGGTATAGCTGCAAAAATGTTTGAATGTTTATCCAAAAATAAAATCAATATTGAAGTAATCTCAACATCTGAAATAAAGATAAGCGTTTTAATAAATAAAGATAAAACTGAAGAGGCTGTAAATGCGCTGCATGATGTATTTCAGCTCGACCAGATATAGTACCCATGCTTGACATTAACTACTATTCTATAAGAAATAATCATTTTGGGTAATTGATGGGTTTATTTTTTTTATTTTAAGGTTTAATTAATTCATAGTGTATGTACCAAAATTTTCTATTTGAACTTAAAAACCAGAGAGAAGCTAGGGGCTGTTCAGTAGATGATTTAAGTAAAGAGACAAAAATTTCAAAAAAAGTTATTTTTAAAATTGAAAGTCTTAATGAAAGCGAAGTGGACTCATTTCCACAAAGGCATCTGCTTTTTTTATACGCAAAACACCTAGGTGTAGAGGTTCCTGAAAAAAAAATTACTTTTACTCATTCCTCAATAGAAAATTCTTCTAAGTTATTGAATAATCTATCAGTGGCTAATTCTTTTTTACCGCTAATAAATAATTTTAAATTTCAAATTCTATTTCCATTATTTTTAGTTTTTATAATTTTAAGCTTTAGTCATTCCTTAAAAAATAACGATTTATTTGTTGAATTGAAATTAGATAATACTGAAATAATAACTCAAAATGATTTAGAAAATAATTTAGTTGAAAATAAATTTTTTAATTTTAATCAAACAAATACAGAAAAATTAAATCTGCCTTTAGGTAATTCTAAACAATCTGCCAGCTTATCCGACAATAAGCAAAATTTTTTGGAAACTGTTAGTTTATCAATATTTTTTGACAATGAAGTTTGGATAGAAGTTGATAATACAAAGGAAATATTAATTAGTCAGGTTTTCAAAGAGGGTGAAGAGCTTAATCTTGAAGTATCAAAAAATGACGAAATATTTGTAACCTCGGGGAATATGGGTCTCATTTCAATAAAAGTTAACAACGGCCAAATAAAATTTCTAGGCTCTATAGGCGAGATAGGTAGAAAACAGATTTTTTAAGTTTTCAAATCAACTCTTTCATTATATTTAATACTTACCTAATTTATAGATAATTATGAGTCAGTACTCTCAAAACAAAATAATACGCCGGCGTACAAAGAAGATTAAGGTTGGAAGTGTAGAAGTTGGTGGCGATGCAAAAATTTCTGTGCAATCAATGACAAACACGCTTACATCAGATGTCAATGCAACAGTAAAACAAATCAATGATTTAGTATCTGAAGGCGCAGATATCGTTAGAGTGTCTTGTCCCGACCAAGAGTCTACAAAATCTCTGAAAGAGATCATTAATAATGTGGATGTACCAATTGTTTCAGATATTCACTTTCACTACAAGCGTGCGATTGAAGCTGCTGATGCGGGTGCTTCTTGCTTAAGAATAAATCCTGGCAATATTGGTGTAGATAAAATTATTGAGGTTATTGATGCAGCTAAACAAAATAACATTTGTATGCGCATAGGAGTAAATGCAGGCTCCATTGATGAAAAAATTTTAAAAAAATACAGTGAACCCTGTGCAGATGCCTTAGTCGAGAGCGCAATTTCAAATATACGCCTGCTTGAGGACAATAATTTTGATAATTTTAAAATAAGTGTAAAAGCATCAGATGTATTTACTACAATTGAAGCCTATGAAAAATTAGCAAAACTTTGTGATTATCCATTTCACGTTGGATTAACAGAAGCAGGAACTTATTTATCGGGCTCAATTAAGTCATCCATAAGTATTGGCAATCTTCTCTCACAAGGGATTGGAGATACAATTAGGGTGTCATTAACAGCAGATCCAGTAGAGGAAATTAAAGTAGGTCACGAGATATTGAAGAGTTTAAATTTACGTTCTAGGGGTGTTAAAATCATCTCCTGCCCTTCTTGTGCTAGACAGGCTTTCCCGGTAATTGATACAGTTCGTGAGCTTGAAAGACGATTGTCACATATTAAAGATCCTATAACTCTCTCAATTATTGGCTGTGTTGTAAACGGTCCAGGAGAAGCATTAAATAGTGATATTGGGGTAACCGGCGGTGGAAAGGGGAATAATATGATTTATTTATCAGGTGTTGCTGACCATAAAATAAAAAATCCCGAAATAGTTGACCACATTGTTAATCTTGTAGAGAAAAAGATTCAATCACTCCATGATTAAGCAAGATGAATTAGAAAAAATTCAAGATAAATACAAAAATCTTGAAAACGAATTAAACCAATCAGTAAATGATAAAGATAAATATGTATCTCTTTCAAAAGAATATGCTGATTTGAAACCTTTATATGATCAAGTTAATTTATATTTAGCTCAACAATCAGAATTAGAAGAATTAAATAGTGTTATCAACAGTAACGATGCTGATTTAATAGAAATAGCTAAATCTGAAATTAATAATGTCAAAGAAAAATTATTAGCGGCTGAAAATGTCTTGAAAGAATTAATGATCCCAAAAGATCCATTAGATAAAAAAAATGTAATTCTAGAAGTCAGAGCTGGCACTGGTGGCGATGAAGCAGCTTTATTTGCTAATGATCTTTTGCGCATGTATCAGCGCTACGCTGAAAATCAGGGCTGGAAAATTGAATATATTTCCATTTCAGATTCTGAAAAAGGAGGTATTAAAGAAGCAGTTGCGAAAATCTCAGGTAGCAGTGTTTATTCAAAACTTAAGTTCGAGTCCGGTGTCCATCGAGTTCAAAGAGTTCCAGAAACTGAGTCTCAGGGAAGAGTTCATACTTCTGCAGCGAGTGTAGTTGTATTACCTGAAGCTGAGGATCTAGATATTCAAGTCGATGATAAAGATATTAGAGTTGATGTATTTAGATCTAGTGGTGCAGGAGGGCAGCATGTTAATACAACTGATAGTGCAGTTAGAATAACTCATCTTCCATCTGGTATCGTCGTACAACAACAGGATGAAAAATCTCAACATAAGAATAAAGCCAAAGCTATGCTGGTTTTGAAAACAAGACTATATGATTTCGAGCGTAAAAAACAAGACGATGATATAGCGGATAAAAGAAAATCACAGATAGGTTCAGGTGATAGATCAGAAAGGATCAGGACCTATAATTTTCCTCAGGGAAGAGTGACTGATCATCGCATAAATTTAACACTCTACAAACTAGAGCAAATATTAAATTCTACAGGATTAGAGGAAGTTATCACAAATCTAATACTTGAAGATCAAGGAAGATGATATGTCCTCATTAAATAAACTTCTATATTCTGAAGATTCTTCTATACCTATTTTAGAAAAAAAAATACTTTTGAAGTTTATTCTAAATACCTCTAATGAAGAAATTAATATTAGTCATAATAAGCCACTAGATCATATTGAATTGGGTCAGTATAAAGAACTAATTCAAAGAAGAAAAAAAAGTGAGCCAATTGCATACATAATTAATAAAAAAGAATTTTGGAAAGATACATTCTTTATAGATAGTTCTGTATTAATTCCAAGACCTGACAGTGAAATTATAATTGAAACTGCAATCAAATACTTTCCTGATACAAACCAAAATCTTAAAATGTTAGATTTAGGCACAGGTTCCGGATGCCTGATAATATCGCTCCTAAGGGAATTTAAATTTAGTCAGGGTATTGGCATCGATTTCGATAAAAAGGCTTTAAAAGTAGCGAAGCAGAATAAAAGTAATTTACTAAATGAAAATAGATTAAAATTTTGTCATGCGGATTTTTCTGAATTCAATACAATGAATTATGATCTTATAGTTTGTAATCCACCATATGTTTCAGCTTCATCAAAAGATAATATGCCAAAGGATGTTCAAGACTTCGAGCCTGAAATCGCTCTTTTTGCAAAAGAGAACGGATTAAGGTGTTTTAAAATGGTTTTAGATAATATAATTAAATATGAAAATAAAAAACAATTGATCATTTTTGAAATCGGTTGCAATCAATTAAAACCATTACAAAAACTGCTAAAAAATACTGGTTTTCAGCTTATTTCAGTAGAAAAAGACATTTCTGATATACCAAGGTGTATCGTTACAAAAAGAATATAAATAAAAACTTGATTAATTTTGAACTTAACACTAGTTTACTTAATCTCTAATAATAAATTACCTAAAAATTAGGTTTAAATTTTCAAAGTGAAAAATAGAAGAAGCCGACCTTTTAAAAGGTCAAACAATAGGAACAATGATAACTTTGCTAATGGCAATAATAATACTAGAGTCAGAGGTAATCTATCCACAGTTCTTGAAAAGTATAAGGTTTTAGCGAAAGACGCTGCAGCATCCGGCGATTATGTAGGTGCGGAAAACTATATGCAGCACGCTGAACATTACAGCAGACTAATCAATGAGCGCCAAGATCGTTATAATGAAAAAAATGGCTCGATGAAAACTAATGGAAATGAAGTCGCTAGCGTCGATGAGACTGTTGAAACGCTAGATCCTGCAAAGGCTATTGAAGAAGCTAATTCATAGAGTTGAATTCAGATACTTCAGCACTAATTCGATTTTTTTCAGCTAAAAAAATTTCCAAGTTTTTGCCTTTAAGTTGTTTACCTGAAGGTAATTTCATTTTCATTGGATTAATTCTTTTTCCATTAAAGATTACTTCATAATGTAAGTGAGGGCCTGTAGACAGTCCCGTATTTCCAACATAGCCAATTACCTGTCCTTGACGGACTTTAACGTTTTTTTTAATGCCTGAGGCATATTTGCTTAGGTGAGAGTAACTAGTTTTATACCCATTAAGATGTTTGATACGAATATATTTTCCAGCCCCCCCATTATTGCCAACATACTCTATATGGCCTGTGCCTGCAGCCATAATAGGTGTTCCAGTAGGCGCTGCAAAATCAACTCCTTGATGTTTTTTATTGTAACCCAAAATTGGATGTTTTCTCATTCCAAAACCAGAGGATAGCCTTGCCCCGTTAATTGGTGTTTTCATAAGTGCTTTAGTTGCGCTCTTGCCATCACTATTAAAGAATTCAACAAATTCATCCCCTTCTGATTGGAATCTATAAAGCTCGTATGACTCATCATTTAGAATAATCTCTGAAAAATTAATGTTTCCAGATTTTATATAATTATTTTGTGAGTCTGTATAAATCTCGAAAAATATTTTAATCTTATTTCCTTTTTTAATATCTCTTTGAAAATCGATGTCAAAACTATACAACTGAACAAACTCCATTATAATTTCATCTGGAGTATCTATTTTTTTAAGAGACTCATAAATACTGTTATGGATTTCAACTTCATAAAGTTTTAACTTACTGAATAGCTTTTTTTTGTCTTCACCTGCAACAAACTTATTATTAGCTTTTTTTACATAGATTTTTTTTTCACTATCAGGATATATAATTATTTCATTAATTATCTTTTTATCATCAATAGACTTAGTGTAAGTTTCAATTAGTGTCCCTACTTTTAATTTTCTTAAATCTATTTTTTTTGATATAATATTGACAACATCATTAATTTCGTCATCTTCAAGATCTGCTTGCTTTAAGGCTCTGGTAAAAGTTTCCCCTTCTTGCAGGTAGTATTTTTGGACGAGTGTAAAATCAATTTTTAATTTTTTCTCAATTTGGATTGGGTCTTCATCTGTTATAATTTTCTTAGAAATTTTTTTTTCTCTAGCTAAATTTTCTCCAAACGTAATAGACAAAAAATATGAAATACCCAGTAAGAAGATAAAGCTCAGTAACAGAATAGTCTGATTTCTATTGATGAAGGTCATTTTGGGATATTGGTATAAACTTTTTTAAAGTTTTTTCATAAATATTATTTTTGATTAATGCGAAACTCCTACTTAATTAAATAAGTAATTGAATTCGTTATATAATTATAATTCCATAAAAATACTAGTTTTCTGCCTTTTATGTCCTTTGCTGCTTGACTTTTTGGCTCTATACAGTAAAAAACGCTCACCCTTGTTCGGTGATGCTCTGAGCTTGCGGCATATGACTACTTATAGTCTTAATATAATCGAGTTGGCATTTAATTCCTTATCTCAAGGGGTAAGGATGTTATGCTTGCGCGATTATGCTATTGAAAAAGTAAATTGAAAGAGAAACGTGGGCGGTAATTCCGCAGTACTGAATAACCGTACACGTTTATTGGATTGCATAATTTATTTTATGCAACTCCGCCAATAAGTTTGTGTGCGTCATTTTTAAACTTGAGAGTTTGATCATGGCTCAGAATGAACGCTGGCGGCACGCTTAACACATGCAAGTCGAACGAGATCTTCGGATCTAGTGGCAGACGGGTGAGTAACGCGTGGGAACCTGCCCAGTAGTAGAGAATAACTTGGGGAAACTTAAGCTAATACTTTATACGTCCTTTGGGAGAAAGCTTTATGCGCTATTGGATGGGCCCGCGTTAGATTAGTTTGTTGGTGAGGTAACGGCTCACCAAGGCTACGATCTATAGCTGGTCTGAGAGGATGATCAGCCACACTGGGACTGAGACACGGCCCAGACTCCTACGGGAGGCAGCAGTGGGGAATATTGGACAATGGGGGCAACCCTGATCCAGCGATGCCGCGTGAGTGATGAAGGCCCTAGGGTTGTAAAACTCTTTCGTCAGGGAAGATAATGACGGTACCTGAAGAAGAAGATCCGGCTAACTCCGTGCCAGCAGCCGCGGTAATACGGAGGGATCTAGCGTTATTCGGAATTACTGGGCGTAAAGCGAGCGTAGGCGGATTTGTAAGTTGGAGGTGAAATCCCAGAGCTTAACTCTGGAACTGCCTTCAAAACTACATTTCTTGAGTTTGGTAGAGGAGAGTGGAATTCCTAGTGTAGAGGTGAAATTCGTAGATATTAGGAGGAACACCAGTGGCGAAGGCGACTCTCTGGGCCAATACTGACGCTGAGGTTCGAAAGCATGGGTAGCGAACAGGATTAGATACCCTGGTAGTCCATGCAGTAAACGATGAGTGCTAGATGTTGGGAATTTAAATTTCCAGTATCGCAGTTAACGCGTTAAGCACTCCGCCTGGGAAGTACGGCCGCAAGGCTAAAACTCAAATGAATTGACGGGGACCCGCACAAGCGGTGGATCATGTGGTTTAATTCGAAGATACGCGAAGAACCTTACCGGCTCTTGACATACCAATTGCGGACTTAAGAGATTAAGTCTTTCACTTCGGGTGGATTGGATACAGGTGCTGCATGGCTGTCGTCAGCTCGTGTCGTGAGATGTTGGGTTAAGTCCCGCAACGAGCGCAACCCTTACCTTCAATTGCCAGCACATAATGGTGGGAACTTTGAAGGAACTGCCGGTGATAAGCCGGAGGAAGGTGGGGATGACGTCAAGTCCTCATGGCCCTTACGGGCCGGGCTACACACGTGATACAATGGTAACTACAAAGGGCAGCGAAAGAGCAATCTGGAGCAAATCTCCAAAAGTTACCTCAGTTCGGATTGTACTCTGCAACTCGAGTGCATGAAGTTGGAATCGCTAGTAATCGTAGATCAGCGCGCTACGGTGAATACGTTCCCGGGTCTTGTACACACCGCCCGTCACACCATGGGAGTTGGTTTTACCTGAAGCTGGTTCGCTAACCGCAAGGAGGCAGCCAACCACGGTAAGATTAGCGACTGGGGTGAAGTCGTAACAAGGTAACCGTAGGGGAACCTGCGGTTGGATCACCTCCTTTCTAAGAGTAATTTTTTGAGTTCATTAGAATTTAAAAAATAATTAACTTAGTAATTTTATGTGGCTTACCGTCCTCGTTTCTCTTTCATTGTTTAAAACTATTAAGCCTTTCGTTTGGGCTTGTAGCTCAGTCTGGTTAGAGCGCACCCCTGATAAGGGTGAGGTCGGTAGTTCGAATCTACCCAGGCCCACCATGACGTATTATCTCTTGGGGCTGTAGCTCAGCTGGGAGAGCACCTGCTTTGCAAGCAGGGGGTCACCGGTTCGATCCCGGTCAGCTCCACCAAGTTTTAAACTTTTACTTTTACATCGTGAAGTGACATCAATACTAAATTAAAATTTTATTGAGAATTCAAATCTAAGTGTTTCAAAAAACTAAAGTTTGTTTTTTGTACATAGAATAATCAAGCGTTTAAGAGCATTTGATGGATGCCTTGGCACACAAAGGCGATGAAGGACGTAGTACGTTGCGATAAGCTTCGGGGAGTGACGAACACACTTTGATCCGGAGATTTCCGAATGGGACAACCCAACTCTTTTGAGTTATTGCTAACTGAATACATAGGTTAGTAAAGCGAACCCAGTGAACTGAAACATCTAAGTAACTGGAGGAAAGGATATCAACCGATACTCCGTAAGTAGTGGCGAGCGAAAGCGGACCAGGCCAGTAGCATTAATTATACAACCAGAATCACCTGGAAAGGTGGACCATAGAAAGTGATAGTCTTGTATGGGTAATGATAATTAGTGTTCTCGAGTAGGACGGGACACGTGAAATCTTGTCTGAATATGGGGGGACCACCCTCCAAGCCTAAGTACTCTTGTGTGACCGATAGTGAACTAGTACCGTGAGGGAAAGGTGAAAAGAACCCCGACGAGGGGAGTGAAATAGATCCTGAAATTGAATGCTTACAAGCTGTCGAAGCCCGTAAGGGTGACGGCGTACCTTTTGTATAATGGGTCAGCGAGTTAGTTTAAAGTGCAAGCTTAAGCCATTAGGTGTAGGCGTAGCGAAAGCGAGTCTTAATAGGGCGAAAGTACTTTGGATTAAACCCGAAACCGAGTGATCTAGCCATGAGCAGGTTGAAGATAAGGTAACACTTATTGGAGGACCGAACCAGTTGACGTTGAAAAGTCTTTGGATGACTTGTGGTTAGGGGTGAAAGGCCAATCAAACTCGGATATAGCTGGTTCTCCGCGAAAACTATTTAGGTAGTGCGTCATATGAATACCATCGGGGGTAGAGCACTGGATGGGCAAGGGGGGAGAGATCCTTACTAAGTCCAACCAAACTCCAAATACCGATGAGTAATGTATGGCAGACAGACTACGGGTGCTAAGGTCCGTAGTCAAAAGGAAAACAGTCCAGACCAACAGCTAAGGTCCCCAAGTTATTGTTAAGTGGGAAAGGATGTCGGACGACCAAAACAGCCAGGAGGTTGGCTTAGAAGCAGCCATCCTTTAAAGAAAGCGTAACAGCTCACTGGTCTAATTAAGTTATCCGGCGCCGAAGATGTAACGGGGCTAAACAATACACCGAAGCTTTGGACACAATTTATTGTGTGGTAGCGGAGCGTTCCGTAAGTTGTTGAAGGAAGACTCGTGAGAGCTTCTGGAGATATCGGAAGTGAGAATGCTGACATGAGTAGCGACAAACAGAGTGAGAAACTCTGTCGCCGAAAATCCAAGGGTTCCTGCGCAAGGCTAATCCGCGCAGGTTTAGTCGGCTCCTAAGGCGAGGACGAAAGTCGTAGTCGATGGGAACAAGGTTAATATTCCTTGACCAGATGAGATGTGACGGATGACGTAAATTGTCTATCCTTATATGGATTGGATAGGCAGTGAAGTTGTTCCAGGAAATAGCCTCATCATAGACCGTACCCGAAACCGACACAGGTGGATAGGTAGAGGATACCAAGGCGCTTGAGAGAACTATGCTGAAGGAACTCGGCAAATTGCCTCTGTAACTTCGGAAGAAGGAGGACCTATGTTTGGGCAACCAGATGTGGGTGGCACAGAAATGGGGGTAGCAACTGTTTATTAAAAACACAGGACTCTGCAAAGCCGCAAGGCGAAGTATAGGGTCTGACGCCTGCCCGGTGCCGGAAGATTAAAGTGAGTGGTGCAAGCTACGACCTGAAGTCCCGGTGAACGGCGGCCGTAACTATAACGGTCCTAAGGTAGCGAAATTCCTTGTCGGGTAAGTTCCGACCTGCACGAATGGCGTAATGATTTCCCCGCTGTCTCCAGCGTAGACTCAGCGAAATTGAATTCTCCGTGAAGATGCGGAGTACCCGCGGTTAGACGGAAAGACCCCGTGCACCTTTACTATAGCTTTACATTGGTATTAGAAATTACATGTGTAGGATAGGTGGTAGACTTTGAAGTGAAGGCGCCAGCTTTCATGGAGTCGTCCTTGAAATACCACTCTTGTAATTTTTGGTATCTAACTGAGTTCCATTATCTGGATCCAAGACAGTGTATGGTGGGTAGTTTGACTGGGGCGGTCGCCTCCCAAAAAGTAACGGAGGCGTGCGAAGGTAGGCTCAAGCTGGTCGGAAATCAGCTGTTGAGTGCAATGGCATAAGCCTGCCTGACTGCAAGACTGACAAGTCGAGCAGAGTCGAAAGACGGTCATAGTGATCCGGTGGTTCTGAGTGGAAGGGCCATCGCTCAACGGATAAAAGGTACGCCGGGGATAACAGGCTGATACCGCCCAAGAGTTCATATCGACGGCGGTGTTTGGCACCTCGATGTCGGCTCATCACATCCTGGGGCTGGAGCAGGTCCCAAGGGTTCGGCTGTTCGCCGATTAAAGTGGTACGCGAGCTGGGTTTAGAACGTCGTGAGACAGTTCGGTCCCTATCTGCCGTGGGTGTTGAAGAATTGAGAGGAGTTACTCCTAGTACGAGAGGACCGGAGTGAACGTACCAATGGTGTACCAGTTGTCGTGCCATCGGCATCGCTGGGTAGCCAAGTACGGAAGGGATAACCGCTGAAAGCATCTAAGCGGGAAGCCTCCCTCGAAACTAATTCTTCCATGAGAGTCGTGGTAGACCACCACGTTGATAGGTCAGGTGTGGAAGTACAGTAATGTATGAAGCTAACTGATACTAATAACTCGATCGGCTTGATTTTCTATGTACTAGAAATAAACTAGAATAAATCAGCAACACTTAGAAAGAAGAATTATTTTAAATTTAGTATTGAGTTCACATTTTGTTGACCTGGTGGTTATAGCGGAGAGGTTACACGCGAATCCATTTCGAACTCGAAAGTTAAGGGCTCCAGCGCCGATGGTACTTTGTCTTAAGGCATGGGAGAGTAGGACATTGCCAGGTCTACAAAATGTTAATGTTGCTTCACATAAAAAACTAAATTACTGAAATTAATTTAGGAAGATTTCTTGAAATTGCTCCTGAGATATAAAGATCGACAATTTTATCATCGTATTTATCATATATAATTTCTAAATGCTCTGGTCTCCAATCAGATGCTTTAAAGATACGGCCACCTGTTTTTTGAGGAACTCCATTCGGCAAACTATTAAAATCTAATTTTATTAACTTTTTCTTCAATAATTCTGTGTATGTCAATACACTTCTAGCTGCTAGCATATGAAGTCCGTCACCACTAACCATTTCTGGTACAGTCTGAAAAATAATGTCACCACCATCAATTTTACTAGTAGTTTCATGTAATGTAATTCCAGTCATTTGTGGCTCCAGAAAATAACTTGGCCAGAAATGAGTTATTGCACCTCGGTACCTGGGGGAAAGCCCCCCGTGTGTATTCCAAAACTTTGATTTTGAATTATTTATTAGATCCTCGTTTAATTTATGACATCCATATGATAAAACTAAATTGGGCTCTAATTCTCTTATGAATCTTACTGTTGCTTCAGAATTTAATTCATCCAAAGTCACATTCATTTTTCTACATTCATAAACTTCTTTAAGATTAAAAAATTCATTTTCTATTCTTTCTCTTAATGCAAAATGATTTACGAAGAGTTTTTTTTGATTTGAAGTAATATCATTAGGTACCACAGGAATAAAACTCTCTCGTGTTTCACATATCCATCCTTTTACAAGGCCTGTTTTAATAAGAGAATTCGCAAAAAAATTATGCCGAGGATGATCTCCAGTTATTAAGACAATACTCATATTATTACATTTTCTCTATTAATTTTTTTTCAATTAAAATATTTATGATCGATGATAATTTTAATACAGAAATTTGTAAAAAATTTGCTATATCGATTATATCCATTTTACCATCTGCAAGAGACAATACTGACAGTATAATGTTTAATTGCTTTCTATTATCAATTTTTGAGCTATTTGAAAATTTACGTGTTTGTGGAGAATTAAGTGTTGGGTATAGATCTCTTTTACTCAATTGAGGTTCGCCGTATTTTATTTTACCATTCACGTTTTTGGCCGATAATTCAAAAGTTTTCAAAAATAAAAATAATTGTTCAGCTGATTTTTCAACTGACTCTATTTTCATAAAATTTTTATTATCAAGACTCGTGTGATATTCCTTAAATTTTCCAAATGGGGGATAAACGGTTTTGGCTGCTTGTACGACCGGCAGGTTAAAGCCTGGTGAGCAAAATTGTCTTTCATCTGATCCCCCTAGGGGACTGAAATCTCTTACGGAAAAGTTTCTACTGTCATAGGCAGATAAGTGTTTCGCAAGCTTATCGATTTTACTGTCCTGGTTGAGCCATGAA
>CACMLX010000011.1 GCA_902614655.1 uncultured Pelagibacteraceae bacterium
AAATGTTTTATCATTTCTTCAGTAACTACAAAATCAGCAATTACTCCGTCTTTCATTGGCCTTATAGCTTGAATATGTCCAGGTGTTTTACCTAACATACTTTTTGCTTCCTCCCCAACGGCAATAACTTTACTCTTACCGCCTTGATTTAATACAGCTACCACTGATGGCTCATTAAGGACAACTCCTCTATTTTTTACATAAACGAGCGTATTTGCAGTTCCTAAATCAATTGCCATATCAGAAGACCAAATTCCAATTAAATTATTAAACATTTTAACCTTTCCTTATCAAACTCCAGTGACACCTGTCATACTAGCTGGAGCTGATTTTTCTCTTTTAATTATTAATTTGTTTAGTGCGTTTATATATGCTTTGGCAGATGCAACAAGAGTATCTGTATGTGCACCAAGACCAACAACAGTTTTACCATCTTCTGCCAATCTTACAGAAACTTCGGCTTGTGCATCCGTTCCTTCTGTAACAGCGTGGACTTGATAGAGTAATAATTTAGCTTTATGAGGAACAAGTTGACTTAAACCATTAAAGATTGCATCAACAGGTCCGTCTCCGGTAGAGGTTACTGTCTTTGGCTCATCATCAATTAAAAGACTGATCTCAGCTTTTTGAGGACCTTTTGTTCCAGCGACTACCTGTAAATCTTGAAGTAAAATAGAGTCATTAACTCTGATTACCTGGTCATCAATAATAGCGATAATATCTTCATCATATATATTTTTCTTTTTATCTGCTAAGTTTTTAAAATTTTCAAAAGCCTCCTCGATTACATTGTCATTAATTGAATAGCCAAGTTCAATTATTTTTTGTTTGAATGCATGTCTCCCGGAGTGCTTGCCCATTACAAGATTTGACTCTGAAACTCCAACACTTTCTGGGGTCATAATCTCATACGTTTTATTATTTTTTAACATCCCGTCCTGATGAATACCTGCTTCATGTGCAAAAGCATTTTTTCCAACGATAGCTTTATTAAATTGAACGGGGAAACCTGTAACTGCCGAAACAAGCTTTGAGGTTTTTGTTAGTTTTTCAGTCTGTATATTTGTTTGAAAAGGCATCATGTCATTTCTTGTTCTTATTGCCATGACAACTTCTTCCATTGCAGCGTTTCCAGCTCTTTCACCCAAACCATTAATCGTGCACTCGATTTGCCTTGCTCCAGCTCTCACGCCTGCAAGAGAATTTGCTACCGCCAATCCAAGATCATTATGACAATGCGTTGAAATTGTAACCTTATCAATATTAGTAACATTATTCATCAAATGATTAATAATGTTTGTAAATTCATCAGGAATTGAGTATCCGACGGTATCTGGAATATTTATTGTAGATGCGCCGTTCTTAATCGCAGCTTCGACGGTTTTACACATAAAGTCCAAATCTGTCCTAGTTCCATCTTCACAAGACCACTCAACGTCATCACATAGATTTCGTGCAAAAGATACACTATCAATTACCTTTTGGTAAACCTCATCGGAATTCAATTGTAACTTGTGTTTCATGTGAAGTTCACTTGTTGAGATAAATGTATGTATTCTTGGAGATGTTGCACTTTTAAGAGCATCCGCAGCTGTTTGAATGTCATTTTTTGAAGCCCTGCTCAAAGCGCATATTGATGAATTTTTAATCTTTTTTGATATTTCAGAAACCGCTTCATAATCTCCCTTTGATGCGGCAGGAAATCCTGCTTCAATAATATCAACTTTCAAATCTTCTAAAGCTTCTGCAATTTTTAATTTTTCTTCAATGTTCATTGAAGCACCAGGAGACTGCTCACCATCTCTTAATGTAGTATCAAATATCTTTATATAATTATCTTCTTTGTTCATCTCTAATCCTCTTAATAAAATTAAATTGTGTTAAAATTAAGTACCCCCTGCAGTAATGTTATATTACCCAGGGGCTGCTAAGCAGATTTAACAGCAATAGAGATTGAGAAGCGCTATTCACAGTTAATTGAATATCTAAATTTTTTTTCAATTTTAACACTTTGTTTTATTGCACTTCCTACTAGTTTGAGATATTTCGATAATTATATGAAAATTCGTTATTTTTCAACGTATTAGTAAAAAAACCTAATTTTCTGCCATAAATTAAGGAAATTGCTGAACTGAAGAATTACTGAACTAGTTTTTTTCTTTATCAACCAATTTATTTTTTGAAATCCAAGGCATCATAGCTCTTAAATCCTTACCGACCTTTTCAATTTGATGATTATCAATTTTACTTCTCATCGCCTCAAAATTTTTTGCGCCACTTTTATATTCTTCAATCCACTCTCTTGTAAATTCTCCTGACTGAATTTTTTCTAGAACCTTTTTCATTTTTGACTTTGTTTCTCCATCAACTATCTTAGGACCAGACACATACTCTCCGTATTCAGCAGTGTTAGATATTGAGTAGTTCATATTTGCAATTCCACCTTCATAAATTAGATCAACAATAAGCTTTACTTCGTGTAGACACTCAAAGTATGCCATTTCAGGAGGGTAGCCTGCCTCAACTAAAGTTTCAAATCCATTTCTAATTAATTCAACGACACCACCGCATAAAACAGTTTGTTCACCAAACAAATCTGTTTCACATTCATCTTTAAAAGTTGTTTCAATAATTCCTGCTTTACCTCCGCCAATAGCTGATGCGTACGACAATGCAATATCAAGTGCCTTTCCGGTTTTATCGCTATCTACTGCGACTAGGCAAGGTACACCACCTCCTTTTTTAAATTCTGACCTGACAGTGTGACCAGGTCCTTTTGGTGCAACCATGAATACATCCATATCTGGTCTTGCATTAATAAGGTCAAAGTGAACATTTAAACCATGTGCAAACGCAAGCGCTGAACCTTCTTTAGCTCTTTGTTCAATGTGGTTTTTCCAAACATCTGCCTGAAGTTCGTCAGGTATTAACATCATCATTATATCTGCCCATTCAGCTGCGTCAGACATAGACATAACCCTCAAGCCTTCAGCTTCTGCTTTTTTTGCACTCGAAGAACCCTCTCTTAAAGCCACTACAACATCACTTGCGCCAGAGTCTTTTAAATTCAGTGCGTGGGCATGACCCTGACTGCCATAACCATATACAGCAATTTTTTTGGTTTTTATTAAATCTAGGTCAGCATCTTTTTCGTAATATACTTTCATTCTTTTTCCTTACATCTTTTCCGTTCCGCGTGCAATAGCTACGACACCAGTTCTTGATACCTCAGATAGACCTAATGGCTTCATTAAATCGATGAAAGCGTCAATTTTTCTTGGAGAACCATTCAATTCAAAGACGAAAGAATCATGTGTCGTGTCTATAACTTTGGCCCTAAATACATCAGATAACCGCATAGACTCAACTCTTTTTTCTCCAGTTGAAACAATTTTGACTAAGGCCATCTCCCTTTCAATACCCTGCTTCTCAAATGTGACGTTTACTGCTCTTTTTACAGGTACAATTCTCTGTAATTGGCTAATCATTTTATTTACTGTTTCTTCTGTACCTGGCGCCACAATTGTAATCCTTGAGATATGTTTTTCTGTATCTACTTCAGCAACTGTAAGACTATCAATGTTGTAGCCTCTACCTGAAATTAAACCTATTACTCGGGCGAGAACACCTGGCTCATTATCAACAAGAACTGAAACTGTATGTTTTGAAATTAATTCACTCATTATACTAATACTTTTCCTTCATCTGAGATCTCTTCTTTTTCTGTTTCATCACCAAGTAACATTTCATTGTGGGCCTTACCAGATGGTATCATTGGAAAAACATTTTCATTTTCATCAACTACGCAGTCAAATATTACTGGGCCATCGTAATTAATCATTTCATTTATTGCCTTATCAAGCTCACTCGGACTTTGGGCCCTTATACCCTTGGCGCCGTAAGCTTCAGCAAGCTTTACAAAATCAGGTAAAGCATCTGTATAGCTGTGAGAATATCTTTTGTCGTGAAGAAGTTCTTGCCACTGCCTTACCATTCCCATGTATTGATTATTAATAATAAAAATTTTTACAGGCAGTTTGTGTTGAATGGCTGTTGACATTTCTTGTATACACATCAATATTGAAGCTTCTCCTGCAATATCAATAACAAGTTTATCGGGATGAGCAACTTGGGCACCTATCGCAGCAGGCAAGCCAAAACCCATAGTGCCTAAACCTCCAGATGTAATCCATCTATTAGGTCTATTAAATTTGTAATATTGCGCAGCCCACATTTGATGCTGGCCAACCTCAGTGGTTACAAAGACATCTTTTTCTTTAGTCAGCTCGTACAATCTTTGTATTGCATACTGCGGCTTAATTGTCTTTTTATCTTCATTAAAACCAAGCGAGTCTAATCTTTTCCATTTATCTATTTGTTTCCACCAGTCTTTAATCTGAGATTTATTAACTTTGTAAACTTTTGATTTCCACAATTTAATGGCATCTTCAAGTACATGAGCAACGTCACCAATAAGAGCAACATCTACATCAACAACCTTATTAATTGATGATGGATCAATATCTATATGGATTTTTTTTGAATTTGGTGAAAACTCATCAATTTTTCCAGTGATTCTATCATCAAAACGCGCGCCAATGTTAATCATTAGATCACATTTATTCATCGCCATGTTAGCTTCGTACGTACCATGCATGCCCAACATTCCAACAAACTGGGTATCATCACCTGGAAAGGCTCCAAGTCCTTGCAGAGTAGATGTAATTGGAAAACCAGTAAGACGAACAAACTCTCTTAGGAGTTGAACAGCTGCATTTCCGGAGTTAATAACGCCACCTCCAGTATAAAAGATTGGCTTTTCAGCTTCTGCAATAAACTTTAGTGCTTCATCAATATTGTCAATGCTAGCTTTTAATTTTGGTCTATAAGACTTATGTTTAATTGTATCAGGTCCAATATATGTTCCTGTTTGAAATTGAATATCTTTGGGTATATCTACGAGAACGGGTCCAGGTCTGCCGCTTGAAGCTACATAAAATGCTTCGTGTAAAATTCGAGATAGATCACTTATATCCTTAACTAGCCAATTATGCTTAGTGCACGGGCGCGTAATGCCAACCGCATCACATTCCTGAAATGCATCCGTTCCAATTAAGTGCGTGGGAACTTGTCCACTAATGCAAACAATAGGAATTGAGTCCATCATAGCATCAGTTAATCCAGTCACTGCGTTAGTAACTCCAGGGCCAGAAGTAACTAACATTACTCCAACTTTACCACTTGACCTTGCATACCCCTCAGCGGCATGGGATGCACCTTGCTCATGCCTTACTAAAAAATGGCGTATTTGATGATTTGAGTCCTTAGTTTTCGCTAATTCATCGTATATCGGTAAAACTGCGCCACCAGGATAGCCAAAAATTGTATCAACTTGTTGATCTTCCAAGGCCTTCAGAACCATCTGTGCACCAGTCATTTGCATATTAACCATAAATTATACCCCTAATAAGAAATGTCGTTTTATGGAGATTTACTTAATAAGTCAAATATTTTAAATATATGAAAAGAATATTTTATATATAATTTATAAATATTTCTTTATATCATAATTTTGGGTAATATTATTACCTTTTATCCAGGTTTCTTGTCTTTTGATATAGTTTCTAGTTTTTTTCTTCATTATGCTTTTGGCTTCATCTAAACTGATTTTTCCCTCAATAAAGTTGGTTATCTCACGAACTCCAATTGCCTTCATAATTGATAATTCAGCATTATAATTTTTCTTAATTAAAGATTGAACTTCAGCGACAGCACCATCTCTAAACATATTTTCAACTCTTTGCGCAGCTGACTCATATAGCTTTTCACGTAAATTACCAGTTAAGATCAATCTATAGTTTACATTATCAATTGTTTTGTTTGGATTAAATTGCCATTCTTCTAAAACTTTTCCAGTCTGAAGCAATAATGAATAACTACGCATTATTCTTTGTTTATCATTTGAATTAATTTTTGTGCCTGGATATTTATTTAAGATTTTTTTATATAAATAATCAAGACCATTTTGTTCTAAATCCAGTTTTGCCTGTCCTTCAATATTTTTTTTTATAGAGGGAATTTCTGAAAGTCCATCCATCAAAGCCTTTAAATACAAACCTGTTCCACCTACAACAATTGGAAGCAACTTATTATCAAAACAATTATTAATTTCATACGCTGCTTTTTCTAGCCAAATAGCTGCTGAACAACTTTCACTTCCTTTAAGCATTCCATAAAGACGATGGTCAAATTTTTTACATATCTCATCGTCTGGTCTATCAGTTAGTATTTTAAGATCTTTATATACTTGTAGACTATCAAAATTAATTATTGCCGATTCTTGTTTAGAAGCAATTTGAGTTGCAAGCTTTGACTTTCCACTTGCAGTGGGACCAAAGATAACCAGTATGTCCCTTTTTTCCATTTTGATTAATCGAGAGACAATCTTGCGCCTATATATTTTTTAGAATTTGGACCAGAATAGAAAACAATTAAAACATTTTCCTTTCCTTGAGATACGATCTCGTCAATTATTTGTAATACTTCCCCAGATGTTTTCACTGATCTATTTTGAATTTCAATGATAATATCGTCTTTTTTAATATTTTGTCGTATTAGAAAAGAGTCATTATTGATTTCAGAAATAATTACACCTTGTAGAGTTTTAGCTAAATCCAATCTGGATTTGTCTTCATCTGTCAATGTTCTGACTTTTATTCCTAGTTCTTTTATTAAAGCAGCCGATCCGTTATTTTCAATTGAGGCAAGCTCCTCAAGAGACGGCTGTTTGCCTAGATTTACAAATAACTGAACCTCTTTTTCATCCCGCCAAACAACAACCTTTGTAGATTGACCAATATCTGCCTCAGCCACAAGTTTTGGAAGTGTTTGAACAGATTCTACCTCTTTACCATTGAACTCAATAATTATATCACCCTCATTAACGCCACCTTTAAGTGCCGGGCTATCTGTAGTTAAACCTTGAACTAAAGCACCATAAGTTTTACCAAGACCCAGACTCTCGGCAATTTCGTCAGTTACTTCTTGTATTCTTACTCCCAGCCAGGCTCTCTCAATTTCTCCTGTTTCTTGCAGTTGCTGAATAATGTTATTTGCAAGATTTGATGGAATAGCAAAACCAATTCCAATAGATCCACCGCTTGGAGAAATTATCATTGAATTCACTCCAATCACCTTTCCATCTAAATCAAATAATGGTCCTCCTGAATTGCCCCTATTTATTGAAGCATCAGTTTGTATAAAGTCATCATATCTTCCGCCGAGCATCCTACCTCTTGCAGAAACTATACCTGCTGTAACAGTACCTCCTAGTCCATGTGGGTTTCCAATTGCCATTACCCAATTACCTACTTTTGCAGTATCTGAGTCACCAAACTCTAGAAATGGAAGGTTGTTTGCGTCAACTTTCAAAAGTGCTAAATCAGTCTCAGCATCAGAAGCAATCAATTCGGCCTCTAATTTTAATCCATCTGTAAACGTTACTTGTATGTCTGAAGCGTTCTCTACAACATGATTATTTGTAACAATAAAACCATCTACAGAAATCACAAAGCCTGAACCTAATGAACTAAATTCTCTTTCAGATGGTTCCGGGCTAGGCATATTAAACGGGAAATTAAAAAAATCTTCAATCGATGGAACTTGAGGACCAGTATTTTCTATTACACCAGTAGTTGAAATGTTAACAACTGAGGGTGAAACTCTCTCAGCTAAATCAGAGAAGGTATCAGGACCATTAAAGCCTATTGCTTTATAGTTAGAAAATATTAATAAAATAAATATGAATGGAATAATTTTTATGTTTAGTCTCATCTAACTGCAGTCCATACCATTAGAAATCCTAATATTGCTGATGCCAGACCTCCCCATTTTAGGGTGTCATTGTTCATCTCTAACATAGATCTAATCATATTCTTCATTCTATTTGGAAATAAGGCATAAAGAAGGCCCTCTATAATTAAAAGTAACCCAAGCGAACCTAATATAAATTGCATCATTTTAGGAAAGTTAAATATTTTTACTCTGAGTAAGTTCCAAAATATTGAAAGAATTCACTCTCAGGAGACAAGATCATAGTGGTGTCTGAACTTTTCAGTCCTTCTGCATATGCCTGCATTGCTCTATAGAAAGCAAAAAATTCAGGGTCTTTTCCAAATGCATCCGCAAAAACTTTATTAGCCATTCCATCGCCTTCACCACGAATTATGTTGGCTTCTTTCTCTGCCTGTGACTTTATAATCGTAACTTCCTTATCAGCAGTTGAACGAATTTTTTGAGCCATCTCAGCACCTTTTGCTCTGAACTCTCTGGCTTCACGTTCACGTTCAGTTTGCATTCTACCAAAAATTGCCTGGCTATTTGCTTCAGGTAAATCAGCTCGTTTAATTCTTACATCCACAATTTCTATTCCAAAATTCTTAACCTCGGCTTCGGCTAATGACGTAATTTGTTTCATTAGTTTCGAACGATCATCTGATAACACGGCGGATAGAGGTTCCTCACCTAAAACGCCCCTAATTCTTGAATTAACGACTGCAGAAATTCTTGATCTAGCAACATTTTCATTACCAAATGCCTTGTAGAACTCTAAAACATCAACAATTTTAAATTTTACATAAGCATCAACAATAAGTCTTTTTTGATCAGATGCGATTACCTCAGCGGCAGGGGCATCTATGTCTAGAATACGATTATCAATAAATATTACATTTTGAATGAATGGTATTTTAAAATTAAGACCTGGATCAGTAATTACCCTTTTTGGATCACCAAACTGCAATACGATTGCATTTTTTACTTCTAGTACTGTGAACAGGGTGAAATAAGCGACTATTGCTATAAACCCTAAAACTATCAATGATATTCTAGTAGTGCTCATAATTAATCCTGCGACTTCTTACTTAATTCGGGGAGAGGCAAATAAGGAACAACAGAGTCACCCCCAGCTTTGTCAATAATAACTTTGTCCATATCGGAGAATACATCTTCCATTGTCTCATAAAATATTCTTTTCTTTGTTACTTGAGGAGCTTTTGCGTACTCTGTTTGAATTGACAGGAACCTTGCTGCCTTACCTTCACTGTCAGCAATGACTTTTTGTCTATAACCCTCAGCAGATTGAAGAATTTGCTCCGCCTCACCTCTTGCTCTTGGAATTATATCGTTAGCATATGCCTCTGCTTCATTTCGTTGTCGTTCCATATCAGCACGTGCAGCTTGTACATCTCTAAATGCGTCGATTACCTGTGCTGGCGGGTCAGCCTTTTGAGTTTGTACTTGTGTTATTGTGATACCCGTACCGTATTCGTCTAAAATTTCTTGTATAATTGATCTAGTTTGTTCCTCTATTTCTGTTCTTCCCTCTGTCAGAATAGATTGCAAACCACCCTGCCCGATAGACTCTCTCATTGCAGTCTCCGCAGCACTCTTCACAGTAAGTTCAGGAGCTTGAACATTAAATAAAAACTTACCTGCATCATTGATCAACCAGAATACTGAAAAGTCAATATCAACAATATTTTCGTCACCTGTTAACATTAAGCTTTCTTCTTCTACATCTCTAATCGCAGTAACTCTAGAATCTGGACTTTGTCTGTAACCAACATCTATTCTATTTATTTTGGTTACTTTGGGTGTGAATACACGCTCTATTGGGTACGGTAAGTGATAATTTAGTCCAGGTTGTGTTGTTTTGGTGTACTTTCCAAATTGTAATACTACGCCCTGCTCGTCCGGTAAAACTCTATAAAAACCACTCGCAAGCCATATAAGTATTAATATACCAATGATAACCATTGGTCCTAACTTTCCAAAAAAAGAGCCTGGCATCATTCCTTTGAAACGGTTCTGTGCATTGCGGATCACATCATCCATATTGGGACCTGGACCACGTCTACCGCTTCCATTTCCCGAAGAACCCCAAGGATCGTTATTGTTATTATCAGACCAAGACATATAATTTAGAATTAATACCTATATATGGTAAAAATGCTTAAAAGCAATTATTTACACTTATACTATGATATATTGTAATTAATTACGTAAATACAAGATCAAAAAAATGGCAGAAACTCTCGAAAATCAAGCTTTACACCTCCTTGGACAAGTTGTTAACGAAGAAGCGGGTGAAAACATAGTGGCCCTAGGTATGGTTAAAAATGTATCCGTGAGTGAGGGAAAAATAGATTGTATTATTGAATTTAAAGAAAATGATCAGAAAAAAAATGAAAAAATTTTTGAAGATGCTCAAAGAGTACTGAAAGAGATTCCTGGTATAACTAAAGTTAATATCATCACTACCTTACATAAGGAAAATTCTACACATGCAAATGATGAAGTGAGTTCAGACGACAAAACAAATAGTGTTGGCACTAATCAAATAAAATATATTCTTGCAGTTGCATCAGGAAAAGGAGGAGTTGGTAAATCAACAGTCGCTTCAAATCTTGCGTGCGCGTTTAAATCACTTGGTTTAAAAACCTGTTTACTTGATGCTGATATTTATGGTCCTTCAATTCCCAAAATGATTGGAATTAATGAAAAGCCTCATTCTGATGGACAAAAAATTGAAACAATCAATCGATATGGACTATCTACAATGTCTATGGGTTACATGGTCAATGATGAAAATCCAATCATCTGGAGAGGCCTCATGGTCATGAAAGCAATTAATGAAATGATCGATAAAGTAAATTGGGGAGTTGCAGATATTATGGTCATTGATTTGCCCCCAGGCACAGGTGATGTTCAACTGTCTCTGATTCAGAAACTAAAAATCTCTGGAAGTTTAATAGTTACTACACCTCAAGATATTGCTTTAATTGATGTAATCAGAGGTTTAAAGATGTTTGAAAAAACTAAAGTCCCCATTCTTGGCATTGTGGAAAATATGAGTTACTTCTTGGCACCTGATACAGGTAAAGAATATAAACTTTACGGTGAAAGTAAAACAAATGAAGTTGCTGAAAAATATGATTATGAAATACTCGCAAATCTTCCTCATGATCCATTGCTTCTTGAGCAATGTGAAAAAGGTCACCCTCTAACAGATTTAGTACCAGATCATAAAGTCAGCCAGATGTTTATTGAATTGGCTGAGAATTTATTAAAACGATTGAAATTAGAACAATTAGCAAATACTAACTAATTTCAAACTTTCTTTGTAGTTCGCTCCATTCTCTTTTAGACAGACCTTCTTCTTCAAAAGACACTTTCTGGCCTTTTAGAAGTTTTCTCATCAGATTGACTTCTTTAGCAGAGAGTTCGGTACCGCCAATTCTATAATCTTCAAATGCTTCGTAAGTAAGGGGAACCCATTTTTTTACAATATCTAACATGGCATCCGCATAAACACGTATTTCATACTGCGCATGGTCATCAGCTCTTAGGGCAAGAAAGTGTAATAAATTATTAAGGTCAATCTTCCAGTACCATTGTGTATAGGTATTGAGGGTAAGATTCATTCGAGCCAATTCTCTTGCAATCCCAGACTTACTTTCATCAATGATGTTGCCCTCAGAACTTTCGTTTAATAGCGTTTCGTAATTAGAATATGTTTGCTCAGCATCCTTTTTTAGTATCTGAATAACATTAGAGGCTTCAGCATCTGTTAACGCATCGCCTCTACCCTGATTATTGATTGCAGACTGCGCTGCTAGGTTTTCAGCTGATGGAATATAAAACTCTTTATCAAGAATAGAGTAACGAGCCGAGTACTCATTAACGTTTGCTGTTCTGTGTCGTATCCATTGCCGAGCTATGAAAATTGGAAGTTTAATATGAAACTTAATTTCACACATTTCAAACGGTGTCGAGTGACGGTGCCTCATTAAGTATTTAATAAGTCCTTTGTCGTTTGAAATCTTCTTGGTGCCTTTACCATATGATACTCTTGCCGACTGCACTATTGAACTGTCATCCCCCATATAGTCAATGACCCGAATAAAGCCATGATCGAGCACTTCAATTGGCTTGTACAAAACTGCTTCTAATTCAGGCGCTGTAACACGAGCTGTTTCTGATATTTCAGACCTTAAGGCTTCAATTTCTTCAAGTTGTTCTTTATTTACTGGCATTTTTATGAATCAAATAATAAACACATACTATATTAAGATTACTCTCTTTAAAAAGTCTCAATATCCAACTATATTCAGATTGCTGGGGATATCCCAGCTATAGGGATAAACGGCTTGCGTAATACCCATTACGGACCCGGGGGCGGTACCCGGCACCTCCACCATAAATTGGGGGGGTGATATAGGATCGACGAATGCTTAAAGGTAAGTTTTTCTCTCGGTATTGTACCACCGTTATCGGGCTATTTTATAAATGCTAACGATGAATTAGCGCTCGCTGCTTAATCTAATTAGGTAAGCGCGGTTCGGGAGGCACCGGGCAACAGAAGTCTCCCACTAAAATCGACTATCTGATATAATTTTCAGAATGATTCGTATTAATTATTTTTTAATTATTATTTCTTTTTTAATGATTATTGGATGCAGCACAGTTACATCTTCTGTAGAAGGAGTGGTAAACGGAGCAAAGAAAGATGTTAGCGATGTATACCATTATACAACTTGTATATTCACTGACGCTCAATGTTTTGAGTAAAAAAAACAAATTAGCACTTTATAATTAAGATTTAATCTAAAACTTCACACTACTTCACACTTAGAGATATTTTTGAGATGAAGTATGATATGATTAAGTGAAACAAAACACAGAAGTCTCCCACTTTCATAAATTTTATTCAAAAAGTGAGTTAATTTTATCAATTTTATTTGGAAATAAATCAACGTAAGATTCGTAAAAATTAATGTGGAAGTCGTAAGATAGTTTAGGCAAATAACCGTAAAAAGAACTATTAGAATTAAAGTGGCCTTCTTCATTCTCATTGCTAATTAATTCCAGTCGATACAAATCCCAAATATCCATTGCGTAATCAAATCTTGCAGGGGCGATATCAATATCCACTAAATTTCCAAGCCAATCAGAATATAGTTGCGAGTTTCCTGATAAACCATTGACACCCAGTAACATGCCTTCTTCATCTAGTAGAGGGCCACCGCTCATGCCACCTGCTAAAGTACAACTATGGGCTATAGAATAATTTCCCAACTGATACAGTGAGTCATCATCCATAAACATTGTATGAACAATTCCTGAGCAATAAACCATTTGAGCATAATTTTTGTAATAGTTTCCTAAAATATATGGAAATCCTGAACCATAAACATTCATTAATGGATGCCAATAGCCTCCGATTTTTATTGGTTTAAAATCGTGAAACTGATCATCAATTATATAATTGTTCATGTCTAACCGAATTACTGCAAAATCATATTCAGTCCAATACATTATGTCATCATAAGAAACAATGTAATCAAATTTAGTATCAGGAGTATCAACTGCAATCGTGATCCAGTCATCCCAACCTTTGTCTTCGCAATTAATCTCTTCTTCAAAATGACAATATTTTTCTAATACAACGTGAGCGTTGGTAAGAATATAATAGACACCATTAATTTCATTGATAATAACACCACTACCTCCTGAAATAGTATATGCGTCCTCACTGTCATGATCCTGCCATATATTGATTCTAACTGTTGAGTTATTTAATATCTCATAAATGTCAAAGCTATCAAGGGATTTTGCTGGTGATAAAAAAAATGTCGCAATTAAGAAAGATAAAAATATTTTCTTCATAATTTGTATTTATTTTACTAAACGCAATACGAAAATTAACTATTAAAACTATACTATCACTCTAATGACTCATTTAGAGGATTTGTACCAAATCTATTTTCATCTTCTTGGCCTTTTTGAATCAACCAAATCAATATTGGTATTATTCCAATAATTGTTATTACCAGCAATTGTAGCCAACCTGAATAGTTTGAGTCGTGCAATCTTCTTGCCGTAGCAGCAATGTATGGAAAAAAAGTTAGTATAGCAAAGGTAGTTCCAATTGGACCCCATTCATTATATGGAAAAATAGCAATATCTAGAGGTATTAAAGCAATTCCAATAATTGTTAGAAATAGATAGAAATACCAAAATTCAGAACGAGATGCTCTTCCATTGAAATCAACGTATTTTTTAAAACAAGTTGTAATTGATTCACCAAATGTCATTCGTTAAGCAGTTTAATGCTTTATCAAAAAAATAAAATCTTTAAAAAACTGAATTAATTACCATATATACAGTAAAGTAGTATAATACATCTAATATGAGTCAAAAAACGAGACAAGAAGAAGATAGTATAGGGAAAATAAACGTTTCAAATAGTAATTTTTGGGGCGCTCAAACTCAAAGATCACTAAAGAATTTTAAAATTGGCAATAATTTAATGCCTATAGAAATTATACATGCACTGGTCACAATAAAAATGGCGTGCGCGAAAGTAAATCAAAAACAAAAATCTTTAGCCCCTAAAATAGCAAATGCAATAATTAGTGTATCAAAAAATATTCTTACCGGAAAGCATGATGATCAATTCCCTCTTTCTGTTTGGCAGACTGGATCTGGAACTCAAACTAACATGAATGTAAATGAAGTCATCGCTAATCTTGCCAATAAAAAACTTACCGGGAAACTTGGGATAAATAGTCCAGTTCACCCGAACGATCATGTCAACAAAAGTCAATCAACTAATGACAGTTTTCCATCTGCAATCAATATTGCAGCGTCTAAAAAAATTACAGATGAACTTATTCCGGCTTTAAATGAAATGGAAAAAATTTTAGGTAGCCAGTCTAAGAAATGGAAAAGTATCATCAAAATCGGTAGGACACACTTGCAAGATGCAACTCCCTTATCACTTGGACAAGAGTTTTCAGGTTATCAATCTCAAATTGATATGAACATTAAACGACTGAAGACAGCCCAGACTAACTTAAATTATTTAGCCCAAGGAGGGACGGCCGTTGGAACTGGTCTGAATACAAAAAAAGGGTTCGATAGACTAGTTGCAAATGAAATAAGTAGAATTAATAAAATTAAATTTAAACCTGCAATCAATAAATTCCAAGCTTTGGCCTCTCATGACTCTCTTGTAGAACTGTCGGGAGTATTAAATGTTATTGCAACGGATCTTTTCAAAATAGCAAATGACATTAGGCTGTTAGCTTCTGGACCAAGATCAGGTCTTGGAGAACTGAATTTACCTGAGAATGAACCTGGATCATCCATAATGCCTGGTAAGGTAAATCCAACTCAAAGTGAAGCTCTAACAATGGCTTGTTTACAGGTTATGGGCGGTCATAATGTAATATCAATGGCAGGAACTCAAGGTCATTTTGAACTTAATGCATTTAAACCAGTAATTGGTTTTAACATAATTAATGCAATAAATTTATTATCCTCTGGAGTTACAAACTTTTGTGATAAATGCCTGAAAGGAATTAAACCAAATTTGAGAAATATAAAGGAAGGTGTTGAGAATTCCTTAATGCTTGTAACTGCCCTTGCTCCAGAAATTGGATACGAAAAAGCTGCTGAGCTTGCAAAGCTTGCACATAAGAAAAATATTACTCTAATTGAGGCAAACAAAATCCTAAAATACGTTGATGTAAGAAAGATGAAGTCTCTTCTAAATCCATCAAAAATGATTTCTTCATCTTAGCTCGTTCATGCCCAATTCCAATAAGCGCACTGTCAAGATAGATGGCCACATTACAAGTGTATTTCTTGAAACTGAATTTTGGGAAGAAATATTAAAACTAAGCAAAAAAGAAAATACTACTCCAGATAAAATTATCTCAAAAATAGATAAGACTAAAAATACATCCAATTTATCAAGCGCAATTAGACTATATGTTCTGAATCACTTAAATGATCAGTTATGAATGAAGTAAATTACTTAGAAAGTCTTAACCCACTACAATATGAGTCTGTTTGTAGTACCGAAGGTCCAAATCTAATTATTGCAGGAGCTGGAACTGGAAAAACTAAAGTACTTACTACTCGAGTTGCTCATATCATAGATAATAACTTAGCATTCCCCTCTCAGATTCTTTGCGTAACCTTTACTAACAAGGCTGCAAGAGAAATGTCTGAGCGTGTCCAAAAACTAGTAAGTCAAAATATGGAAAAGATGCCTTGGATGGGAACCTTTCATTCAATTGGAGCAAAAATAATTAGAAACCACGCAGAGGTAATAGGTCTGAAACAAAGTTTTACGATACTTGATAAGGATGATCAACTTTCCCTGATAAAGCAAATCATAAAGGCTGAAAACTTAGACCAATCTCAATTTTCACCCAAATTAATTCAATCTAAAATTGATCATTGGAAAAACAAAGCTCTAAATCCAAATGATATAAAATCTGAGTCACTAGATAATTTAGTCGATGAAAAGAGTCTCTCAATTTATAAAATATACCAAGCAAGATTGTTTGAAATTAATTGCTTAGATTTTGGTGACTTGCTTTTACAATGTATTAATCTTTTTAAAGTCCCTGATATTCACAGACGTTATAGCAATAATTTTAAATATATTCATGTGGATGAATACCAAGACACTAATGCTGCACAGTATAAATGGCTTAAACTTCTTGGTTCTCATCATCAAAATGTTTGCTGTGTTGGAGATGATGATCAATCAATTTATAGTTGGCGTGGTGCTGAAGTTGATAATATGCTTCGGTTTGAAAAAGAATTTGAAAATGCAAAGGTAATACGACTTAGACAAAATTATCGTTCAACAAACAATATACTTAAGTCTGCATCATCATTAATTAGCTATAACGAATATAGACTTGGCAAGGAGCTTGTTTCGGACCAAGGTGATGGAGAACCCATACATTTACATTTAGTTAATTCAAGCAGAGATGAAGCCGATTTAGTTGCTCAGGATATTATGAAGTATAGTGACGATAACCCTGACCTGAACAATATATCAATATTAGTAAGAGCAGTATTTCAATCGCGTGAAATAGAGGAGTCTCTTATAAAATACTCAATTCCTTATCGTATTGTAGGTGGTATTCGGTTCTATGAGAGATCAGAAATAAAAGATGCTGTTTCATATCTTAGGCTGGTCTATGAAAGTCAAGACGATGTCGCATTTGAAAGAGCTTTAACAGTCCCTAAAAGAGGTATAGGTGAAAAATCATTTAATCATATTTTATCTTACGCAAAACAAAAACGAATTTCATTGTATCAAGCGTCAAAAGAAATGGTTGATACAGATGAATTTACCAAAAAAATATCTGAGAGCTTAAAAGCATTCATTTCTGTTATCAATAGAGGAAAATCATCCATCGATAATATGCAGTTTTATGACATTTTAAAAATGCTGCTCGATGAGTCTGGTTATATGAATATGCTTAAAAATGATAAAAATGTCTCTGCCCAAACAAAAATAGAAAATATTAAGGAATTAATAATTGCAATGGAAGACTATAACAGTATTGAGGAGTTTTTAGAGCATGTATCTTTAGTTACCGCCATAGATGAAAATAATGAAGACAATAAAGTAAGTATCATGACGCTTCATGCCGCAAAAGGTCTTGAATATGATTATGTTTTTTTGCCAGGTTGGGAAGAAGGGCTTTTTCCTCACCAAAAAACAATTGATGAAACTGGCAATAAAGGAATTGAAGAGGAAAGAAGACTTGCATATGTCGGCATAACGCGAGCTAAAAAAATAATAAATATCTCGACATCAATGAGTCGTCGATTTCAAAATAATTGGATGCCTTCATTGCAATCTCGATTTATTGAGGAGTTAGATCAAGAATTAATAAAAACTATTAATCACGCGTCAAGACATATGGACAGACTCCAAAATCAAGAAATTGATGAATTTAATCAAGATTTTGATTTTAAACCAAGAAAATTAGATTTTAAAAATGATCCATCTTCAAGTTATCGAACAGTAGTTGATATGGAAATAGAAAATGTTAGAGATATAAACGATGATGTTTTACTTCAAATAGGCCAAACTGTTGAACACAAAAAATTTGGCATTGGTCGTATAAAAGATATTGACGGCACAAAGGCAGTTGTGGATTTTGATAAACATGGTACAAAAAAATTAATATCTGATTTTCTAAAACCATGTTGAATACCTCAAAAAAAATTGCTGAAATAAGAAAACTGTTAATTAAACATAAAATTGATTATTACATAATTCCACACTCAGACGAATATCAGAACGAATTTTTGCCAAATTACAGTAAACGACTAGAGTGGATTAGCAACTTTACTGGATCAGCTGGAGATGTCATTATAGGCAAAAAAGAAGCTTATTTATTTGTTGATGGGCGTTATACGATCCAAGCTCAGAATGAAGTAAATAAAGGGCAATATAAGATATTTAATTACAATAAACTCACTCCATTAAATTTACTAAAATTAAAAAAAGCTAAAAATGTAGGTTTTGATGGTAACATTATGCCTTATTTTAAAATTAAATCATATTCAAAATCTTTAGGTAAAAAAACAAATTTAATACCACTAGAAAAAAATCTCATTGATCAAATCTGGAGAACGAAACCAAAGAAAGGCATTTCAAAGCCATTTGTTTTAGATAAAAGTTTTGCAGGCGAAAGCGCTAAAAGTAAAATAAATAAAATTGTCGATTTTTTAAAAAAATCTAAAACAGATTACTATGTTTTAACTGCATGTGACTCAATTTCGTGGGTGTTCAATATAAGATCAAATGATATTGAGTATACACCTATATTTCTATCTCAAGCAATTATTCATAAAACTGGAAAATGTTATATTTATTCTGATTGCAAAAACAATTTAAGAAAGCAATTGAAAATTGATGTCTCTTTTAAAAAACAAAAAGATATTTATCCATTTATCAAAAAGAGTGGAATTAATAAATCATTCATGTGTGATATCAATACGATTAATTTTAATCTTGCTAATGCAATTAAAAACCAGGGAAGATTAAACATTCAAGGGGATGTCATACAGTTAATTAAGTCTAAAAAAAATAAAACTGAGCAAAAGGGTATGCTTAATTCGCATAAAAGAGATGGTGCATCACTAACAAAATTTATATTTTGGATTAAAAACCAAGTACAAAATAAAAATATAACAGAAATGGATGCAATTAAATATTTAGATAATTTAAGAAAGGGTAATAAAAATTTCTTTTCACTCAGTTTCCCAACAATTGCAGGTACAGGCTCAAATGGAGCAATTGTTCACTATCGTGCAAATAAATTAACAAACAAAAAAATTAGAAAATCAGATTTATTTCTAGTTGATTCTGGCGCTCAGTACTTTGATGGAACGACTGATGTAACGAGAACAATAAGTTTTAATAAGCCACGAAAAGATCAAATAGATATGTATACTAGAGTCTTAAAGGGCCATATTGCAGTCGCACGTAGTAAATTTAAGTACGGAGAAAAAGGTAAAAAATTAGATAATCTTGCAAGAAAGTATCTCAAAGAAATAAATTGTAATTTTGAACACGGAACTGGGCATGGTGTAGGCTGTTTTTTAAATGTACACGAAAGTCCCCCTTCTATTTCACAATTTTCTAAAATATCTTTTGAGGAAGGTATGGTTGTTTCAAATGAACCTGGTTTCTATAAAAAAAATGACTACGGTATCAGAATAGAGAGCCTAATTATGTCTCAAATAAGTAAAGGTTATTTGCATTTTAAAACATTAACAATGGCTCCTTTAGAGAGAGATTTAATAAATGAAAAAATGCTGAATAAAAAGGAAATTGAGTGGATTAATAAGTACCACTCAAATGTAAAATCAAATCTATTGCGATTTATGAATGAACAGGAGAAAAAATGGCTCATAGACCAAACATCCCCCCTGATTAATTAGCTAAATTAGACCATTCTTTCTCGTTCATTACCCTGACACCAAATTCTTTTGCTTTTTTTAGCTTCGATCCAGAATTTTCACCTGTAACGAGTATATCTGTAGATTTACTTATTGATGAAACGACTTTTGCACCAAGTTTCTCAGCTTTTGTTTTTGCCTCAGCCCTAGACATTGATGACAGTGTTCCTGTAAAAATTATTTTCTTTCCGGTTATTTTTGATTTAACAGTATCTACTTTTTTAATAAATAGATCAACTCTCTGAGTTAGTTTTAATATTTGTTCCTTATTAGATTTATTTGTTGAGTATTCAATAAATGATTGAATAACTTTAGGACCAAGTCCATCTGTATTTTCAAGAGTGCTAAGTATATCGCTCTTTCCTTCAAAAAAACTTATAAAGCTCTTAATGTTTGAAAAAGCTGATGCGATTAATTTTGCATTTATTTGCCCCACAAAACGAACTCCCAAGGAATAAATAAATTTTGATAACTCAATTTTTTTCTTTTGATCTATTGCGTTTATTAAATTGTTAAACGAAAGTGTGCCCCATCCCTCTATCTTAACAATTACATCTTTTTTTGCCTCAAGGTCAAAAATATCAGCGTAGTCCTCTAATAGTCCCTTATTATAAAAAAGATTGATTTGTTTATCTCCCAAGCCCTCAATATCTAGCGCACTTCTTGATACAAAATGTTTCAGCCTGCCAATTTTTTGAGCATCGCATACGTAAGTACCTGAACATCTAACAACAACTTCATCAGGGTCAATAACTATTGGTGATTTGCATATTGGACAAGATTTGGGTGGTTTAAATAGATTTGGTCTATTTTTTTTGTTCTTAGACACAACTTCAAGAATATGAGGAATTACATCGCCTGCTCTTTCAACAATTACAGAGTCACCTTCACGAATATCTTTTTTTTCTATTTCTTCAAAATTATGCAATGTAGCATTTGATACCAGTACACCGCCAATGTTAATTGGTTCCAGTCTTGCGACAGGTGTTACCGATCCAGTTCTTCCAATCTGAATATCTATTTTTTTAATTTGAGTTTGTGCAGTTTCTGAAGCAAATTTATGGGCTATAGCCCATCGAGGAGATTTGCCAACAATGCCTAATCTATTTTGAAAAGATAATTTATTAACTTTGTATACAAGTCCATCAATATCATAGGGTATTTCTGCTCTTTTTTTGTTAATTTCATTATAAATCTTTATTAAATCTTTTAAGTTTTTGGCTTTTTTTAGGAATGGGCTGATTGGGATCCCCCAAGATTTAAACTCAATTAATTGATCGTAATAACTACTCTTTTCTTCAGTAAATGATCCAAATCCATGAGCAATAAATTTGAGAGGGCGCTTTGCAGTTACTTTTGAGTCTAATTGTCTTAAACTACCCGCTGCAGCGTTTCTCGGGTTTGCAAATTTATTTTCTGTATTCAACTTAATAAAATCATCTTTAGTAATAAATATTTCTCCTCTTATTTCGATAGATGCCGGTGGAGATTTTGATTTTAAGATTTTTGGTATGTCTTTGATTGTAATTACATTGCCTGTAATGTTTTCACCAGTTTGACCGTCACCTCTAGTTGCTGCGGTCACAAGTTTTCCATTTTTATAAATTAAATTAACTGATAGACCATCAATTTTAGGTTCAGAAGAAAATTCAAAATCAATACTCTTTTTGTTTAAAAAATTAGATATTTTTTTTTGAAAATTTAGCAGATCTTCTTCTGACATTGCATTGTCAAGTGAAAGCATTCTTGTAGGATGTTCAAATTTTGAAAATAATTCTGAAGCCTTACCTCCAATTTTTTCTAAAATATCAGATTGCATGGTTTCTTCAGGAAAAAGTTTTTTGATATTTTTGTAATCGTTTATCAGAGTATCATACTCTGCATCACTTATTTCAGGGCTATCATTATTGTAGTAAAGATTATTGTGATACTGGATATTTTTTATAAGTTTTTGAAACTTTTTTTTTGGGAATTTTTCCACTTCTTATATTTAGCTTAAATCTTTGACTAACTCGTAACTTTTTGCATACCAATCACTTTCAGGAAAATTGAACCCTAAAGTAGATGCATATCTTTTTGCTTCTTCATTTAAACCCAGAGAGAAATAAATTTCAACAAGTCTATGTAATGCTTCTTCTGTATACACAGAGGTATTATATTCCTCTAAAATTTTATTGTATCTGTTTATTGCTGATATCCATTGCTGTTTAAATTGATAATATCTTGCGATTTCAATTTCTTTTGCTGCAAGTCTATCATTAATGATATCAATTTTTGCATAAGCATCGTCAACAAACTCAGAATCAGGATATTTCTTTATAACTTCATAAAATGACTGTTTAGATTTAAAAGTCATACTTTGGTCTCTTTCTACATCTTTAATTTGTTCAAAATAGTTTAGAGCCCGAAGGTAATAGGCATAAGAGATCTTTTTACTACTAGGATATAGAGCAATAAATCTTTCTAGAGCATCTAAGCTCTCATCATGAAATTGAGATTTATAATAACAAAACGCTGTCATTAATTGTGCCTGATTAGACCACTTAGAGTATGGATATTGTCTTTCAATATCTTCAAATAGTATTGCTGCATCCACAAAATCTCTTTTTTTAACTAATTCCATAGCATTCGAGTAAAGTATTTGAAGTTTTTCACCTTCTGTTTCAGGTGTGACTAACTTTGAGTCTGAACAAGCGGCAAGAGTGAAAGTAAGTAAAATTAGGAAAATAGAAACTTTCATATTTATCATAATCATAATTTTAATGATTATTTAAGAAGAATAAAGATGAATTTCTAAATTATAATGATAGAGCTATAGACTTTGTATAATAAGTCTTTTGGTATTTTTTATCATTTAAGTTTTCTTGTTTTATAAGCCGCCAATTTGATTGATCTGACATAATTGAATTCATAATTTCATGTGTTAATCTGTGTCCGCCTTTATAAATTTCGAAAGCTCCTTTCACTGAATATCCTAAGAGATAAATATCACCAATGAAATCAAGTATTTTATGTTTAACAAATTCATTTTCCTGACGAAGTTTATCTTTATTTACAATTCCTTGCTTATCAAGGACAATTGCATTATCTAAAGAACCTCCTGCAATGAGACCTCTTTTTCTGAGCGAATCTACCTCATCTTTAAAGCCAAAAGTTCTACAGTTAGAAATAAGATTTTTAAACTGGTTTGAATCCTTAAACTCATAATTAAATCTTTGTTCTTTTATAAGATTGTGATCATAAGAAATTGTATAATCAACTTCGAAATTATCAGATGGGGAAACCTTCACAAAAGAGTCATTCATACTAAATACAATTGGTCTTGATATACTTAGAAATTTTTTTTCTACATTTAAACTTTTAAGACCAATTGATTGAATTTGACTTACGTATTCAACAGAGCTTCCATCAAGAATTGGCAATTCATCACAATCTACTTCAATAATAGCGTTATCAACTCCCATACCATGTAAAGCTGACATCAAATGTTCAATTGTTGAAACTGATATTCCGTATTTATTAGTAATTTTTGTGCATAGATTTGAGGTGCTAACGTTATTAAACTTTGCCTCAATTAGTGTCTCTTCATTAGAGTTTTTAATATCAACTCTTCTAAACACAATTCCAGTATTAGCTGTAGCTGGATGAACGGATAAGTTCGATATTATACCACTGTGTAAAGTTATACCTGAAATATTGAAAGACTTGTTTACGGTTTTTTGCATTTAACATCTTATAAATTGTTTAAAAGCATGGGAAAAAACAAAGATTATTTCTTTTTGTTACTACTCAAAGGTTTCTAAAAAAACTATAAATTATTGATAATATTGATTTTTTTTCTAAATCAGAAACGTCCTTTTCTCCCTCCATGCTATGATTTGCTGCATAAGTCAAAAGACCAAATGCAGAAGCAAGAGATGGATTATCTAAATAAGTTTTAGATCCATTAATTTTTTTAGTTGAACCTAGACGAAAATTACTACCACTCATTTGATTTTTAATAAACTTTTGGACAGTTAAAGATTTTGCTCCATATCCAGTAAGCACAATATTATTAGATACAATAGAGCTAAATTTTGATTTAAGAATTACATTTTTAATTATATTTGAAAGCTCTTCTGCTCTGGATGAGTATATATCATAATATTTTTCTAATTTTTTTTCATATATCCTCTGAGTATTCATTGTATCAATTTGCTTTCTTAGGAGTTCAGCCTTCTCAAGTGAAATAGATTTAACTTGTGAAATATCATTGGAAAAATTGTAAGTTCCAACTTTAACTGTATCATAGCCAATAAGTTGATTGTCAAATGTATAGGAAATAATTGTCTTATTTTTTTGAATATCTATGCTTACTGCTCCATTATCAGCTTCATCATCTGATAATACTGCAAGGCTGCTAGCATAGTGACTCGATACTATCTGTTTAAGACTTATATCTTGATTATTTAACAAATCTAATATTTTATCTAAATAGTCTTTTGAAGTTGATATCACATGCCATTTGGTCTGAAGAGTATCAGCTTTCAAACCAATTGGATCTGATAAGCTTTTTTTATTATCTACTTTAAAACTTATTGGAAAAGAATGTAGCGGCTCTTCTGTTTCAGTATATAAACATTTAAATTTTGCAGCTTTAAAAAAGGATTTAATATCATTCTCTGTTATAATGTTACCTGATATTTTAGTTTCGTATTCAATATAATCTGATTTCATGTTTTCAGATATACTGACATAGACGTTGCTAATTTTTATTCCAGCATCAACTTCTGCTTTCGAAATAGCAATATCAAGATGATTCTTAATTTCATCCATTTCCAACGAAAAGGGCTTTAAACAATTAACGCTCAGCTTAGAAGTCCCTATTCCAATAAGTTGAAGAATTTTTCCTTTGTCTAATATTTGTAATTCTTGAGCAATTAGGCAAATCACCTTGTCAGCCCTTATATCAATTGCACTAATTATTTTTTGGCCCATTAAATTTCATCGATACCATATTTTATTTCTCCATCTAAAACTTTGATGGCAGCTCTTCCTTGAATTCTCAAATCTATCTCAATGATGTTGCTTTGCATTACTTCTTGATCCTTAAATAACTGTTTTAAATTTTTTAATGAGTGTTGAATGTTTTCATCTGGTAATTTTACTAGCAACTTATTATTTAATTTTAGATTCCACCTTCTTTTTTCTATAAATTCAAGTTCATCCAGGTTTTGAATTAAATTTGGAAACACAATGCTTATATCCCTAATTAATTGTTCGAGTAATTCTGGCGAATTTTCACCCTTTACAAATAAAAGCTCATTTTCGTAATTATCTAAGTTTATTTCAGTAATGATTGTTCCATCGATATCTATAAGAAAAGATTTTCCTTCTTGAAGGTATATGGCATACGGATCGTTCTCAATTACATTAATTATCAAAGTTGATGGTAGAATTTTTCTTATTGATGCCCGCTTTACCCATTCACTTGACTCAACGATTTCCTTGATAGAATTAAAATTTAATCCAATAAGATTGTCTGTAAAATCAGTTACATTATTTTCAATCTCTGATTTATTTGATTTTTTTACACCTTCAATTATTACATGCTTAATTTGAAATGAATTATTTAGTAAACTTGGAAACTTTAAAAATAAAAATAAAGCTATAAAAGAAACAAAAATTAAAAAAAAGAAAACAATATTTATAATTTTAATTTTGCGTTGCATCTAATAGAATCCAATTAATAAGTTTGTCAAAGTTGATACCTTTAAAATTTGCAATTTCAGGAACCAATGAAGTTGGCGTCATGCCTGGTTGAGTGTTCAGTTCTAATATATAGAATTGCTTTGTCACTGTATCTAATATAAATTCAGTTCGGCTAATTCCCTTACAACCTAATAATTTATGAGCATCTAAGCCTAAGCCTTCAACTTTTTCAATAAGGTTGCTCTCTAATCTTGGAGGAATTATATGTTTTGTTTTACCTGCATCAAAGTATTTTGATTCGTAATCATAAAATTCGTTTTTTGGCTCGATTTCTATGGAACCAGTTCTATTTGTTCCTATGACAGCCACATTAATCTCAGGGCCTTCAATAAATTGCTGTATCAATAATTCATTTCGAAATTTATTCTCCAGCAGATATTTATTTAATTCTTCGTGGTTTCTAATAATACTAACACCAACACTAGATCCTTCATTTCTTGGTTTTAAGACATATGGAAAATCAAATATATTCTGATCTTTCACTGCCTCTATCTTCATCAATTTCGTTAAAGGATGATTGAACCCGTTTTTAATAAATAGTTCAGCAGACTTATATTTATCCATTGCCAATTTGGATGTCTCAATTCCAGAATGAGTGTAAGGCACTCCATATTTTTCAAGTATTTCTTGAACACTCCCATCTTCTCCCCATGTTCCATGTAATCCATTGAATACTATGTCAGGTTTATGCAGTTCAAGATCAGCTAACAGATTTTCATTTGCATCAATTTCAACAATATTATAGCCCATATTTTTTAGTGATTTGCTTATCTCTTTTGAGGTGATGATACTTATTTCTCTTTCTGCAGAAATGCCTCCATACAAAAGCATAATTTTTTTGTCTTTATTCATCTTTCACCTAATATCTTTATTTCCCAGTTTAAGCTTATTCCCAATTTTTTCTTTACATCAGACCTAACATATTCTCCGAAGTCTTCGATAAGATTTGCTGATTTAGTTTGATTATTAACTATGAAGTTTGAATGCTTAGAAGAGAAACTTATTCCTTGAAGCTCAAAATTTTTAAGACCAGCTTCTTCAATTATTTCCCATGCTTTCTTTTCAGTCTGATCTTTTGGATTTTTAAATGTACTTCCTGCTGTTTTAATTTGCTGAGGTTGGGCCTTTTTTCTTTGATCATCAACTTCTTTCATTTTTAGGGCAATTGAATCACTGCTTGCATATTTTTTTTGGATATATACATCACAGATAATTATATCTTGGGGTATATTAATTTTTCTATAAGAAAATAATTCCTTCGAATTAGATATTTCTTTGACTTGTCCACTATAATCAACACATTTTGCTTTAATAAAAATATCTTTTGTTTCAGAATTATAACAACCTGCGTTCATACGAACTGCACCACCAAGTGTTCCCGGAATTCCAAAATAAAACTCCATACCACCTATTTCATTTTTCTGACAATAATTAGATAAGACTTTATCGTAGGTTGCAGCCCCAACTTCAATACACTCTTTATGTAATGTAATTTGGCTAAATTCTTTTCCTAATTTTATTACAAGACCAAATATTCCACCATCTCTTATAATGATATTTGATCCAGCTCCAATCACCGTTACTGGTAATTTATCTCTGTTGATTTCTAAAACTTTTGCCAATTCTTCAAAATTTGAGGGCATATAAAATATCTCAGCGTTGCCTGCTACCCCAAACCAGGTATATTTTGATAAATTATAATTTATTTGAATTTTACCAATAACATTGTTTTTTTTACAATTTTCTAAAAATTCCCTTTGATTTTCATTCATAAATTTTCTTTAACTCTTTAGCAAAATTTTGAGCCCAATCCGTAACTGTCCCAGCCCCTAAAAATAAAAAGACTATTTTTGCTTTATTCTTCTTTGTTAATTCAAATAATTGATCATTTTTAACAAAATATTCAGCTTTGACTTTCGAATTTTTTGCAATGTTAATAATAAATTTATTTAAATCGAAATTTATTGGCTTTTTCTCGCCCGCTCCATAAACGTCCGAGACAAAGACACATTCACTATTTTTAAAACACATCGTAAATTTGCTTTTTAAATCTAAAACCCTTGAGTATCTATGAGGCTGAAAAATAGTTATTATTCTATTTTTTTTGTCTGCATCAACCAATCCTTTTAATACATTATTTATTTCAGTTGGATGATGGGCATAATCATCAACAACTCTTATGTTCTTATTACTCCATAACTCAGTAAGTCTTCTTTGGACACCCTTAAAAGAATTTAGAGACTTCTTAATTATTTCTGGTTTTACATTTAATTGAAGACCAACTGCTATAGCAGCTAATGCATTATTTACATTATACGCTCCATGAAGTGGTAACTTAATATTTTTAATAGTTTGGTTTTGCTCTTTTACAAAAACATCAAATATTGTTTCATTGGCTTTATGTCTTAATTTAATGCACTTGATATCACTTTCTCTGTGGAATCCAGTTCTAATAATTTTTGTCGTGCTTATATTTGCAGCTAACTTACGTAGCTCGTTATCATCAATACATATAACTGCAAAACCATAAAAAGGAACTTGCATTATAAACCTTTTAAAATATTTTTTTAGATTTTGAAAATTTGAATAGTAATCAAGATGTTCTTTATCAATATTTGTTACCACAGAAATAGAGGCTGGAAGTTTCACAAAAGTTCCGTCAGACTCATCAGCTTCAACTACTAACCAATCACCTGATCCTAATTTTGTATTAGTACCAAACTGATTAATTATTCCGCCATTGATTACAGTGGGTTTCATACTTGCCCCATTTAAAACTGCTGAAATTAAAGATGTCGTAGTAGTTTTCCCATGAGACCCAGATATAGCTATAGTTTTTTTTAGTTTTACAATTTGAGATAGTATTTTAGCTCTTGAAATTGAAGGAATTTTAATTTTTTTGGAATGTTCAAGCTCAATATTGTTTTTACTTATTGCAGATGAATAAACAACTAAACTTACATTTTTCAAATTTGACTTTTTATGTGAACTGAAAGTTTTTATTTTCTTTTTATTTAATCGAATAATGTTTGCGTTGATTTTTATGTCACTTCCTTGGACTTGATATCCCATTTCTGATAAAATTTCTGCAATTCCACTCATTCCAATTCCACCAACTCCTACAATATGAATCAATTTATTTTTATTTAATTTCATTGGCTTGCTTCTATATGCTTAAAAATTCTTTCAACAGGATTGTTTATATACTCTTTTTTTAAAGTTTCTTTAATAGACTCTCTTCTTTGCGGGTTGTTGATTATTTTATTGATCAGGCTTGATAATATGTGAGTATTCATTTCTTTTTCCTCAATTATTTCGGCACAATTAAGGCTTTTAAGAACTGACGCGTTATAATATTGATGGTTGTCGGCTGCATATGGATAAGGAATCAAAATTGAGGGAATTCCATAGCAAATTATTTCATTTATAGTCGATGAACCAGCGCGCGATATAATTAAATTTGTATTCTCTAAAATTTCTGTGATATTGCTGAAGTATACTTTTACATAGCACTCAATACTATTTTCTCTATATAGTTGCATTACTAAATTTACATCTTCTTTCCTACATTGATGGTAAACAATAAATTCTTTCTTACATTCATTCTTAGATTTTATGATCGAATGAGCAATATTATCTGAAAGGTTTTTTGCACCTTGGCTACCACCAAGAATACATATTGTAAGTTGATCTTTTTTATTAGTTTTTATATTTTCTAAATTTTTACTGCCCCTAGTTGGCAAACCAACTCTGAATGAATTTTTGTTATGGATTAGCTCTTCACCATGTGTTTCGTTGAAAGTTGTAAAAATATTACCTACATATCTAAATAATAATCTATTCGCTTTTCCAATAAATGCATTGCCCTCATGAAGAAAAATTTTTTTTCTCATTATTAAACTAGCGAATAGAACAGGTATTGTGAAAAATCCGCCAAAACCTAAAGTGTAATCTGGTTTGATTTTAACATTATATAACATTGATTGAATAAATAAGAATGGAGCATTTAAAATATTTGCTAGTCTTGATTGAGAAGAAACAAGATTTCTAATTATGATTACATTATTCGAGTCTATATTATCAAAATATTTCTTGCCTCTGCGGTCGGTTAATATAAAGCATTCAAAGTTTTTAGGTGCTTTTGAATAAACTACATTTATTGGTATACAGTGACCGCCAGTTCCTCCACCTACTAAAAAAAGTTTTTTCATAACGTTAGTCTATTTACGAATATGTCTATTTTTTGAGAATAATAAAATTAATCCCGCTGCAATAGACATGCCAAGGACCGATGAACCTCCATAGCTGATAAATGGTAAGGTAATTCCAGTTGTTGGTATCAACCTTATATTTACCCCTATGTGAATTAAGGCCTGTAAGCATACGTATAAAATAAGGGTAAATAAACAGATTTGATTAAAGTGATCATTGTTTCCATAAATTTTTTTGAAGCCTTGATATGATATTATAAAGAAGATTAATAATATAAGTGTACAACCTATGAGACCATACTCTTCTGCAACCACAGAAAAAATATAATCTGAATTAGCTTCAGGAATTTTATTTTTTAAAAGACCATTACCGGGCCCCACACCAATAATACCTCCTTGTTTAATTGCTTGAAGAGAGATTTCAGTTTGACTTACGTCATATTCATTTGGAAATAAAAAAGAATTTATTCTATTTTGAACATTAAAATTGAGCAAATATATCATCACGAAACTTAGGAGTCCAAAAGCCACAATTACAGCGAGTATAATAATACTGAAACCACTCATAAGCACTGAACCGAAATATATAGCTGATAATAAAAAAAATTGACTAATGTCAGGCTGCAAAACAAGAATGCTTGCAACTGAAATATAGATTAAAGCACTTAGTGAGTGAGATGATATTTTTGTACCTTGGTATTGATTATTTAATATCATAGCCAGTACAACACAAAATACTGGCTTTACTAACTCTATTGGCATTAGAGATAGAGAACCCAAACTTATCCATCTTTTTGAGCCTTTGATTTCATCCCCAAATAATAAAGTAAGAACTAGTAAAGCAAAAAATACTGTAAATAATATCACACTAAATAATTTAATGTATTTTGTCTCAATCAGTGAAATAGAAATAAATACTAAAAAACCTATTGCTAAATACAAAGCCTGTATATTAAAAAATGCAAATAGATTGTTATTTAGATACCTGCTTGTACCAGGGTTTATAGTTAAACTTATTAATAGACCAAAAATTATTAATACTGTTATACAAAAAAAAATTGGTTTATTTATTTCAGTAATCCAGTTTGTAATTATTGACTGTTCATAGGTTCTTTTATTCATTATTTGGTAAGTTTGCTTATAAGTTTATTAAAATGTCTTCCACGTTCCTCAAAGTTATTATATTGGTCAAATGAAGCGGCGCCTGGACTAAATAAAAAAGTATTGAAATCGGTATTAGTCTTCATAAATTTACTCATTTCGACCACTGCTTTATCTAAGCTATGAACATAAACTGTAGTAACTTTACTCTTAAAGTATTTGTGAAAAATATTAGATTCTTTTCCGATAATTATTACTTTTTTAATGTTGCCAAGGCTGTCATCTAATATATTGATATTACTGCTTTTTATCTGACCGCCACATATCAAAAAGATATCTTTATATTTTTTTAACGCTGCAATTAGAGAATGATAATTTGTTGATTTAGAGTCATTTATAATAATTTTTTTTTTGTCTGAAAAAATTATTTGCTGTCTAAATTCAAGACCTCTGAATGATTTAAAAGTATTGAAGATTTTATTGCTGCTCAAGCCCACTTCTTTCAAAATTTCATATGAGAAGCGGTAGTTTTGGTCATTATTCAGTAAATTATACTGATTTACATTTAAATTTTTATTGGAGGCTTTTTTATTTATATTAATCTGTTTTAAATTTTTCATTTTATTCAAATGATTATTCTTTTTTATCAATTTTTTTATAATTGAATTATTATCGAAAAAACCTTTTTGTGAGCTATTTATATTTTTAAAAATATTTAATTTCGCATTACCATAATTAGACATTGTATTATGTCTGGCTAAATGATCAGGAGTTAAATTAAGTATACAGGCAATATCAGGTTGAAATATTTCGGAACTCTCCAATTGATAAGATGATAATTCTAAGACATAAAAACCTTTTTTAATCATTTTTGTTTCAAAGATCGGATTGCCTATATTTCCCGCTAACTGTGAGTTAAATTTATTTTTTTTAAGAATATGATGAATAAGCGACACTGTTGTTGATTTTCCATTTGTGCCTGTAACCGCAATTATTTTTATCTGGTTCCTTTTATTAAAATTATCTAGGTATATTTGAAATAAATCTAATTCACTTATTGTTTTAGTATTTTTTGAAGTTAATTTTTTTATAAGTTTATGTGCTGACTTTCCTTTTGTAGCAATTCCAGGACTGGGAATAACATAGTCTATTTGACCTGTTTTAGGAGAATACTTTTTATATCCTTTATTTAATATTTCTTTTGAATGTTTGAGATTATCTTCCCAAAAATATACTACCGCTCCACTATTTATGAGAGATTTATAAATTGAACATCCCGTTTTTCCCATGCCAATGACCACATAGCTTTTCTTTGAAAAACATTTTTTTGACTTCAACATTTAGTTACCTGATCTTAAGTGTTGCGAGTCCAATCAAGGCAAGAATTAAAGCGATAATCCAAAAACGAATTACTATTTTTGATTCTGCAATACCATTCTTCTCAAAATGATGGTGTAAGGGAGCCATTTTGAATATTCGTTTGCCAGTTAACTTATATGATCCAACCTGAAGAATTACTGACACCGCCTCTGCCACGAATATTCCTCCAACTATTGCTAATACAATTTCTTGCTTGGTTAGAACACTTATTCCCCCCAATGCAGCGCCTAAAGATAAAGACCCCGTATCGCCCATGAAGACCATTGCAGGTGGCGCGTTGTACCATAAAAAGCCAAGAGCGGATCCAATTATGGCTGCACAAAGCACAGTTAATTCACCTGCTCCAGGTAAATAATTAATGTAAAGATAATTTGAAAAAATCATATTTCCTGCCAAATAGCAGATTACAGCAAAAGTCGCGGAGACAATCATAATGGGAACAATTGCTAACCCATCAAGACCGTCTGTAAGATTAACCGCATTTGCAGATCCTAGAATTACCAATATTACGAATGGAATTGAAAATAAACCTAAGTTTAGAAATATATCCTTAAGAAAAGGTAAGGATAATAACTGAATATCAATTTGATTATAAGTTGTTATCCAGTAAACAAATATCAAAGATATTATTATTTGGAAAAAAATTCTTATTTTCGCTGAAATTCCATTACTTGATTTTTTCTTAACTTTGCTAAAATCATCTGCAAAACCAACCAATCCAAAAGATATTAGAAGGAATATAATTGGCCAAGATATATAGCTTTCAGGATTGACCCATAGAATCATTGATCCAACTATAGAAATCAAAATTATAATTCCTCCCATTGTTGGAGTCCCTTTTTTAGCTACTAAGTGAGACTCAGGGCCGTCTTCTCTGATAGGCTGACCAATTGATTGGTATGATCCAATTCTTTTAATTAAAAATGGGCCAAAAAAGAGAATAAAAAAAAATGAAGTAAACAATGCTAAACCTGTTCTAACTGTTAAATAATTTAGAAAATTATTTAATACACCAAGATTTAAATACTCAATTAAATATAAGATCATAGTTAACTTATTAAATGATTTGACAACTTTCGTAAATTGATTGAATTCGAACCTTTTAGAAATACCTTGCTATTCCTATTAAATATTTTTTCTGCATTGCCTATAACACTATCTATGTTCTCATAATATTCAAACTGAAGTCTACTGTATCTTTTTCTAAGTGAGAAAAGTTTTGTGCCAACAAAAATTACTTTTTTAGCCTTTATCAGTATTAGATATCTAATTAAATCAATATGAAATTTTTGAGATTTATTTCCAAGCTCATTCATATCCCCAATGACATAAACTAAGTGTCTATTTTTAAATTTATTAAAAATATCGATTGTATCTCTCATTGAAACAGGGCTAGCATTATAAGAATGATCGTGTACTTCTAATTTATTTCCCTTATATTTTGATTTTAGTATTTCGCCTCTTCCTTCTGTAAAAGGAATATTTTTGAATTGATTAATTAGTTTTAAATTTAAACCTAGCATATAAAAGCAAGTAAGAATGGCTAATGCATTAAAAATAAGATTTTTTTGATTTTTTCTTAAATTAAATTCAAGTTTACTAGCATCAGGCAATATTACTTGGTATTTAATATTATTCGAAATATCTGTCTCTTTTTTAAGGTATACTTTTGATGATTTAACTTTTCCAATGTCTAAGCAAGTGCTGATATTTGTTTTTTTGAATAAAGCATATAGCAGTTTATAAAAATTAGAATTTCTATTAATAATTAAGTTTTCAATACTTTTTGTTGAAGTGAATATTTCTGATTTTGCTAATGCAATTTCTTTTAAAGATTTAAAATTACCAAGGTGAACATTTTCAACATTTAAAATAATAGCTGTTTGTGGCTGCAATACCTTTACTAGTCTTTTGATTTCTCCTGAATGATTCATGCCTATTTCAAAAAATCCATACTTCGTATGCCGTGGCATATTTAGTAATTCAAGAGGTAGGCCGTATTGATTATTAAATGATTTACGCGAACAGAAAACATCTTCCTCATTTCTTAGCAAAAAATTTATTGCATCCTTTGTGCCAGTCTTCCCAATACTACCTGTAATACCTACAATTTGTGTTTTCAGCTTCAATCTGTACTTTGTTGCAAGCTTAAGTAGTGCTTTAGATGTATCTTTGACATTGATTTGAGGTATTTTTATACCTTTTATTTTTTTATGAACAAAGGCAATGGATGCACCTTTTTTTTCCGCTTCTACTAAATATTTATGACCATCTGTATTTAAACCTTTAATTGCAAAAAAAATATTACCTTTCCTTAATGACCGTGTATCGATCGATGCACCAGTTATTCTTTTACCAACAATATTAGTCCCAAATAATTCGTTTATTTCAGTAGTTGTAATGAATTTTTTCATTTTTTTAGTAAATATTTTTTGGCAATTTTAACATCATCAAAAGGTAAATTTTTTCCCATTACGGATTGAAATTTTTCGTGACCTTTACCGGCAATAAGAAGCAAATCGCCTCTCTTTAATTCGCTAATAGCTTTTTTTATGGCTAGTTTTCTATCACCAATTTCAGATAAGTTTTTTAAATTTCCAATCACTTCCTCTCTAATCCTTGCTGGATTTTCATATCTTGGATTATCATCTGTGACTGTTGCTTTATCAGCGTATTTTGAAGCTATTTTACCCATAAGCGGTCTTTTTTTTCTATCTCTATTTCCACCGCAACCAAATAAAACATGTACGTTTGATGTCTTTAACTTTTTAGATTCTACAATTGAATTTTTAAGAGCATCGGGCGTGTGTGCAAAATCAACATAAACTTTTCCACCTGTTTTTGTTTTTCCAACATATTCCATTCTTCCTAATACTGAAGGGCAATTAAGACTGCTTTTTGATAGCTTTCTAGGATCAAATCCAATTAAATTCAAAATTGAAATTGCAAATATAAAATTTTCTATCTGAAAATTTGGAAAATTTTTAAACTTTAAAAGAATTCGCTTACTGCCGACTGTTGCTTTTACATGTTGAATATCATTTTTTTTGAGAATTTTTATAATTTTATAATTTCTATTTGCTTGAAAATATAATGGCTGAACGGATTTATTTTTTTTTAAAATTGATCTTATATTTTTAATGTATTTCGTTTTTGAATTAATAATTAATTTACTATCCTTATGTATATAATCTTTGAAAAGGATCATTTTACTTTTTATGTAATTATTTATAGTTTTATGATAATCAAGGTGATCATGTGATATATTTGTTAACGCACAAACATCAAAATTCATTCCATAAAATCTGCTTTGATGTAAGCCATGACTTGATGCTTCCATAACTAAATATTTTATTTTTTTTTGACCTATCTTTTTTAATTGCTTTGAAAGATCAATCGGTTCGGGTGAAGTAAGGTTATATTTATTTCTCTTTAATACAGAGTTTCCTAAAGTACCTATAGTAGCTACACTCTTTCCTGAAATTCTCAGTAAATAACTTAAAAAATATGCAACAGATGTTTTTCCATTAGTTCCAGTTATTGCAATTTTTGTTTCAATATTATTTTTGTTTATTTCAAATGCTAATAGCGATAGTGATTTTCTAATATCTTTAGCCTTTATCACTGTCGTATTCTTGGGATATCTTTCTTTACTATATGATGGAACAACAATAGCTGCAGCACCCTTTTTAATTGCTTGATTTATGAACCTAGATCCATCTATTTCATTTCCAGGGATTGCAAAAAAAATATTTCCTTTTTTTATCGATCTCGAGTCTGATGAGACTCCATTAAATTTTATCTTCTTTGATTTAATTTCTTCTAGAAGGGAGTGATTTGGCATTTATCAAAGAGAGGTATTAATGAGCATGTTTTCATTAGGTATGTATCTTGCCTTTATGTCCAAAATAGGACTTACTCTATCAATAATTTGTCTTGAAACTCTTGCCGCATTCCACCCAGCATCACTCCAGTTCCAAGTATTATATGGCTCTCCATATTCTCTATTAATCCCTTTCGGGTCGTCTAATGAGATAAGAACTACATACTTAGGCTTGTGTATGGGTAGTACCGATATAAAAGTAGTTAACTTTTCTCTTGTGTAGGATTTTTTGTCTATTTTGTGAGATGTGCCTGTCTTACCTCCAACCAAATATTTAAACTTACCATCTTCTGTGTATGCTTTATCAGCATCCTTGTTAAAGGCTTCTTTGGCAGTCCCTTTTGCAACAACTTGGCTTAAAAGGTAACGCATAATTTCACTGGTCTCTTCTGAAAAAATTTGATTTTCATATCGTTTATCATCTCCTAATTTTGTTAGAGATGGCTTAATTAAATATCCTCCATTTACTACAGCTGATGTAGCTACAGCCAAATGCAATGGTGATACTGAAAGGCCATAACCGTAGGAGATTGATTCTGTATTAACTGTTCTCCATGGGTCAGGAACAATTGGAATTGCTTTTTCTGGTATTCCAATATTTACTTGACGAAGTAATCCAAGTTGAGACAAATATTCTTGCTGTAATTCTTTACCAATATCTCTAATCATTTTTATCGTTCCAATATTTGATGACTCAACAAATATTTCTTCAACAGAACACATTTTTATCTCACAAGGCCTGTGAACATCCTCTACACGATGCTTTCCAATATAAATATGATTTTCAATCTCGTACTTTGTATTTGGCTGAAAAATTTTTTCCTCAATTCCCATTGCTGCAGTAAATATTTTCATCACTGAACCAAACTCATATACACCTAATGTGTTTTTGTTGAACTTATCATTGTCATTCGCATTTTTAGTATTGGGATCAAAATCTGGAAGTGATGTCATGGCAAGAATTTCTCCATTATTGACATTCATTATGAGTCCTGAGCCACCAGTTGCTTTATATAGTTTCATAGCAGCTAGTATTTCATCGCGAACAATGTGTTGTATTCTTGTATCTAAAGATAATATCAAATCATTATTTTCTTCATTTTGAAGAAACTTATTAAAAGATTTTTCTAGTCCAGATACGCCTGTATTATCAATGTCAACTTTTCCAACTAAATGACTAAAAAGTTCACTGTGAAGATATTTTCTTTTATAAGCATCTCTGAATTCAATTCCAGTTTCACCTAAATCTATATACTTTTGTAATTCTAAGGGTTCAACATTTCGATCAAGCCAGAAGAATTTTTTTTCAGATACCAATTTATCAAGATCAGTTGCGGAATACCTATTATTTATTGCTGAGACTTTACTAATAAATTTTTTCTTATTGTACACAGCTTTTGGATTTACAGATATATGGGATGTTAATAAATTTGCTGTAAGAGAGGTATTATTCCTATCTAGAATATTTCCCCTTTTTGTCTCAACATTCTCAACAAAATAATTTCCCTTTTCGGTGTAAAGTAAATTAATTTCTATCATCTTGATTGTTACTGCCAAAAACAAACTACTAAAAACAATCGCTGACAATATTAAACGATTTTTTATTTTAAGAGCAAAATTACTCTTTAAAGACTTTAATCTTTCAAAAGCAAACTTTTCTTTATTGTATCTGTGCGTAAATGAAAAACTTTTTTGATATATATCAATTTTCTTTCGGCCAGTATTCCGCTTTTTTTTCACGGAATTTACCTTGCCAAATTTTGATTAATTGTTGATGTTTCATAAACTTCAATAACATCATTAAATAATTCATTATTTTCTTCAATATCTTCATTATCTAATACAACAAAATACTTTTCGTAATCATTAGTAATAATCATTTCTGAAATTTTTTTAATATTCATTGGCGAAACCAAATGGTCCCATTCAATTTTATAAAGCTCATTTATCTTTTGTTCTTCTCGAAGTGTTAATTCAAGTTCATAAATATACTTTTGCTTTTCGGCTGAAATGTTTTTTATAACCATAATTGCAAGTAATCCGGTTAACAAAACAGCAACGGACAATATTTTAAAGAAAGCACTTATCATAATTCAAATCCTAACTCAGATATCGGAATATAATTAAAGTTTAATCGCTCACGCTTAATGACTCTAAGCTTTGCCGAACGAGATCTTGGGTTACTTAATATTTCCTTGGAAGATGGTTTTATTAATTTGGTCTTTTTATTCCTTAAACAAACTTTATTTGTAAAATTCTTTACCAACCTGTCCTCAATTGAATGGAATGTGACCACGCATATCTTCCCATTCGCTCTTAGTAAATTAAAAGCTTGGTTGAGACCAGCATGAAGCTCTTGTATTTCATTATTAATAAAAATTCTAATAGCCTGGAATGTTTTCGTTGCAGGGTGTTTTTTGTAATATTTTGAAGGAAACGATTTTTTAATTATTTCTGCAAGCTCAATCGTACTCTCAATTTTTTTTTGAGTTCTGTTCTTCTCTATGTTTCTTGCAATTTTTCTTGAATTTCTCTCATCTCCGTAATGATAGATGATATCAGCAAGCTCATCTTTGTCCTTTTTATTTATTAAGTCTGAAGCTGTTTGGCCATCCTGACTCATTCTCATATCTAGGGGACCATCTTGCATGAATGAAAACCCTCTATTTGCATCATCTAGTTGCATTGATGAAACTCCTATATCAAATACGAAACCGTTAATTTCTTTTTCTTTTGTTTCTTTGAAAATTTTATCAATCTGACTAAATTTAGAATGTACAAAAGAAAACCGACTGCCGAATTTTTTTTTAAATCTTTCAGCTTGTTTTTTGACTGTTGGATCTCTGTCGATTGCAATGACTTTACATTCACAGCTTTGAAGGATTCTCTCTGTATATCCTCCGTATCCAAATGTTGCATCGATGTATGTTTCATTGTCTTTTGGCCCTAATTGTTCAATAACCTCTTCAATAAGAACTGGCCTGTGGCCAAGTTCTTTATTTATCATTTACTCTGTCTTCTCAAGAAAGATGGAATTTCAAGTAAATCTTGATCGGTTTCTAATTCTTCATCAGCTTCAATGGAATTATGTGTTTCATCCAGTTGATGCACGTTTTGGTCACTAAATAAGTCAGGCGAATCGCTATCTGAATTTTCCCTATTTGCGTGTATT
>CACMLX010000012.1 GCA_902614655.1 uncultured Pelagibacteraceae bacterium
TAACATGTCAATTTGGCAAAGGCATAAAATTAATATTGATAGCTATTTGATTAGTATGTGGCCATGTTTGATGAAATGTATAGCGATGATGCTCAAATAAGAAAGCACTACTTACAAGTAAATTCTTGGTTGAGAACCATGTCATCCACGGTCATTAGCCAAAAGAATTTTGAAGCTGAGTCTCATTTTAAAAGGATTGGTATTACTTTTTCGGTCAAAGATGATGATATGACTGAACGAATCATCCCGTTTGACCTAATTCCAAGAATTCTTACAAACTACGAATGGGTAAAGATAGAAAAAGGTGTTTTACAAAGAGCGAAAGCTCTAAATGCTTTTCTTCACGATATTTATAATAGCGGTGAAATTTTTAAGGCGGGGATTGTTCCAAAAGAAATTGTTTATAAAAAATCGTCGTATGATCAGTCTATGATCAACTTTTCACCTCCAAGAAAGATTTATAGTCCAATAATTGGTGTTGACTTAGTCAGAACAGGAAAAGATGAGTTTTATGTTTTAGAAGACAACTGTCGGACACCATCTGGTGTTTCATACATGTTGGAAAATAGAGAAATCATGATGAAAATGTTTCCTGATTTATTTCACACGAATCGTGTTTTACGAGTTGATGACTATCCTACTAGATTACTGCAGACGCTAATGAGTCTTGCCCCAAAAAAATGTGATAGCAGTATACCAACAGTTGTCTTGTTAACTCCAGGCCATTTAAATAGCGCATATTACGAACATACTTTTTTATCCGACCAAATGGGTATTGAAATGGTGGAGTCACAAGATCTTTTTGTTGAAAATGATTTGCTATATATGAAGACAGTTGATGGACCAAAAAAAATAGATGTTGTATATCGAAGAATTGATGACGAATTTTTAGATCCTCTTTGTTATAACCCGGACTCAGTCATTGGTGTCCCGGGGATCACTCAAGTTTATAAAACAGGTGGTGTGAATATATGCTCAGCTCCTGGTGCTGGTATCGCAGATGACAAAGCTATTTATATATTTGTCCCTGAAATGATAAAATTTTACCTTGGTGAAACACCTATTCTAGATAATGTTGAAACATGGAGATGTGAAAGAGATGACGAATTAACTTATGTATTAGAAAATATTGAAAAACTTGTGGTGAAAGAAGTTGATGGTTCAGGTGGTTATGGAATGTTAATTGGACCTAAATCAACTAAAGATCAAATTTCAGAGTTCTCTACTAAACTGAAAAGTAACCCTCGAGGATATATTGCTCAACCAACATTAGACTTATCATCCTCACCAACGTTAATAGATAATGAAGTTTCAGGTAGACGAGTTGATTTACGTCCATTCTGTCTTGTTGGAGAAAAAGTACAATTATGCCCAGGGGGATTAACAAGAGTTGCATTAAATAAAGGATCGTATGTAGTAAATTCATCACAAGGGGGAGGAGTAAAGGACACTTGGGTCCTCGCAGATTAACATGCTAAGCAGAACAGCAGAGAATCTTTATTGGATTAGTAGATATATGGAAAGAGCAGAAACTATGGCACGCCTTCTTGATGTGGGTTATAGAATGTCCTTGTTTCCTAACCCTAAAGGCTACCATAATGAATGGGACTCGGTATTATCAGCTGCAGGTGCTGCTCAGGGCTATTTTACTAAATACAATGAAATAAATCAGGAAAATGTTGAAGATTATATTTTTTTTGATGAAGAAAATCCTTCCTCTGTATACAGCTGTATATCCAAAGCTAGAAATAACGCTCTATTAGTGCGGACTGCATTCACTCCTGAGGCATGGGTTGCAATTAATAAGTCATACAAAGAGATATTGGAGCTAAAAAATAAAAAATTTACTCGTGCTGATCTACCAAACTTTACTGAATGGACTATTCAACAAGTAAATATGTTTCGGGGATCAGCAAACTCATTATTACGAAATGACGGATATCATTTTATATTTCTTGGCACATTCATTGAACGAGCAGATAATTCTGCAAGATTGCTTGATGTAAAATATTTTGTACTACTTCCCACTGCCGATTATATAGGGGGAAATCTTGATAATTTACAATGGATTATACTTTTACGATCACTATCTTCATTTCGCGCTTTTAGATGGGCTTATGATGGAGACGTGACCTCAACAAAAATTGCTCATTTTTTTATACTTAATAATGATTGTTCACGTTCTTTAAGTTTTTGTATAAATAATATTGTTTATCATCTTAATTGTTTGAAATGCAGTCCTGATAAAATCAGTGATATTTACTCTGGCCTTAAATCAGTTCATGACTCTGTGAAAGACGAAACTGTCGAGTCAATTATTGAATATGGTTTGCATGAGTATGTGACCAATTTTGTATCGAAGATATCTTTCTTAGACAATCAAATTCAAAATCATTTTTTTAGGTAGATTATGTTACTTACAATCAATCATACAACAAATTATGAATATGATGATAACCTATTAGGGTTAATTCAAACAACAAAGTTGACTCCATCTCCCTACAATGGTCTTAAAATATTGAATTGGACTGTAAAAAGAAATAACAAATCTGGTGGTGAAATATTTAGAGATGGAGAGGGAAATAATATAATAAACTTCAAAGGCGAGCCATCAGAAAAGGAAATTAAATTTGTAGTCAAAGGAGAAGTTGAAACAATTGATACAAATGGGGTGTATGAAAGTTTGAATGATAAAATCGATCCATATGTCTATTTAAGAAGTACAATTTTAACACTTCCAAATGATAAAATAAAAGAGCTAGCTTCTATTGCTTCAAAAGATAGCTTAAATGAAGACACTGTAACTATTGCTCATGATTTAATGCTCTTAATTGCAAAAAAAATTAAATATGAACCGTATACCACCAATACAAACACAACTGCAGCTATGTCAATAGATCAAGAGAAGGGTGTTTGCCAAGATCAAGCACATATAATGATTTCCGCTGCTAGATACTTGGGCATTCCCTCAAGATATGTAAATGGCTACATGCATAAAAATAGAAATGACTCTGAATTTCAAGCTACACACGCATGGGCTGAACTTTATATAGATCAACTTGGTTGGGTTGGCTTTGATCCTACAAATCAATGTTGTCCTGATGAGAGATATATTCGTGTTTCATGCGGCTTAGATGCAAGTTATGCGGCGCCAATCAGAGGAATCTTTTATGGTAACACCGCAGAAAAATTAGATATAGATGTTCAAACAATTGAAAACTGCTCACAATAATTAGTATTCAACTTCCATAAAATATAATCCCTCAGGAGGAGCAAGTGCTCCACATTTAGAGCGATCTTTTGAATTAAATGCTTTTTCAAAGTCGCCAAGTGACCAACTTTTTTCTCCAACTAACTTTAAACTACCAACAATTGATCTAACTTGATGATGCAGAAATGATTTTGCAGTGAAACCAAAATAGATATTTTCTTCTGATTGGCTAATTTTTAGGCTGTCTAAAGTTTTTATTGGACTATCAGATTGACAATGAGCTGAACGGAATGTTGTAAAGTCATGCTGACCCTCAATTGAAGGAATGCATTCCCTCATCAATTCAACATCAATGTCTTTATGTACTTGCCAAGCTCTTCCCTTCTCAATAGTGAGTGGTGACTTTCTGTTTACTATTCTATAAAGGTATTTTCTCTGAGTTGCATCAAATCTTGCATGAAAATCATTATGTACTTTCTCTACTTCCAATATGGAAATAGGAAATGGCCTCAAGTGATCATTTAATGCGTTCTTAATCACATATGGTTCAAGTAATTTGTCTGTAACATCAAAATGAGCGACCTGCCCCATTGCATGAACACCTGCGTCTGTTCTACCAGCCCCAAAAATGATTATGTTTTCCTCAAATATATTACTTATCGCTTTTTCAATACACCCTTGAACTGATTGTCCATTTTCTTGTCTTTGCCATCCGACAAACGGGGTGCCATCATACTCAATTTTTATTTTGTACCTATTCATTGAATATAAGATCCAACTTCAATTTTATGTCCTAGTAGAAAGTCATTGATTGTACAATCTTGTTTACCTTCAACTCTTAAAAGCAACGGTCTAATTGAATTAATGCCACAACCAATTAAAAATTCTTCATTCATAATCTTTCCGGCCTCACCTTTCTCATGAATTACCTCAGCCTTCAGTATTTTAATTCTTTTATTATTTAGTGAAAACCAAGCGCAAGGACTAGGGTTATAAGCATTTATGCGTCTATTTATTTTCTCAGCATTTTCAGTCCAGTCTATTAAAGCTTCTTGTTTTTGTATTTTCTTCGCATAGCAGGCCTGCGTGTCATTTTGCTTAGCAAACTGAATAGAGCCATCTAATCTATCAAGAAAGTTTATAAGTAATTCAGCTCCTTCATTTGCGAGTTCTTTTTCTAATTCACTGTAGTTTTGTTGATCTATTTTTATTTCTTTTTGCAGCCCAATATCTCCTGTATCAAGGCCTTTATCCATTTTCATAATTGTAACGCCCGTAGTCTGATCACCTTCAATCATTGCTCTTTGAATTGGTGCAGCACCCCTCCACCGAGGGAGTAAAGACGCATGTACATTAAAACAACCAAGTTTAGGTAAATTGATTACTTCTTCAGGTAATATCAGTCCATAAGCAACGACAATTATCATATCCAAATTCATTTCTTGTAGTTTTTTTAATTCCTCTGATGAACTAATCGAAGGAGGCGAGCTAATTTCAATATTTTCAGCTTCAGCAAATTCTGCTACTGGTGAAATTGATAATTTCATTCCTCGGTTAGCCTTTTTTGCGGGAGATGTATATACACCTACCAAATGATTGTTTGAAGAAACAATTTTTTTTAAAGATGGCACTGCGAATGGGGCTGTACCCATGAATAGGATGCGATAATTTTTCATTTTATCTAAGCGACGATTCGTTCTTTTTTTGATTGTTTTCTTGTTTTGATGAGCTTCTTTACAATCATATTGCGTTTCATATTTGATAAATGATCAATAAAAAGAATTCCCTCAAGATGATCCATTTCATGTTGGATACAGGTCGCTAATAATCCTTTAGCGTTTAGAGTTGACTTTTTTCCATTATAATCAAGAAAGTTTATTTCACATTCTTCTGGACGATCAATTTCTGCGTATTGATCTGGGACCGATAAACATCCCTCTTCATACGTTGAAAGATTTTTTGTTTTTACTGTAATTTCAGGGTTAACAAAATAAAGGGGTTCTTTTATACCCTCTTCATTTCTCCAGCTTATGTCCATCACAATTACACGCAAAGGAACTCCAATTTGAACTGCTGCTAAACCTATTCCAGGTGCGTCATACATGGTATCCAACATGTCGTCCATTAGATCCTGGATCTCTTTGGTTACTTCATCAACTGGTTTTGAAATCTGTTTTAAAAACGGATCTGGAGCAGTTAAAATCTTTTTTACTGTCATAATCTTTAGATAGGCTAACTTAGATATAAGGTCAAGATTGAATAAAAAAATTGGGAAAATACAATAAAACTAAATTTTTTGTCGTGCACTGAGAGCGGCGGCAATAGTTCCTTCATCCATGTAATCCAACTCACCACCAACAGGCACACCGTGTCCTAAACGACTCACTTCAACACTGTGTCCTGACAATGTATCTGCTACGTAATGAGCAGTTGTTTGACCATCAACTGTTGCACTCAAAGCCAATATGACTTCATCAATTTTTTCGCCTTCAATTCGATCAATAAGTTTTTTTAGATTTAAATCATCGGGCCCAATGCTATTTATAGCAGATAGATTGCCACCCAACACATGGTACAGTCCGTTAAATACTTCAGATTTCTCAAGTGCCCATAGATCTGCAATATTTTCAACAACACAGATTTGATTTTTAGATCGACCTTCATCTGTGCAGATCATGCATGGAGAATTTACATCTATGTTTCCACAAATTTCACATGTAACAATGTTTTCACTCGATGATAAAAGCGACTCAGCTAGTGGGACCATTAACTGTTCTTTATTCTTTATTAAATGAAGTGCTGCTCTGCTCGCAGATTTAGGTCCAAAACCAGGCAGTTTACTGATTAAAAGTATTAACTTATCAATTTCTGGATTAGATATACGAGATTTCATACTAGAAAGGCAGTTTCATTCCTGGAGGAAGTTTTATTCCACCGGTAAGAGAACTCATTTCATCCGCAATTTTTCTTTGAATTTTGTCTCGCGCATCATTAAAAGCTGCAACTATCAAATCTTCTAAAATTTCTTTCTCATTTTTATCTATCGCTGTATCATCAATGTTTACAGAAGTTACATTATTTTTTCCATTTATAGTTATTTTAACTATTCCTCCACCTGATATACCCTCAGCTTCCAGTGTTTCTACCTTTTCCTGAGCCTCAGCCATTTTTTTTTGCAAGTCTTGGGCCTGCTTAATCATATTGTTAAAATTGTTCATATTCATTTCTCTTCAATTTGTTCAACTTCAGTTCCAGGAAAGAAATCAATAATTTCTTTTACTTTTGGATCCATTTCTGAAGATGTTTCTCCTGATTTATCCTGTATTTTATTGTCATTTTTTTCAACCAAATTATTTAGTTCACTTATTAATTCATTAGGTTTCGGTATATCATTTAAATAAATGATCCTAATGATCAACATTTCAAGAGAAGTTATAGGAGAAAATGAGTCTGTAACTTCATGCAATCCCTTATTAAGCATTTGCCAGATCATTGAGAGAGTGGATACATCAAGATTTACTGCCACCTCTTGCACTGCATTATATTCACTGTCTGTAAGTGAGCTTTTGACCCCCTCAGCTGCATCAATATTAATCATAGTCAAACTATGAACAGTTTCTATTAGATCTTTTACAATCATTGATGGATCGGCTCCGTTATCATAAAGTTCATTTATTTTTTCAAGTGACTGTTGAGTTTGACCAGCAGTAATGAATTTGATTAGTTCTAAAATTTTGGTTGGATCGTTTAAACCGATCATCTCTTTTACTTGCTCTTCAGAAATATGCTTACCTGAAAATGCAATAGATTGATCAAGTATAGATAGGCCATCTCTTACAGATCCATCTGCAGCTCTTGCGATAATTTTCAATGCACCTTCTTCAAACTCAACAGTTTCCTTTTCACATATGGATTTTAAAAAAATAACTAAATCATCAGGTTCAACTCTTTTTAAATCATATCTTTGGCATCTTGATAGTATTGTTGTAGGTATTTTTCTTACCTCAGTAGTTGCAAAAATAAATTTCACATGAGGTGGCGGCTCTTCCAATGTTTTAAGTAATCCATTAAACGCTGCGGTCGATAACATATGAACTTCATCTATAATATATACTTTATACTTTGATGATACGGGCGAGTATTGTACGCCTTCAATCAGCTCTCTTATATCAGCTATTCCGGTGCGCGATGCTGCATCCATTTCATAAACATCAACACTTCTGGACTCTGTTATCGCTTTACAATTGTCACAAACCCCACATGGCTCGTTGTTATCTTGCTCCGTTATGTTCAAACAATTCAATGATTTTGCAATAATTCTAGCTGTCGTTGTTTTCCCCACACCTCTAACCCCTGTCAGTAAATAAGCGTTGGCAATTCTATTCATCTTAATTGCATTTTGTATTGTCTTGGACATGAGATCTTGACCAATAAGTTCACTAAACTTTAGCGGTCTATATTTTAATGGAATAGGTATATTGGTTGTTTCGGACATAAAAATCACTAATCTTCAGTGGGAGATCAACGTAACCCAAATATCTTCGTTACGGCTGCTTCTTTTCAGACCTGACCGGATTGGCGAATAACTTGTCTACTCAATCTCCCAAAATATTGTATCATAACGAAAATAAAATGTTGTTTAATAAATAATAAATTAATGAACAAAATAATATTTGCAAATAATCCACTCGATAGAATGTCAGGTCTTAGAAGCGATAAAGACTGGCAAAAAGCAAATTTATTGGACAATGAAACACGTTTTGTTGTTTTTCACTCAGGAAAACCATTGATACACGTGAGCAGTGAACCTGGCTCAAATTCAACAATTTTTTTAGCCACATATGATCAAATAAAAAATTTTATTGAAGATGCTTATTTGCTTTTCCTAGGCAAGTTAAAAAATAAAAGCTACTACGCCATAGATTTATCAAAAAGTAACAAAGACTTCGACAAAACTGCATTTCCTAACTGTAAATTTATTGATTTAAGATCTATAGCGCAGAGTATTTCCCCAGAAGACACAGGTATTCTTGCCCAGGCTAAGTCGATGGTCGAATGGAATTCGTCCAATATTTTTTGTACCAGATGTGAAAGTTCCCGACTTGAAACTGTTGATGCAGGTTGCAAAAAAATTTGCAAAAATTGTAACGTAGAATTATTTCCTCGTGTTGACCCTGTCGTAATCATGCTTCCTATTTTTAAAGACAAATGTTTACTCGGTCGCCAAAAAATATTTCCACCCAGAATGTTCTCAGCACTAGCAGGTTTTTTAGAACCTGGTGAAACAATCGAAGACGCGGTTGTAAGAGAAGTTAAAGAAGAAGTGGGATTAAATGTTACAAGTGTTGACTATAAATTTACCCAACCATGGCCATTTCCCTCTCAGTTAATGATTGCATGTTTCTGTCAAACAGATGGTGATACAACTGATTTAGATCAGGATGAAATTGAAGATGCAGTATGGTTATCTCGAGAAGATTTAAATCGTATATTCGTTGGTAAAAGCCCTGACAGAATATGGATACCTCCTGCAATGGCTGTAGCTCATCAATTAATTGTTGCTTGGATGCACAATAAGTAAACTAATTGTTTCTATATGAATGTTTTGGATAAACGCCTAAGACTTTCAGTTTTTCAGTATAAAAGGATAGTTCTTCTAAAGCTCCTTTTACCGATTGATCTTCAGCATGGCCATCTAGATCAATATAGAATTGAGCTTTATTAAAATCACCATCAACAATAAAACTTTCTAATTTAGTTAGATTGACCCCATTAGTTGCAAAACCTCCGAGTGCCTTATAAAGAGCTGAAGGAACACTCTTTACTTCAAATATGCAACTTGTCAGGTATGACAAGTTTTCGTTTCTTTCTTGTTGAAGTTCTTTTGACATTATTAAAAATCGAGTTGTATTATTTTTCATGTCTTGAATATTTGCATCTACTATATCTAATCCATAAGTATCAGCTGCAAGTGTTGAGGCAATCGCTGAATCTTCCATTGTTCCTTGCTCACTAATAAATTTGGCAGAACCTGCGGTGTCCGCCATTATGATGACATCTAAATTATATTTTTTAATCGCAGCATTACATTGTCCAATAGCCATAGAATGACTACGTACATTTTTAATTGTATCTAAGGAAGCGCCTGGTTTTACCATTAATTGATGATTGATCTCTTGAAAGTGTTCTGAATATATTTTTAAATCATATCCACCAAGTAAGTAGTGAATATCCGCTACCCTTCCCGCGACCGAGTTTTCAATTGGTATCATGGCTAAATGACACTCAGATGCATTAACTTGCTCCATGGCAGACTCAAATGTTCTGCACGCAACAGGATTGTGATCAGACGCAGCTTCAATGCACGCAAGATGTGAATAAGCTCCGAGTTCACCCTGGAAAGCTATTTTTTTCATTTGCTTAATATCTTTCTAATTTCTTCTAAGTCATCCGGAGTATCAACTCCGAGAGGTAAAAAGTCAATTAAACCAATTTTTATTTTCATATTGTTATCAATAGCTCTTAATTGCTCTAATTTTTCATTTTTTTCTCGATCAGTTTGAGACAGAGTGACAAATTTTTCTAAAGCATCTCTTTTAAAAGAGTAAATACCTATGTGATGAAAAAGGTTCTTAGAATCATAATCTCCTTGTTTTCTTACAAAATTCTCTGCATAAGATTCAGTTTCACTACCAGATAAATTACAGACTGCTTTTACAAATTGCTCTTTCTTTAAATCTTCCTCTCTTTCAAACTGGGTGACCAGTGTGCCTATTTCATCTTCTTCTGATGATAATAGATTTAAAACTTTCTCTAAAACCATTGAGTTAATTGTAGGTAAGTCGCCTTGCAAATTAATGATGCAATGAATCATTTTGCCTGGATCAATTACTTGAAGCGCTTCATACATGCGATCAGTACCTGTCTGATGATTTTCAGAAGTCATGCATACATCGCCTCCAAGACTTTCAATACACTTGGCGATTTCATCACTATCTGTAGCAACCACGACTCGACCCAAATCAGAAGCAATGGCTGACTCCCAAACATGTTGGATCATTGGTTTGCCAGCAATGTCGAGCAAAGGCTTATTTGGTAGCCTGCTCGCTTGTAATCTGACCGGGATAATTATCGCTGTGTTCTCTTGGCTTATCATAAATAAATTATGCGACTAGAAGACGCATAAAAACTTGATTAAATTCGGTTATTGTTTAAATAATTATCTAATTACGTCAAGAGACATCATGGATTCATTTGAAATTAATAAAATCGTGGCCTGTGTATTAGTTGTGGCCCTTGTATTTATCGGTTTAGCAAATTTCAGTGAGATTTTATATCATGTTGAAAAACCCGAGGTAGCAGCCTATCAAGTTGAAGGTGCTGAAGATATGGTAGTGTCTGCATCAGCGGCAATGGCAGATGACACTGCTACAGCGGAACCTGAAATACCAATTCAGACTCTGCTTGCATCAGCGGATATAGAAAAAGGTGCAAAGGTCTTTAAGAAATGCTCACAGTGTCATGTTGTGGAAAAAGGTGGAGCAAATAAAATTGGGCCAGCACTCTGGGATATTGTAAATAAAGATATTGGTTCAAAAGAGGATTATAAATACTCAAACGCAATGGCGGCCTATGGTGGCAACTGGACATACGAGCAACTTAACGGTTACCTTTTAAATCCAAAAAAATATATTGAAGGTACAAAAATGTCTTTTGTGGGTCTAAAAAAAGAAAAAGATAGAGCGAACGTTATACTTTATTTAAGAAGTTTCAGCGATAATCCTGCACCCATTGAATAAGTTCAAATAATCTTCAATATATTGATTGACGTTAGTAAGCACTATTACCTATTCTAATATTTAATGATGAGAGAAAATGTGGGATTATCAATTTATTTTGATAATAGAATGTTGCGCATCTTGCTGCTCGGAGCAATTAGTGGCTTTCCTTGGGTGATAATTGGAAGTGCTCTTTCGCTTTGGCTTAAAGATTATGAATTATCGAGAAGTACAATTGGATGGGCAGGTCTAATTTTTAGTGTATATGCAATTAACTTTATTTGGGCTCCAATCATTGACCGTGTAAAAATTCCTATCTTAACTCAAAAAATTGGCCACAGAAAATCGTGGATCATTTCTTTACAAGCAATAATACTGGTGTGTCTGTTTATTTGGACGACACTCAATCCAATTACAAATTTAGAATTAATTATTTTACTTGGATTATTGATAGCTATTTCCTCAGCATCTCAAGATATAACAATTGATGCTTTAAGAATTGAGCAAATAGGTGAGAATGAAAAAGCATCAATGGCAGCTGGCGCATCAATAGCTGTGGTTGGTTGGTGGACAGGCTATAAAATAGGTGGAATGCTCACACTTTTTGTTGCTGATTATTTTGAGCAGCAAGGTCTAGCTAATTATTGGCAATTAACTTTTCTGTTCATTTGCCTAATCATTTTTCTTTTTAATATCGGACTTTTATTTATTCCAGAAGATCTATCGAATAAAAGGCAAATTGCTCAAAAAAGTGATCAAGATCGTTTAAAATTAAATAAATTTTCAGCCTGGTTTGTAAGTACTATCGTAAGTCCACTAATTAGTTTCTTCAAAAAAAATGGGTTAACCATTAGTCTGCTGATTATCGGGTTCATATTTTTATTTAAAATTGGTGAGGCATTTTTGGGACGTATGTCCATAATATTTTACGACGAAATGGGATTTTCAAAATCTGATATTGCAATTTACTCAAAAGGACTTGGATGGATAACAACAATTGTATTTACATTATTGGGTGGTTGGTTTTCCATAAAATCAGGTGTTGTTAGAGCGCTATTCATTTCAGGAGTTGCAATGGCGATTACAAATATAATGTTTAGTGTAATGGCATGGTCTGAGAAATCAGTTTTACTCTTTGCTGCCGCAGTATTACTTGATGATTTGGCTGCAGCTTTTGCAACTGTGGCTTTTGTTACCTTTATTTCGCTACTTGTTGACCGAACGTATACCGCAACTCAATATGCCCTTTTGGCATCGCTTGGAACAGCTGGAAGAACACTAATGGCATCATCTTCAGGATCATTAGTCGACTGGTTGCAGGGAGATTGGGGTATTTTCTTTATAATTACCGCTGTCATGGTAATACCTTCATTGATTTTGCTTTGGTTTATTAGAAATAAATTTTCATTCAATTAATTCATAACCTTCCAAACTTTTTAATCTTACCATTTGATTTTAATATTCTTTTCTTCGCTTTACTTAGTGGCTCAATCGCTGTTTTCATATGAAAAGCATTTGCATGAATGATATTCAAATTATCAATCATCATTGCAACATGCCCTTTCCAAAATACTAGATCTCCTGCTTTGAGATCTTTTTCATACTTAACTTCATTAGTAACAAATAATTCTTGCATATCTGTATCCCTTGGAAAAGGCCTATTATTAATCTGATGGAGATTTTGGATTAACCCTGAACAATCTATGCCCATTGAGTCTCTTCCACCCCATAGATAAGGGGTATCTAAGTATTGTTTTGATAAATCTATATGATTGAATTTGCTACTTTTAACCTTTACAAGATCTAGACTTGGACACCAACCCAAATTTTTAATAAGCGAATATTTTCCCTTAATTTTAATTACCTCAACTAATGAGTTAAAACTCAAGTAGCCTTTTGTGGCACTTTTTATATCTGGTTTAATATAAATAACTGTTCTTAAGGAGATTACTTTTGAATTAGGTTTATAAGTTTTTCTCGTTAGATTAATAGAAGGAGTATATCCAACATAATTATCTCTTCGAGACTGAATCCAAGACCACCCATTTTTAGTTTCAAAGACATCGCATTCTTCACCATACAATAGTTGAGTACTTAATTTTGAACCTTTATTAGAATAAAGTGGAGAAAATGTGCTCTTAACTGTAGCCAGCTTTGCGTTCACATATTTTTTTCTTTTTACAATAGCTTTATATGCAGCTGAAGCTAAATCTCTTCTAATTGGGGTAATTCTTGAATCAAATATCACTTCGAAAAATTAAAGGGCAAGACCGAGATAGAGAAAAACAATTATTAAAATACCAATACCACCAAAGATCATGGTCGCCCTAATCGTGACATCTAACTCCCTAGCTGCAAATAGGTGATAGATTAATGAGCCGATTAAAGGAATGAACATGACAATAAACGTCCAAATTACTTTTCCAATCTTACCTCTGTATTTTGAAAGAAATAAATCAAATAATGCAGTAGAAGTCCATGTCGCATATAAAAATATAGGGAGATAGTAGCCATAAAAGTTAAAAAATAATGATAAAAACGGTACATCATTTAATGGAAAAAAAGTAACGCCTGGCATCTAAAATCTCCTATAAATAGGTTAAACAATTAAACTATTAGTTCAAATAGTTTCTTGCTTCTTCTGGTAATTCAATATCATTCAGTACATCTTCGAATTGTTGAAAAACCTCGACAGCTGGCTTTACAGACTTTCTGATCATATAGGTAGGTAAATTTTTCTTATCATATCCTTGATTTAACAACTTTTCCATAATTGGCATATTTGGTTGATTTTCAGGTTCAGGAAAAGATCTCCAGTCACCTTGTTGATATCCACCGTCACTCGCATGAATAATTCTTGCGAGCGATGACCACATACCTGAGAGATCTGAACTAAGTGGAATGTACCCTGCGTCACAATTATTGAAAGACTGTAAACCTGGCGGTATAGATGTATTAAAATAGTTTCCTTTGAAACAATTACCAAGATTGGATACGCCACTAATTGCCATGTCTGCCCTGTTAGATGATAAAATTAGATTATCTTCAACTCTGTTTCCATGGGCTGGCCAATAATTCACATCAGCAGCTGCAGTAAGAATGACGCCATATAAATCATGGTTAGCAATCACATTATTTTTGATTATGTTATTATTCCCACCAGCAATGATAACGCCGTTACCAAAAGATAAGTAAGTTGATTTTGTAGCAGGAGCATCATTATTGTTGTTATTTTCAATTAAATTCCCAATAATAAATGTCTCTCTTTCAGGAGGTAGTAATTCAGAGTCTAATGTATTTGGAGCTAGACCCCCTTTATTATTTCTAAATACTGAACTAATAATGTAGAGAGAACCTCCAGAATTAGTTCCGGAATAACCTAGTCCGTTATTTTCTGAAATAACATTATTCACAATTGCATCGCAAGGATAGCATTGGCCAATATAAAAACCTGCATCAGGAGATCCTGACGCATATGAATGCTCTAATACTCCATCAACAGCATCAAATGCATAAATACCATAGTCACCGTTGTTGTAAGCTGTTAAATAAGAACCACGATATCCCTTAACTGTTGCCCAATAAAAACCATTGAGCAAAGCATTGCGTGCAGTAATGTTTTCAATCACAACACCATCGACACCTGCAACAAGAACGCCATTACCTCTTTCAAATTCACCATCGATAATTGTATTATTTCTATCCCAGCCACGAATTGTTATTGAAGGAACATTGACAACAACTTCTTCATAGTAAATTCCGGGTTTAATAAGAACTAAGTCCCCAGGATTTGATGCATTAACCGCATCTTGAATTGTCTCATAATCATCAGGCACATTTCTCACTGATCCAGAGAAAGATGGAACAACGTCCATTTTTGAAAAGTTTGTATAATCCTCATAATTTATATCACCAACAACAACAGACCCAACCATTCCCCACTCCCCATCAGGTGATGCATGAAAAGAGCAAAGATATTTATATAATCCCTCAGCTTCATAAGTAATATCTAAGTAATCACCTTTAGGTATCTCTTCGTATGAGCCCCAGGTTTCATCAACGGCAATAACATTATGCGGATTATTACCCCAATTATTAAATCTTACCTTACCTCCCTCATTTATTCTCACTACGGGAGGAGAGTACGAATTATCAATTACCCTCACTCCAGTAAATGCAGCTGATTGATTTGGGTCATTATCGCATGAAGTAAAAAATGCAAATGATGACAAAAAGAAAACTGTAACTAGAAAACTTTTTTTAATGTTAAACATTATATTTAAAAACCTACAAGCAGTCTTCTTGCAAGACCTATGATAGGCGCAAGGAAACCAAGGTTACCTCTTGTCAACATGAACACAACTGCAAGTATGATAACTGCAAATAAGATTATTTTTATAACTCGAGATAATTTACCTGGCTCAGTGTTCACAAGAGCTCGAATAATAAAATATAAGGTTGCCGCTCCAAGTACAAAAAAAACTAAGACTTTTACCATTTCAATAAATCCAAAGAAAGATTAGTTTGACTGGAAAAATAAATCAACTAGTTATAGATTATTCTCGATTTCATATTTTTTTATTGCTTCAGCCAACTCTATCTTTTCTGAACAGTTAAAAATACAAATATCTGAAAGTATAGCTAAATTTTCGAGGGCTTTTTCATATCTGTTTGTTTGTAGATATAATTCGCCTTGATAAGCAAGTATATCGTCGTGCTGAGGCTCAATTTCCAAACCTGTATTATAATAAAGCTCAGCATCTTCAAATTTTCCAAGTTTTCTACTTACAAAGCCAATAAGATTCCATCCATTCGCATTTTGTGGGTTTTCATAAACGTAAACTTCAAGATCTTTGAGGACACCCTCGTAGTTTTCTTTTTTTTCAATCTCGAAGAGTATACGCTTCAATTCTTTATCAAAACCTGAGGTATTTGAATAATTACCAGATGGACCATCATTTCCAGAGCTGCCGCCTGAACTGCCGCCTGAACTGCCACCTGAACTGCCACCTGAATTACCGCCTGAACTGCCGCCACCATCACCACCTCCACCGTCATTTTTAGCAATTACGGTAAATGTCAGACAAAAAGTAACAAAAGTAACTAATAAAATTCCTTTCATATTTTGATAACTAATTCTAATGATATATATTTCAATAGTTAATATGACCGAATTTGATATTTATACCTATGGTATCCCAATTGTTTTACTGCTCATTTTTGCTGAGGTAATATATTCAACAATAAAGGGGTCTAAATTTTATAAACTTGAAGATACTCTTGCAGGACTGGGTCTTCTTGTTGGTAACTTTACCATTGGGCTTTTAACTAAAGGCTCAATATTTTTCATATATATTTATCTTTATCAATTTAAATTAATAACAGTAAATGATCTTCTTCCAATGTGGGCAGTTTGGTTGGCTACATTTATAATGATTGATTTCGTATATTATTGGTATCATCGCTTTTCGCATAGAGTTCGTTTTATGTGGGCAGTTCATATGAATCATCATTCTAGTGAAGAAATGAACTTTACTGTATCACTAAGGCAAGCATGGTTTGGGCCGATAACAAAAGTGCCGTTTTTCATAGTAATGCCGTTAATAGGATTTGATCCAATTATTACTGCTGTAGCGGGGGTTGCATCTACACTTTGGGGTGTAATTGGGCACACACAATGGATAAGACGATTGGGTGTTTTAGAATATATTTTAGTTACTCCTTCATCACACAGAGTTCACCATGGCAGCAATGAGTGCTATATTGATAAGAATTACGGTAACTTACTAATCGTATGGGATAGACTTTTTGGAACTTTTGCGGAAGAAATTGAACCTGTAAGATTTGGTATTAGAGAAAATGTGAAAACATTTAATCCTATCAAAATAACTTTTATGTTTTGGCAGCAAATGGTTTCGGATTTTAAAAACTCAAAAAATCAAAAGGAAAGATTACTCTCATTCTTTGGTAAGCCTGAATGGAAGCCATGATTATTTTGGATTATTTTGAATAAATTCGATAAATTTCTCAAGTTCAGGTATTTTATCATCTTCAATATCTTTATATGACATTCCAAAATGATTTTTAATTTCAAGCGCAATATGAGCATAAGGATTTCGACCTTTTGGGTGTGCAGGATGGTCTGGTAACCTACCTATAAGTTCATCACCAGTTTTCTGAATTAATTTCCAAATTTTTTTTTTATTATCTTCATTCATATATAACTGAAATATAAAAATAAATAAAAACAGTTAGTTAATATTTTTTATTCTAATATAAGCCGCCAATCTGGCAAATAATTATTATTAATAATTATCCATACTATTTAATAATAGTTTCTGAATTTACTATTGAGGTATTTTATGAAAACCGAAAAAATTTTTGAGCAAGTTATAAAACAAATTAAAGTTTTTGAAAGTGCTGGTGACAGAAAAGTCTTTAGCCGTTTAAGTCACTTTCGTCGATCAGTATATGGTATTAGAATATGCTATGAGATAATGAGACTATATTTTGACTCAAATGTTAATAAGATTGAGTGTACTAAAGAATATCTAACGAAAAACATGTCAGATCTTGCTTCGAGGGCAACTATAATTAATTTTATAAACGATGAAATAAGTAAAGGATCACTTGTCACTCAAGTAAGTTCTAAAGATAAAAGGGTAAAAATCATCCAGCCATCAGGTGAACTCATTGATGAATTCACGATGTGGCTAGATATGATAGATAAAGCTGCTTAATTATTCTGCTGCTTGTAGATTAACTGCTGAGACTTTTCCATCTTTTTCCTCAGCGTCATATGATAGTTTCTGACCTTCATCCAATTTTTTCATACCTGCAGCTTGAACAGCTGTGATGTGAACAAAGATATCTTTATCGCCTTCTTCAGGGGCTATAAAGCCATAACCTTTTTTTGGATTAAACCATTTAACAGTACCAGTAGCCATATTTGTTATTCCTTTTTAAGTTAATTTAGACTTCGTATTACTCCAGAAAAAGGAACAAAAACGTAATCTTTAGACGGACCTTATAGCTACATATAGACTAAAAGTAAATTGTTTTAATTTTTTCTTTTTTAGTAAGACGCCTCGAAAAAAACTTCAAGTTAATCAAGTACCACAAAAAGTTTTATAGGGTATGTTAGTTTTGCTAGGCGTCATAAGGTATTTAATATGTACATTTTTTAGCTGATAAGGTGATGAAATTGCTCTATTAAGATCATTAAATTTATCAAGCTTGTTATTCGTTTCAGCCTCATTAAGCGCTTCCTCAACTAGATAGTTTCTTGGGATTAAAACTGGATTGATATTTATCATCGTTTTTAAATATTCTTTACTTTTAACTCTTTTTTTCCAGTTTTTTTTCCAAGTATCAAAATCATTGTCTTCAAACACTTCATCGTTTGCATGTTCGTAATTCATCAGGTTGCAAAAAGTATTGGTAAAATCTGGATTTTTACTTTGCATCCATTTGACTAAATTATTGATAAGTTCTTCATCTTCATCACTTTGATCTTCAATTCCTATTTTTTTTCTCATCATTTGAAGCCATTCGTCTTTAAACAATGAGCTAAAATCATTCAATGTGTTTTGAGCAATTTCAATTGATTTCTTTTCATTTTTATCAATGAGTGGTAACAAGCACTCTGCTAACCTTACTAAATTCCAATGAATTATAGAAGGTTGATTAGCAAAAGAGTATCTTCCTTGCGTATCAATTGAACTGAAGACAGTCTTAGCATCATAGCTATCCATAAAAGCACATGGTCCATAATCAATAGTCTCTCCAGATATTGTTGAATTATCTGTATTCATAACACCATGAATAAATCCAACTCGCATCCAGTCCACAATCAAATTAATCTGTTTTTGCATGACAGCTTTTATGAACTCAACCGCTAAATTTTCCGAAAATTTTAAATTACTGAAATGTCTTTTTATTGAAAAATCTAAAAGAGCTTGCATGCCGTCATAATCTTTATGCGCTGCCAGGAATTGAAAAGTTCCAATTCTAATATGACTACTCGCTACCCGAGTTAATATTGATCCTTTTAAAGGGACTTCTCGGTAGACTTTTTCGCCAGTTTCAACAACAGCCAAACTTCTCGTAGTTGGAATGCCTAAATGATACATTGCTTCACTGATCAGATATTCACGTAACATTGGCCCCAATGCAGCCTTACCGTCTCCCCCTCTTGAATAAGGTGTACGCCCTGAACCTTTATACTGAATGTCGAATATTTCACCCTCTGGAGTCATTTGTTCGCCGACAACGTGAGCCCTACCGTCACCAAGAATTGTAAATTGTCCAAATTGATGCCCTGCATAAGCCTGTGCAAATGGCTTTGAACCATGAGGCAGTGTATTTCCTGAGAATAAATTAGATAAGTCTTTTTTTGACATACCTTTTAAATTTAAGCCAAGTTTTTTAGCCAATTCATTATTAACAATAACAGTACTTGGATTAGTAACTGCATCTGGTTTTAATTCCGAGATCAGTTTATCAGATATTTGGGTATAACTACTTTGTAAATTCCACCCTGAATCAGAAAGGGATACATTATTTTTCATTGTTGCTGTAAACTTAATTTAATTTTACATATATTTATATCAAAATGTTAATTCAAAAAGAACTTGAAATAGTAGTTGAGGGAAAAGGGCTATATAATATCACAGATATTATAAATCAAGCTATTAGCAAACATAGAATATCAAAAGGTATCTGCACTATTTTTATCAAACATACATCCGCATCTCTAATTATTCAGGAAAACGCTGACCCTAACGTCCTTAAAGATTTAGAAAATTACTACGACAAAATAGTACCCGAAAATGATAATTATTTACATAGTGAGGAAGGTCCGGATGATATGCCTGCACATATTAAATCTTCACTTACTAACACAACACTTAGTATTCCAATTAAAGAAAAAAAACTTGATCTTGGCATATGGCAAGGAGTGTATTTATTTGAGCACCGTTATAAGAATAATGATCCTGGGATAAAAAGAATTATTTCAATGACAGTGATTGCTTAATGAGGCATTCTAAACTTATCGTGACAAGCTTTACAACTTGACCAAATTAAATTCTTTTGAGCCTCTTTTAATTCATCTCCTGCAAGGCTAGCAGCAATCTGAGTAAATTTTTTAACTTTGTCTGAGGTTTCAATCATCAAAGCGTTAAATTCATCTTTTTGTAGCCAAATAGTGGGTAATGCTTCAGTATCATAACCTGTTTTTGAATTGTCAGGAAAAAGATCAATAAGTTTATCGTAATTTGCGCTCATTTTTTCAGAAAGCTCTATGACTTTATCATTATTACCTTTTGCTATTTCTGCAGACATTTTTTTTGCATGACTATAATTTTGCTTAAATAATGATTTTCTTTCTTTTATAATTTTACCATGGTCGTCAGCAAAACTAATAAAAACAAGAAATAGAGAAGCTAAAATTGATGAAAGCAGTATTTGCAAAATTATTTTCATATTCTAAATATATATTATGAAAATTAAAAATAACAATAGAACTTATGGGGTTCTTGCTCGACTCTTTCATTGGCTCACTTTTTTAATCCTGTTAATTCAATTACCTCTGGGGCTATATTTGGACAATTTAGAGTTTTCTGAATTTAAATTAACTGTTGAGAATACACATGTCTTAATTGGTATGAGTATTTTTTATATAACATTATTAAGAATGATTTGGAAATTTTTGAATCCAAAGCCAATAACTTCAGCTGTAAATAAATTACAATTAATAGCATCAAAAGCAGTACATGGACTTTTTTATATTACTCTTCTTTTAATTACAATCAGCGGAGTCTTAAAACTTTTACTTTCCGGCGAGGAAGTGAATTTGATTATATCCAAGGTCTACATTGACTATTTAAACTACGAGCTTGCAGACCAATTCCAAACTGTTCATGTTATTTCAGCATATTTTTTGATACTTCTTTTCACTATTCATTTAGGAGCTGTTGTGTATCATCATCTCATACAAAAAGACCCAATTTTAAAAAAAATGCTGTGATCAAATATGACCGAAAATCCTAATTTGTCTCAATTTCTCGATAGGCTGGAAAAATTAAGTGATGAAACTCGAACTGAAGCAAAAAACAAAAGGCATAATCTTGGATTAAGAACAGCAAGAGAAAATCTCAAACACTTAGTTGATGATCAAAGTTTTTTAGAATACGGCGCTTTTGCGGTAGCGGCACAAAGAAACAGAAGGAAATACGAAGATCTTCAAATTGATACTGCGGCGGATGGCATTATTACTGGATTTTGTAAAATCAATTCTGATCTTATTGGTGAGGAAAAGTCTGATGCGGTCAGTATTGTTTACGACTATTCAGTATTAGCAGGTACTCAAGGTTTTTTTCATCATATGAAACTTGATCGCATTTGTGAAAAAGCAAAGGAGTTTAAACTTCCAATAGTCATCTATACTGAAGGTGGAGGTGGAAGGCCTGGAGATACGGATGTAACAACATCTGTTGCTGGATTGCATGTCCCATCTTTCGCACTCTGGGCAAGTTTGTACGGTAGATGTTTAAGAATTGCTATAAATAATGGATTTTGCTTTGCTGGCAATGCAGCTCTTTTTGGAAGTGCAGATATCAGGATTGCTGCCAAGAATTCTTGGATTGGAATGGCAGGACCTGCAATGATTGAAGGTGGTGGACTTGGAAAATTTGATCCAAAAGAAATAGGACCAACGGATGTTCAGAAGAATAACGGAGTAATTGATTATGTTGCTGAAGACGAGAAGGACGCAACTAATATTGCAAAAAAAATTCTCTCTTACTTTCAAGGTGAAATTAAAGATTGGAAAGCTGATGATCAGACTCAACTGAGTAATATTATGCCCAAAGATAGAAGATGGTCTTATCCAGTTCGAGATATTATAAGAATTATTTCTGATATTGAACAATTTACAGAAATAAGACCTGATTACGGAAAAGGTATTGTTTCATGCTTTATTAGAATAGAGGGAAAGCCTTTTGGGTTATTGGCAAATGATAGTCAACATTTAGGTGGTGCAATTGACTCCGAAGGAGCAGACAAAGCATCTTCTTTTATTGAAATGTGCAGTGAATATGGTTTACCAATTATCTCCCTAGTTGATACGCCTGGATTTATGGTAGGACCTGACAGTGAGAAAGAAGGGGCTGTTAGAAGAATGTCAAATCTCTTTAAGATTGGATCAAAAGTAAAAGTACCTTTAACAGCTATTTTTTTAAGAAAAGGATATGGACTTGGAGCTCAGGCAATGGTTGGCGGTAGTCTTCATGAACCAGTGTATACAGCAGCCTGGCCAACAGGTGAGTTTGGGGCAATGGGGTTAGAAGGAGCTGTAAAACTTGGGTTTAAAAAAGAGTTAGAAAAGATTGAAGACAATTTAGAAAGAGAGAAATTATTCAATAGTCTAGTTGAAAAGCTCTATAATAAAGGAAAAGCCATAGAAGCTGCTGCTCACCTTGAAATCGACGCAGTAATTAATCCATCTGAAACTCGAAGCGTTATCCTAAAATCACAAAAGGCCTTTGTATGAGAAATTATGAATTGGATGACAAAGGATATTACAAAGCGAGATTAGGATTGATCGTTCTTCAGAGCGATGAAACTATAGAGCAAGAATTCAGAACCATTCTTGATCAAAGTGTAACAATTAATCACTCACGCATTTACTGTGACAATATTGTAAGTAATGAAAATCTTGGACTTATGGAAAAAGAATTGCCAGCAGCATCTGCATTATTACCTGATATCCAGTATGATAGTATTGGATATGCTTGTACATCAGGCGCAACAGTTATTGGCTCTGATAAAATTGAAAGTCTTATAAATAAAAAACATAAATCGGCATTTGTAACTGATCCAATAAGAGCTGTAAAAAAAGCTATGAGTACATTAGGCTGTAGAAAAATAAATTTTGTATCACCTTATCAAGAGTCGGTAACAAAATCTTTACGTGATCATTTGCATGCTAATAATTTTATAATTCAAAACCAAATTTCTTTTAATGAATCCGATGATAGGAATGTTGCAAGGATTTCAGATAAAGACAGCCTAGAAGCTATAATAGAAGTTGGTAAACAGGATTGTGAAGCTGTTTTTATTTCATGTACTAACCTTAAAACATTTAAGATTATCAATGAAGCAGAGAAAGTATTAGATAAACCAGTAGTCTCATCAAATCAGGCGATTAGCTGGCAAATGTTAAGAGAGGCTGGAATTAATAGTACGACTGGTCCAGGAATTCTTTTTTCAAAACATTAGTTAAGAGCTAACCAGATACCAACACCCACCATTAAGAAACCTGCTAACCCGTTAATAAGCCTAATATTATTTTGTTTTTTTAACATAATGCCTAAAGCTTGACCTCCAGTTGCATAAATCATAAGTGAAATAGACTCAATTATAAGAATAATTATTACGAGCGCTGACATTTGCGGTATTAAATTTGCTTCATAATTAATAAATGCAGGTACCATTGCAATAAAAAATGCCCAACCTTTTGGATTCGCAACAGCAGTTATAAAACCTTGTATTGCTAACTTAAAAAAATTTATTTCAAATGAATGTGAACCATCCAAATTTAATGCCAGTGATCCTCTTGAGTTAATCATCTGATAACCAACAAACATCAAATAAAGACCTCCTCCATATTTGAAAAAGGCAAATGCAATTGGAAAAGAGGAGATGACCGCTCCACCTCCTACCACCGCTGTACCTGCCACAATTAAAACTCCGATTAATTCTCCAACCATCATTTTCATTGTATTTTTTACACCTATTGTAATTCCCATTGTTAAAGCAAGCGTCATGCATAAACCTGGAGTAATGGATATTATGAAAAAAACTGGTATGAAAAAGTAAAGTAATGAGAAATCAAAGATCATAATAACGAGCAGTAGAATTTAAGGGAACAAAAAAAAACGGGGCGCAACACAAACCCCTAAAGGTCTCCATTCCGCCCCGAAACTCGGCCTCCCGCCGACAAACTCCCCGAAGGGCTTTCGTTCTTTGTTCGTCCGATAGGAAAATAATAGCAAATAGGAAAAATATTTTAAATAAGTTTTATTAAAAAAACTCCTTATACGATGTGGATAAGTGGATAAATAGTTTTTACTATAAGAATCAATATTTAATAAAAAATACTTAATTAAGATTCCATACCCCAATATAAAGAATTCCATATTCTTTCATGAAAATAATAAATAGTTACCTTTGTAATAACTTCCAATGCAGCAATTAAACCAGCAGTTTCAAGAACTGAAAAATCTGATTTTAAAATTACTAGGTAACTTATTAAGAATGTATCTGCTGTTGCAGTTACTCTCCAGGTAAGAGCTTTTACCAATGATCTTTTTTTTGAACTTTTGGACACAATATTTAATTAATTATCTAAAAAAACATTTCAAATATAAGTTTATTTATATTTGTTCAAATAATTAAACTATTGATTTAATTTGCCATTTTGACTAGAGGTGTTTCTTTAATTGGAAAATGAACTACTGCAGAAGCAAACCCCAAAACCACACAAGCCCACCACATAATATCATAAGAACCATAATAATCATAAAACCTGCCTCCAAACCATGACCCAACAAACGAACCTACTTGGTGAGATAAGAAAGTAAAACCATACAGCATAGACATATATTTAGATCCAAAAATAACTGATATTATTCCACTGGTAAGAGGCACAGTAGATAGCCATAGAATTCCTAGAATTGATGCAAAAATTAAAACTGTAATTTCAGTTTTAGGCAAAAAGATGAAAATTAAAAACAGTAGGGCACGTAAAGTATACAAGAGTACCAACAGATTTTTTTTAGACCTTAGGTCCCCTAAGTGACCAAAAACAAGTGTGCCTATTACATTAAATAAACCAATTAATGCCAAGGACCATGAACCGATCCACATCGGTAAAGATAAATCATCAAGGTATGCGGGTAGATGAGTTGCTATAAAAGAAATATGAAAACCACAAACAAAAAAACCAATTGTCAGTAAGACATAGCTCTTATTTGCAAAAGCTTCATTTAAAACAGATGCCAAAGATCTATTAACTTCATCATTTATTCCACTTTTGGATGAATGCTTTGTTAATACTAGTGAAAATAAAATCATGATAAGCGAAATAAAACAAAGATATAAGATTGATCTTTGCCAATCACTCATTTCAATTAAGAAGCCTGTAAGAGGAACAATTAAAAATTGACCCAGCGAACCTGCAGCCATTACAACACCTAAAGATAATGTTTGATATTTACCTGTTACAGCTTTTCCAACAGCCCCTAATATTACAGCTGTACCACATCCAGCGCATCCAAATCCAAAAATTACTTGTGAAATGATTAGAAGGATTGACCCTTCAACAAGTGACATCAAGTAAAGTCCAATTAAAAAGAAGATTACTCCTAAGAGGCCAGCAACCGATGAGCTATATTTATCTGCTATAGCACCAAAAATTGGGGATCCAATTCCAATCATTAGAAATTGTATTGCAATAGCAAAACCAAATACTTCTCTTCCAGTTTGTATATGCTCAGAAATTGGGATTAAATAAAGTCCAGAAGAATGTCTTATACCAAATGAGACAAGCAAGAGTATACATCCTCCAATAATTACTAACGTTGAATAAGAGTGTCTGAGTAACTGCATGCTTTAATTTATATACTTACAACGTCGAATTGATACTATAAATAATATGATATTTACAATTGTATACCTACTGGTTTTAGTGATGCTTTTATCCATGGTAATTTATAAACAGGTAAACAAAATTGAAAGCACAAGGGCATTTAATGAGAGAACAATGCTTGTCTTATGGCTTGTGCTTGGAATGGTAGGTCTAATTACAGGTGGGCTTTAAATATCTTTATCCATTACGGTAGGTATATGAGTAGCCATTAATAGCTGGAACTCCACCAAGATGAGCATAGAGTATTTTAGATCCTTTTTTAAAGTAACCTTTCCTGGCTAAATCAATCATTCCTTGCATAGATTTACCCTCATAAACAGGATCAGTAATCATGGCCTCAGTTTTTGCTGCCATACGAATAGCCTCATTAGTTTCTTCACTCGGAACTCCGTATGCTGGATATGCATAGTCAGGAATTATTATTATTTCATCGTCTCTAATTGTTCTTCCAAGTTCAACTAAATCAGCTGTATTGTCTACAATTTCTCTTACTTGCTTGGCTAATTTATCTGGTGTACCCGATCCATCAATACCTATAACTCTGTGTGCACGGTCATCCTCTGCGAACCCAACGATCATCCCTGCCTGAGTTGAGCCAGTAACTACACATACAATGATGTAATCAAATTTTAATGACAATTCTTTTTCTTGCATTCGAACTTCTTCAGCAAATCCTACGTATCCCAGTCCACCATATTTATGCACAGATGCCCCGGCTGGAATTGCATAAGGCTTACCACCCTCATCTTTCACTGATTGAATTGCGTCTTCCCAGCTTTTTCTAATCCCAATATCAAAACCGTCAGGTACTAACCTGCTATCTGCTCCCATCAAACGCGTCATTAAAATATTACCAACACGATCGTAGACTGCATCTTCATGAGGAACC
>CACMLX010000013.1 GCA_902614655.1 uncultured Pelagibacteraceae bacterium
TGTTAGAGGTTTTCCTGAAGAGCCAGTAGGCACGAACATGGATATCGATATACTCTATCAAATGTATAAAAATGGTGAATCACTACACAATCTTACAAAAAAAGGAAACACGGTTCCTGAGGGCAAGAAGCCGGTTGCAGGAATTCAGGCCGCTATCAATATGCGTAAAAAATTCAAATAAACATATGGATCTTTATGATCAAAATCTTACTCCAAGAATTGTATTTACCATCATAACTGTTGTATTAACGATTGGACCTACTATTGCCGATTTTAATAAAACACACGCAACTCATCCTGATTGGACAGGGCACGCTCGCTTTCATGTGGTTTGGCAAGTCTTAGGTTTTTATCCGATAATGATATTAAATTTAATTGTTCTATGGATCAATATTTCAAACTTTTACTATCCATATCAATTATTCTTTTGGCTTTTCTGGTATGTTGGCTTTGTAGGTTCTTTTTTGATCACATTATTGAGCATGCCATTATTTAAAGGCAAACTGTCTGACCCTGGAGGAAGATCGCCTTTTTTGTATACATTTGGAAGAAAATTTAAATTTTTACCTGGTAAGGATAAGCACTTACCCTTCAAGATAAATGGAGAAGTGAAGACCTATAAAGTAGATGAAAACCTGCACAATTTAGTTTTACCTTCAATAATTGTCATTATAACTTCTATTTATTTCATAGTTCTATAAAAGAGCATATTCATGATTGAATATTTTTTTCCATTATTATTGCTATGCGTCATTCAATCTGGCACTCCAGGCCCAAACAATATCATGCTTACAGCTTCAGGAAAAAACTTTGGTTATATGAAAACAATTCCTCATATGGCAGGTGTTGTCTTTGGGTTTTTAACTTTATTAATTGTGATGGGATTGGGATTAATATCTATTTTTACGAGCTACCCAATAGCACAAACCATTTTGCAAATACTAGGCTCGCTATATTTACTGTACTTGTCTTATAGAATTTATTTTACATATAGTTCTGATAATGACGATCGATCAAAGCCAATAACATTTATAGAGTCATCTCTTTTTCAATATGTAAATCCAAAGGGTGTTATGATGGCAATAACGACTATTTCTATTTATACGGACTATAAAAACTTTGAGTTTATAGATAGTTTTCTTGAAGGGATTGTTTTTGTGCTTTTGGGATTTACCATATCTAACACTTTTTCAGTTCTCACTTGGACATCAGTCGGAGTTTTTTTAAATAATTTCATAAAATCGAAGGCTGCAATTAAAAATTTTAATGGCTTAATGGCAACTTTACTTGTTTTAACAGTTATATGGATTAATTATGAGTTCTATGGATCTTAAAAGAAAATTAATAACTTATTTAGTTTTAGGACACTGCTTTATCATCGCTATATCAAATTATTTAGTGCAATTCCCGATAAATATATTTGGTTTGGATTATACAATCGGTACATTCACTTTCCCAATTATTGTATTGGCAACAGATTTAACTGTACGACTTTCAAATGCAAGAAATGCACGTAAAGTTATTGGCTTTGCCTTCATTCCTGCTTTCATAATCTCATATATATTTGCTGACTTTAGAATAGCTATTGCATCTGTTTTAGCTTATTCAATTGGGCAGTTACTTGATGTGTTTGTATTTTCAAAAGTAAGGGACAGAGTAGGTGATGATGGATTAAATTTGAGTTCTTATTGGTATCTTGCGCCTGTTGTAAGTACCTTTTTTGCTCAACTAATTGATACATATCTATTTTATGGTGTAGCATTCTATAATTCTACAGACGACTTCATGCGCGATAATTGGGATTTGATAGCATTTAATGATTTCATTCTAAAGTTAGTGGTTTGCTATCTAGCATTTTTACCAATTTATGTTTTAATTCTTAATAGAACTTTTAATTATATAAGAACACGCACTTAGAATAATGATATTTACTTCTATTACACCTGAAGCTTTTGATTATAAAAATATCCCAAATGACATTCATGAAATGAATGATCATATAAAAAACTTACTAGTTAACGCACCTCCATCACATGAAATACCATTTGATGTCTTGCAGGAAATAAGAAGACAAGGTGGTGGTTTGCTTGCATTTCAACCATACTCTGATCGTGCCGAAAATAGACAAGTGGGTGATGGTGACCAGAAAGTAACAATACGAATATTTAATCATGATAGTCCTGATTTTATCTATATGCATATTCACGGCGGTGGTCACTGTATCGGTGCCGCAGATATGCAAGACCAATCTTTAGAAAAAATTTCAAAAGATCTTAATTGTGTTGTTGTAAGTGTGGAATATCGTCTTGCGCCAACCAATCCTTATCCAGCTGCTCCAGATGATTGTGAAACAGCTGCTACTTGGTTAATAGAAAATTCAAAAAAGGAATTCAATACTAAAAAGATTATAATTGGTGGCGAATCGGCTGGCGCCAACTTATCAGCTGTTACATTGTTGAGATTGAAGAGTAAAGGGCTGCTAGAAACAATTAAAGGCGCAAACCTCATTTATGGATCTTATGATGCTCGTCTAACTCCAAGCGCAATTAGACAAGAAAGTTCGGATGAGATTTTCTTATTATCATATGCCATGATTAGAAAATTTAGGAACTCATATTTTCAGGGAGATGTAGACAAAAGTTTACCAGACGTTTCTCCTATACAAGGTGATTTAAGTGGAATGCCTCCAGCACTATTTACAGTCGGAACAAGAGATTTATTGCTTGATGACTCATTATTTATGTTTGGTCGATGGCTAAGTTATGGTTCAAATGCTGAGATTATAATTGTACCTGGAGCAGATCATGCTTTTAATGCATTTCCATCTGAAACAACCACCTTGGTTGAAAATAAGATCAATGAGTTTTTACAATCAGTTCTCTAAATTACTGAGATAGTTTTCAGCTACACGTTGCCCTAATTTGTAATCGGCTTTCAAAATATCAACATTTTTAGAATCTCTTTTTGATTTTAGTCTTGTTGGTGGACATAATTGGATTACTTCACAATCTGAAGGAGGGTTATGTATGAAATCTAAGGCAGAATTGTAAGTTTTATCGTGTTTAAGCAGAGCTTTTCTAAGCTCAGGATATTCTTTAGAAAAAAACGCTCCAATATAATTTTCAAGTTTTAGTTTTCTCTTAAATTTTTCTTCATAAGTTCTAATAACTATGATGCGCTTGGCACCGAGCTCATAAGCCTTTCTAACAGGCAGAGGATCAGCTACGCCACCATCAAATTTACGACGTCCGTCTATCATGCTGGGTGTTCTTACTAGTACAGGCAAAGTTCCAGATGCCATCATTTTAGGCATCCATTCATCGTCTCCAAATTCATGATATTCAGCTTGAGCGCTAAGAGCATCAGTCACAACAGCGATGTATTTTTTGCCTTCAACAGTTTTTCTAATTTTTTCCATATTAGGCTTAAACATTTTCTCGCCGTCTTCGTACATTTTATGAAATTTGATTATGTCGCCACCTGTGAAGATATTTTTATAATCTAAGTAATCTCCTCGCGCAGCATAAAGCATCTTTTCTAAATTATTGTCAGTTTCTCTAATGAGGTACCAGCAAAGAACCGCAACACCATTTGATACTCCAATATAAATATCGAATGGATCGTATTTTCTTTTTATAAATGTATCGGTGATTCCGAAAGAAAATACACCTCTTTGTCCGCCACCTTCAACAATTAGAGCTGTTTTTCTATTTTCCATGATACAATAAACTAGTAAGGATATATAAGAAATCAAATGTGTTCGATAGTAATTTTAAAACAAAGTGACTCTGAGTGGCCCATTATAATTGGTGCCAATCGAGATGAAATGAGTAATAGAGACGCTTTACCACCTGGCCGTCATTGGGACGACAGACCACATATTTTCGCAGGCAAGGACATGACGGCGGGTGGTACCTGGATTGGAATTAATGACTTTGGTGTCGTCGCTGCAATTATGAATAGAATGAACAGCCTTGGACCTATGGATAATAAAAGAAGTAGAGGTGAATTGGTTCTTGATGCGCTAGATCATGCAGATGCATCTGAAGCATTAAATGCAATAATTGAAATCGAAAAAGACTCATATAGAGGTTTTAATATGTTCATAGCGGATAATTTAAATGCATATTGGATCAAATCAGATGAAAAAAATTCTGTAATTGAATATTTCAATATACCTGATGGCTTATCAATTATAACAGCTTATGATCGAAATGATTTAAATTCTAAGCGTATAAAAACTTATTTATCAAAATTTGCTTTATCTGTTGATCCAAAACCAGGTAAAGATGAATGGCAGGACTGGGAAATGTTATTAGGCAGTACATATTCTGATAACAATGATCCGTTGTCAGCAATGTGTGTGAAAACAAACATGGGTTTTCAAACTGTATCTTCAACACTAATCGCTCTACCAAGTTTTCAACCCAAGATGGGATCGGCAAAGCCTGTCTACAAATTTGCCAATGGCTCACCAGACTCGGCAAGTTTTATGGAAATGGACATTTGAGTTCTGTATTTGCTCTTTAAATTATTGATTTCTATATACTATTTTTCTTAGAAATTACTAAACAAGCTCATATTTAGTATTGTTAGATGATTATGAATTACTATAATCTTCAATCTTATTAATAATTGGAGCTTTTAAATGACTGATTGCTATATTTACGACACTGTGAGAACCCCTCGTGGTAAGGGTAAAAAAAATGGAACCCTTCATGAAGTAACTGCACTGGAACTTGCAACTCAAGTTTTAAATAATATTAAAGATAGAACAAAAATTGATACAGCAGATGTTGATGATGTTGTACTAGGATGTGTTGCGCCAGTTGGTGAACAAGGTGCCTGTATCGCAAGAACAGCAGTGTTAAATGCTGACTACGATCAATCAGTTTCAGGTGTTCAGATCAATAGATTTTGTGCATCTGGTTTAGAAGCTACTAATATGGCAGCTGCACAAGTAATGTCTGGACAATCACAAATGTCCATCGGCGGGGGTGTTGAATCTATGTCTAGAGTTCCAATGGGCTCGGATGGTGGCGCAATGGTTGCTGACCCTTCAGTTGCAATAAAAAATTACTTTGTTCCACAAGGTATTAGTGCAGACTTAATTGCTACCAAATATGGTTTTTCAAGAGATGATGTAGATAGTTATGCTGTTGAAAGTCAAAAGAGGGCAAAAAAAGCTTGGGATGAAAAAAGATTTTCAAAATCAATAACACCCGTGAAAGATATCAATGGTTTGACAGTGCTTGATCATGATGAACATATGAGACCTGATGCTACAATGCAATCACTTGGTTCTTTAGATCCATCTTTTGCAATGATGGGTGAAATGGCAGGTTTTGATGCTACTATTCAACAACGATACCCTGAAGTTGAAGCTGTTAACCATGTTCACACTGCTGGTAATTCGTCAGGAATAGTTGACGGAGCAGCTGGAATACTGCTTGGAAATAAAGAGATGGGTGACAAATATGGTTTGAAGGCTCGTGCTAAAATCAAAGGTTTTGCTTCAACAGGTTCTGAGCCAAGCATCATGCTTACTGGTCCTGGTTATGTTTCTGATAAACTGCTAAAAAACTTAGGCATGAGCAAAAGTGACATTGATTTGTGGGAGCTTAACGAAGCATTTGCAGTTGTTGTACTAAGATATATGGAACATATGGGGATTGACCACTCAGACATTAACGTAAATGGGGGCGCAATTGCTATGGGGCATCCATTAGGTGCAACTGGAGCTATGATCTTAGGAACTGTACTTGATGAGTTAGAGAGAAGCAATAAGTCTACTGCTCTTGCCACACTTTGTGTTGGTGGTGGTATGGGAACTGCAACCGTAATTGAGCGCGTTTAATAACTTAAAATTTTAGGACAATAATCATGGCTGATGTAACTTATGAAATAGATAGCGACGGTGTTGCCGTTGTAACGTGGGATTTAGAAAATCGTTCAATGAACGTTTTAAATTTTCAATCTCTTGGTGAATATAGATCAATCATTGAGAAATTAATCTCAGATGAGTCAGTTAAGGGTATTATTCTCAGAAGTGCAAAAGATGCATTCATAGCTGGCGCAGATTTAACTTCATCTGAGGTTTTTGGTTTTGATAGCGTTCAAGAAGATAAAGTGAAAGCTGCAGAAAAAATTTATAATGGCAACATGGACATGCAGTTATTGTTTAGAAGCATGGAAACATCTGGTAAGCCATTTGTAGCTGCGATAAACGGTCATGCTTTAGGCGGTGGGTTTGAGATATGTCTTGCCTGTCACTATCGTGTGGCGATAGATAATGATAAAATTCAGATTGGACAACCTGAAGCAAAAGTTGGTTTGATACCTGGTGCAGGAGGAACTCAAAGAGTTCCTAGACTTGCCGGTGTAACTCAAGAGATTATGGGCTTTCTATTAGCAGGCACTCCGTTTACTCCAAAAAAAGCTCTAAGTGCTGGCCTTATTAACGAAGTCACAGATGCAGATAACTTAATTAATGCAGCAAAAAAATATATTGTGGATGGTGGAAAACCAGTTCAACCATGGGACGAAAAAGGTTTTAGGTTTCCAGGGGGTCTTCCTTATACTCCAAAAGGTGCAATGATTTGGGCTGCAGCATCATCTTCATTGAGAAAAAATTCTTATAATAACTATCCTGCACAAACTGCAATCCTTTCTGCTGTTTATGAAGGTGTTCAGGTACCGATTGATGCGGCGCTGAGAATTGAAGCACGTTATTTTACAAAAGTTGTAATGGATCCTAGATCTCAAAATATGGTTCGAAGCCTATTTGTAAATATGCAAGCTTTGAGCAAAGGTGCAAGAAGACCAAAAGATTTCGATAAATACGATGTTAAAAAGATTGGGATTCTTGGTGCAGGCTTAATGGGTGCAGGAATTGCCTATGTTACTGCTAAAGCAGGAATTGAAGTTGTATTAATTGATATGGATCAAGCTGCAGCAGAAAAAGGAAAAGAATATTCTACTAAGATTTTAGATAAACAATTAAGTAAGAAAAAAACTACTGAAGAAAAAAAAGAAAAGCTATTAAGTCTCATTACACCTACAACTGATTACTCTCTTTTAAAGGGCGCAGATCTTATCGTTGAGGCAGTATTTGAAAATAGGGATATAAAAGCAGATGTGACTGCTAAAGCAGAAGAGCAAATATCAGAAACTGCTGTATTTGGCTCCAATACATCCACGCTACCAATCACCGGTTTAGCTCAAAATTCAAGCCGACCTGCAAACTTTATAGGTATACATTATTTTTCACCAGTAGAGAGAATGCCTTTAGTTGAGATCATCATGGGAAAAGAAACTTCTCAAGAAACATTGGCAAAAACAATGGATTATGTTCAAAAAATTAGAAAGACACCAATTGTTGTAAACGATAGTCGAGGTTTTTATACTAGTCGTGTATTTGGTACTTATACAGGCGAAGGTGTTGCAATGTTAGCAGAAGGTATAAAACCTGCTTTAATTGAAAATGCTGGTAAGATGACAGGTATGCCAATGGCTCCACTAGCTCTTTCTGATGCTGTGGCATTGGATCTTGCATGGAAAGTAACAACTCAAACGAAAAAGGACTTTGAAGCTGAAGGCAAAGAATTCCCAATTACTCCAATGTATTCAATTATGGAAGAAATGGTTGAAAAGCAAGGCAGGTTTGGAAAGAAAAACAATAAAGGCTTTTACGAGTATCCTGAAAATGGAAAAAAATATTTATGGCCTGAACTATCTAACTTATGTAAAGAAAGTGACGATCAACCAGATGTTGAGGAATTAAAGAAAAGGTTTCTTTATATACAAGCACTTGAAACAGCTAAATGCTATGAAGAAAACGTACTAACTGATGTCAGAGACGCAGACATTGGTGCAATACTTGGTTGGGGCATGGCACCATGGACCGGAGGTCCACTATCCTTCATAGATATGGTTGGTGTTAAAGAATTTGTGGCAGAGGCTGATAAACTCGCACAGAAATATGGCGAAAGATTTACTCCATGTAAAATGCTTCGTGATATGGCAGCTAAAAATGAGAGTTTCCACAAGAGCGGTAGCTCTAGTCAAGCAGCTTAAATAAGACTACTATAATACTTATAACTTTTACTGATTTGAGAGGATCTATATGGCAAATACTACACCTACGACTAATTCTTTGGAAAACTATTTTTTACCTTTTACTGCAAATAAAGACTTTAAGAAGGATCCAAGATTATTAGATCGAGGTGAGGGAGTATACTACTGGAATCATAAAGGCGACCAAGTAATAGATGCTTCATCAGGTCTATTTTGTGTTCCATTGGGGCACGGTAGAAAAGAAATAGCTGAAGCTGTTCATCAGCAATTATTAAAATTAGATTACTCTCCTAGCTTCCAAGTTTCTCATTTACCTGCCTTTGCATTAGCTGAAAAAGTAGCAAATCTTTTACCGGGCGATTTAAACAATGTCTTCTTCACAATTTGTGGATCTACTGCAATTGACTCTGCAATTAAAATAATTCAGGCATATCAACACGCAATTGGACAATCACAGCGTGTAAGGTTTGTGTCAAGAGAGCGCGCATACCATGGTGTAAATATCGGAGGAACCTCTTTAAGTGGCATGATTAAAAACCGTGAGATATTTACTGCAACAATGCCTGGAGTTATTCATTTAAGACATACTTGGTTAGAAGAAAATAAATATACAAAAGGTCAGCCGCAACATGGAGCTCATCTTGCTGAGGATCTTCAGAGGTTTGTAGAAATGTATGGCCCCGAGTCTATTGCTGGGTGTTTCGTTGAACCCATTGCTGGCTCAACAGGAACTATTGTTCCCCCTATTGGATATTTAGAAAGGCTAAGAGAAATTTGTGATAAATACGGAATTGTTCTTGTTTTTGACGAAGTAATAACTGGCTTTGGGAGAACAGGAAAATCATTTGGGGCTGTAAAATACAATGTTCAGCCTGATATGATTACTATGGCAAAGGCTATTACCAATGGTGCGCAGCCTATGGGGGCAGTTGGTGTTTCAGATAAAATTTACAATGCGATTGTTGATAATGGACCAGAGCACGGGGTAGAGTTTTTTCACGGATATACTTACTCAGGTCATCCAGCTTGTGTAGCAGCCTCTCTTGCTACCTTAGATGTATATGAAAAAGAAGATGTGTTTGCAAGAGCGGAAAAGATGTCACCATACTTCATAGACGCTGTGTTTGATGCATTTCAGGATATACCAATTGTTACAGATGTAAGGGCTGATGGAATGATGGCTGCTTTTGATCTAGCGGTTGATAAAAACCCTGGCGTGAGAGGATATGATGCTCAAAAGAAAACATTTGCTAATGGTGTTCACATAAAATTTACTGGGGATGCTGGTATAGTTGCTCCTGCGTTAATTGCTGAAGAAAAACACATAGATGAAATGCTTCAAAGAATTAAAGAGGTATTAGTAAAATACTAGCATCTTATATGTCAAAGCTTCCTTCACACACAGAGGTTGTTATTATTGGAGGAGGTATTGCTGGTACAAGCATTGCATACCACCTTGCTGAAAGAAATGTTCAGGTCACATTAGTTGAGAGAAAGAGTCTAACTTGTGGAACAACTTGGCATGCAGCTGGATTGGTTGGTCAATTAAGGGCAACAAAAAACCTTACAAAAATGGCCAAGTATTCAACGGAGCTTTATCATAAGCTTAATCAGAAAGAAGATCTATCAGCTGGATTTTTGATAAATGGTTCAGTTTCTATTGCGGAAAATGAGGGACGTTATCAAGAAATGAGTAGAGGCGCGTCAATGGGTCGAAGTTATGGCTTAGAAATCAATGAAATTTCAGTTGATGAAGTAAAGAAGAAATACCCACTTCTCGATACAAAGCATGTTAAAGGAGCCTGGTTTTTGCCTCAGGATGGGCAAATTAACCCGGTAGATATTACAATGTGCCTTGCAAAAGAAGCAAGACGAATGGGTGCTAACATTGTTGAAAATAACAAAGTCATTTCAATCGAACAAGAAGGTGACAAGGTCACAAAAGTAATTACAGAACTAGGTGATATTACATGTGATAAGATTGTTATATCTGCTGGAATGTGGAGTAGAGAAGTAGGTAAAATGTGTGGGGTAAATATTCCCCTGCATGCATGCGAACATTTCTATGCTGTAACTGAATATTCAGAAGATATACCAAAAAATTTACCCATCTTAAGAAACCCAGATGCCTATATTTATGTGAAGGAAGACGCTGGAAAACTTTTAATAGGCGCCTTTGAAAAGAAAGCAAAACCTTGGGGCATGAACGGTATTCCTGAAGATTTCGAATTTGATAGTTTGCCAAACGATCTTGATCATTTCGGACCTATTTTAATGGAAGCAATGGATAGGCTTCCAATACTGAATGAGCTTGGCATTAAAACATATTTTAATGGACCTGAAAGCTTCACACCTGATGATAGGTATTATTTAGGCAAAGTTCCTTACAAAGAAAATATTTTTGTTTCAACTGGATTCAATTCAATAGGAATACAATCTGCCGGAGGAGTTGGCAAAGTTATGGCTGATTGGATCATAAATGACAAAAGTAAGATTGATTTGTGGGATGTAGATGTCGCTAGAGTATTAGATTTTCAAGATGATGATGAATATCTAAGAGAAAGAAGCTCTGAAACGCTCGGACTCTTGTACGCTGTACATTGGCCCTACTATCAATTTGAAACTTCTAGAAACAAAATTAAATCACCACTCTATGGCCAACTTGAAAAAGAAGGAGCTTGCTTTGGAGAAGCGGCTGGATGGGAAAGGCCAAATTGGTTTACTAATAATGGTCAAAGACCTCAATATCAATACTCGTATCATAAACAAAATTGGTTTGAAAATGTAAGGAGCGAATGTGTTGCTGTAAGAAATGATATTGGCTTATTTGAACTTACATCTTTTTCTAAGTTTATTATTCGAGGAGATGATCTAGTTAATTTTTTAAATTATATGTGTGTAAGTGAGATGAATGTACCAGTTGGGCGAATTATATATACACAAATGTTAAATGACGAAGCTGGAACAGAAGGTGACATTACTTTTACGAGAATAAGTGAAAATGAATATATGTTTGTTACAGGTCCAACTGCACATAATAAAGACTATTACTGGTTATTATCTCATTCAAAAAAATTTAAAAATATAGAAATTATTGATATTACGAAACAATATGGCTGTCTTTCAATAATGGGACCCAACTCAAGGGAGCACCTTCAAAGAATATGTAATGAGGATATTTCAAATGAAACATTACCGTTTGGATTTTCTAAGAAAATAAATCTTGGCGGTACTGAATGTAGGCTTCATAGAATAACATATGTTGGCGAGCTGGGTTTTGAAATATACATTCCTTATAATAATTTGGAAAAAGTATTCGATGTTGTTTATGCAAAAAATGGAAAGAGCCCAGTAAAACTTGCAGGCTATCATGCACTAAATTCACTGAGAATGGAGAAAGGATATCTTCATTGGGGGCATGATATTGGAGTTGAGGAAAACCCTTTTGAAGCGGGTGTTGGATTTTGTGTAAATCTTAATAAAAAGAATCCTTTTTTAGGACAGGCAGCACTTGAAGAAAAGAAGAAATCTGGTCTCAGTAAAAGAAAAGTAAATTTTGCATTATCTAACAATGACTTATTAATTTATCACAATGAGCCAATTTATTTTGACGGTAAGATTGTTGGTGAAATTTCTTCAGGTATGTATGGTTTCTATTTAGACAAATCATTGGGCATGGGTTACATTTCAAACAATGACAGCTACTCTATTGAAGAAATGATGAGTCATCAAAAATTTGAAATTGAAGTTGCAGAAACTAAATATTCTGCAGAGGGGTCAATAAATTGTTTTTATGATCCAGGCAGAGAAAAAATATTAGTATAGAAAGTATTGTTATGACTAAAATGACCACAGAAGAAGCATTCGTTAAAGTTTTACAAAAACACGGAATACAGCACGCATTTGGAATAATTGGATCTGCATTCATGCCAATTTCCGATTTATTTCCAAAAGCAGGCATTACTTTCTGGGATGTAGCTCATGAAAATAATGGCGGTATAATCGCAGACGGCTATACAAGAGCGACAGGAAAAATGTCTATGTGCATTGCACAAAATGGCCCGGGCATTACGAACTTTGTTACGCCAATAAAAACTGCATACTGGAATCACACTCCAATGCTTCTAGTTACTCCACAAGCGGCTAATAAAACCATAGGACAAGGTGGCTTTCAAGAAGTAGAACAAATGGCATTGTTTAAAGATATGGTTTGCTACCAGGAGGAAGTGAGAGATCCTACTAGAGTTGCAGAAGTACTAAATCGAGTAATTTCAAAAGCATTCAAAGGTTCCGCGCCAGCACAAATAAATATTCCTCGCGACATGTGGACACAAGTTATAGATATCGAGTTGCCACCAATAATAAAATTTGAGAGACCATCTGGAGGAAGTGAAGCAATAAAAGAAGCGGCAAAACTTTTATCTAATGCTGACTTTCCAGTAATATTATCAGGAGCTGGGGTGGTCTTAGCTGATGCAATCAATGACTGCAAAGCTTTAGCTGAAAAATTAGATTCACCTGTTGCTTCAGGCTATCAACATAATGATAGTTTTCCAGGTAGTCATCCACTTGCAGTGGGACCTTTAGGTTATAACGGCTCAAAAGCTGCTATGGAGTTAATTTCTAAAGCAGATGTTGTTCTTGCATTAGGCACTAGACTTAACCCATTTTCAACATTGCCTGGCTACGGAATAGATTATTGGCCAAAAGATGCAGCTATTATTCAGGTCGATATAAATTCTGATAGAATTGGATTAACGAAAAAAGTTTCAGTAGGTATATGCGGTGATGCAAAACAAGTTGCCCAGCAACTATTAAATAGCCTTTCTCCCGAAGCAGGAAACAAAAATAGAGATGAGAGGAAAGCTCTAATTCATCAAACCAAATCTGCTTGGTTACAAACATTGAGTAGTATGGACCATGAAGATGACGATCCTGGAACATCATGGAATGAGGAAGCTAGAGTCAGGGATGCAGATCGCATGTCTCCTCGCATGGCTTGGAGGGCAATACAGAATGGCTTGCCAAAAAATGCAATAATTTCATCCGACATAGGCAATAACTGTGCAATTGGAAATGCTTATCCAACATTTGAAGAAGGTAGAAAATATTTAGCTCCTGGTCTTTTTGGGCCTTGCGGTTATGGTTTCCCCTCAGTTTTAGGAGCTAAAATAGGCTGTCCAAATATTCCTGTTGTTGGTTTCGCCGGAGATGGAGCTTTTGGCATAAGCATGAATGAAATGACATCTTGCGCTAGGGAAGAATGGCCTGCAATTACAATGGTGATATTTAGAAACTATCAGTGGGGCGCCGAAAAAAGAAATTCGATATTATGGTATGACAATAATTTCGTTGGTACCGAACTAGATCCAGAATTAAGCTACGCAAAAGTTGCAGAAGGCTGTGGATTGAAGGGTGTTACAGTTAAAACCATGGATGAGTTGACAAATTCACTCAGAACTGCGTGTGAAGAACAGTCAAACGGAGTTACAACTTTTATTGAGGTTATTTTAAATCAAGAACTTGGAGAACCCTTCAGACGAGATGCAATGAAAAAACCAGTTGAAGTTGCCGGCATCAATCCTGATGACATGAGCCAAGAGCAACACGGTTAAACTCTTTGAAGAGTGTGCATTCGCGACCTTGCACTATCTTTATGGTTAGGTAAAGCAATAAAAGGTTTTGATAATTTGATATAATTGTACTCATTCGATCTTTTCTCTAATTCACGCTTAAATCCAAGTTTTGAGAAAATTTTTTCAGAAATAGAGAGTATGAGATAACCCCCAGGCTTTGTTAATCTAATTAATTCCTTTATTGATGACGGTCCAACATGACCTGACGTCAAAACACCTGTGCATATAACTAAATCAAATTGATTTCCTTTTAAACTTGTTTTTTTGCTTAACGACTCGCAAACTAGTTTTTTATATATTTTTTTAGAGCGAGCTACTCTTAACATATCTTTTGAATAATCTATCCCTACGATATTATTGTAACGAAGAGCTTTCAAAACTTCAGCGACATAGCCAGTACCACACCCTGCATCAAGAATTTTTGAGCCTTTCTTTACAGTTATATACTTTTCTAGAATCTGTTTAACTTTACTTGGGTAAGCGTAGCCCCAGTCTTTTAAGTCACTGTCATAACCGTCAGCCCATTCCCTATAATGTTTTTTTAGGCGGGTTGAATTCTTTTCCTTATAAACAATGTTTAGCCATTTTTTACCCATAATGAGCGCTTTCCTCTTTCGAATATTTAATAAATAGTATAAAAATTAGTCATATATGTTGATCGGTGTTCCTAAAGAAATTAAGCCGCAAGAAAATAGAGTAGGCCTAACTCCTGAAAGTGTAAAGGAACTTATTGATGATGGTAATGAAGTAATCATTGAAAGAACAGCCGGTCAGGGGTCAGGTTTTGACGATCAAAATTATAAGGATGTTGGGGCAACAGTTTTTGAAAATGCGCAAGATATTTTCGACCGCGCTGAGTTGATCATTAAAGTTAAAGAGCCTCAAGATAATGAAATAAAAAAATTAAAAGATGACCAGCTGCTATTCACATATTTGCACCTTGCTGCAAGTAAAGCAATGACAGAAGGATTAATGAATTCCGGTGCAACATGTATAGCTTACGAAACTATAACCGATAACAATGGAAGGCTTCCATTACTCGCTCCAATGAGTGAAGTAGCTGGCAGAATTTCAATACAAGCAGGAGCCAGAGCTCTTGAAATGACAAACAAAGGAAGAGGCGTGTTATTATCTGGCGCAACAGGAGCACCGCCAGCTAAAGTTGTAATTATTGGATGTGGAGTTGTAGGTTTTAATGCCGCTCTTATTGCTCATGGAATGAAATCAAATGTAACGCTTATTGATCAATCTGAAGCAAGGCTCAATGAATTAAAAAATTATTTTAATGATGAAGTCAATACATCAATATCAACACCTGAAACTATAGCCGAAGAAGTTAAAAACTGTGACTTACTAATAGGAGGTGTGCTGATCCCAGGCTCTAGTGCGCCCAAATTAGTATCGGATGAACTAGTTTCTAAGATGAAAAAAGGGGCAGCCATCGTGGATGTTGCAATAGATCAAGGTGGGTGCATTGAAACCAGCAAGCCTACTACCCACGCAGACCCAGTTTATATTAAACATGATGTGGTACATTACTGTGTAACCAATATGCCTGGGTGCGTTCCCCGTACATCCACCATTTCTCTAAATCAAGCTACACTTCCATTCGTAAAAAAATTAGCGAGAGAAGGGTTAAAAAAAGCATTATCTGATGACAGGAATTTTATGAATGGACTAAATGTTATAAAAAATAAATGCACTCAAGCAGATGTAGCAAGAGATCTGAACATCACTTTTACAAACCCTGAAGATTTAGTTGCTTAAATACTTTTTGCGGCCTTTGACAGGTTTTTTAATTTAAGCATTGCCATATCTCTACTCAAATATCCAAGACCACAATCAGGAGCTGCTATAAGTCTCTCTTTATCAATATGGTTTAGACAGGAAAGCAATCTATCCCTTATCACATCAATTTCTTCTACTTCACTTGAGGCAACCTTTATTAGCCCAAATATGATTTTTTTTGATTTATACAACTCAAGTAGTTTTAAATCATTGTGTCTATGAGCATCTTCAATAGATATGGTATCAATCAGACTATTCTCTAGGGCATCTGCAATTTCAAAATAACTTATTAACGGCGCTTTAGGATAATCATCTGCATCAATTTTATCTGGATATCCACAACATATATGAGTAATCTTTTCACAGTCTGTAACTCCATGAAAACATCTTTCAAGATTATCTATTCCAAATTCGATTGCCTCTTTTGATTTTCTTGCAAATAAAGGTTCGTCTACTTGTATATATTTACAGCCAGAATTGACTAATGACTTTATTTCTTTATTTATTGCCTCTCCTAAATCTACTCCTAACATTTTATGATCATTATAAAATTCATCAGCAATCGTATCTGTGATAGTCAATGGTCCAGGTATTGTAACTTTAATAGGGTTTTTTGATATTGACTGATTCAATTCGTATTCTTTATTTAAAAACGATCCATTGAATTCAACTTTATTTGTGATTGTTGGAAGCCAACAATCATAATTGCCTGTTCTCGCTGTTTTCTTTGTTAGTTTTTGAAAATTGATCCCACTAAGATGCCTACAATGATAATGAATATAATTTTCTCGTCTCACTTCACCGTCTGTAATAATATCAATCCCGCACTCAATTTGATCTTTAATAATACTCTGTGAGGCAAGTTTTATTTGAAACTCATATTCTTCTCCAATTTTTTGTCTTGCCTGTTCCCACTTAGATGTTGGGTATTCAGCATCTGTTCCTTTTTCATCTTTGAACCAATCAGGTAAATCTAAGAAATCTGGTTTAGGATAAGCGCCAATTGTAGTTGTTAAAATCATACAAAAAGTCTATTTATAACAATAATTTAGCCAAGAAATAACTGAGCTAAAAAATAAAAATAATAATCATTTTTATCAATACTTTATAGGATAAATCTAAAGTATCTATTTATGGTTAATTTTTATGTATATTTATCATGTATTTAGATAAAGATTTATTTAAAGAAGTTTTATCAACTTATTAAATTTCTTTCACTTTATTCTTTACAGCTACCTCTATATGTATGAAAATTTTTATTAATTAAACAAATAAATTAAATGAGGAGTAGCCGTGAAGAAAATTAATAAAACTCTTAAGGCTGCAAAAGTTTCAAGAAGATCAGTCCTGAAAGGCGCAGCTGCAACTGGTGCAGCAGCAGCTATCGGACCTTGGTATATTCCAAATGCTTTTGCTGCTCCCGTTGTTAATGTTTTAATGTGGGGCGAATATTTGCCGGACTCAGTAGTTGCAGATTTCAAAGCAAAAACTGGAATTACTGTTAACCATACTAAAATAGGTGATAACGGTGAAATTATATCAAAAATGAAAGCTGGTGGTGGAGCCGGTTATGACCTTGCAAGTCCAACTAATATGAGAGCTTTGCAATGGGCTGACCTTGGCGTACTTGCCCCATTTGATATGAATCGAATAAACACAAGTGCTGTCAATCCAGGAATGCTAGCTGTCGGTGAGCGTGACTGGAATTTTGGTGGAAAAGGATCTCACTGGGTTCCACAACTTTGGGGTACTGAGTCAATATCTTGGAGAACTGACAAATGGCAACCCGATGGACTTCCAAGCTTTGGAGATATTTGGGAACCTAATCCTGGAATAGATGGCGCATTCATGATGGGTAGAACATACTCAATGATGACTGGATGTGGTATTTGGATGCATCATCAAGGCAAAATGGATTTCTGGTCTTCTTATAACGATGAAGACACAATGAGAAAGAATTGGGAAACAATTACTGAATATTGTATTTCCAAGAAAGGAAATCTTGTGAAATTCTGGTCTGGTGCCGATCCACAAAAACAAGGATTCACATCTGATGGTGTTGTCGTTGGACAAACTTGGGATGGCCCTATAGCAGCAATGATGAAAGCTGGAGAACCGGTTGCGTACCAAACTACCGATGAGGGCGCGTTGGCATGGATCGATGGCATAACAATGTCTGCAAAAGCTGAAAACATTGATGAAGCTTATGAGTTAATCAATTACAGTTTTACACCAGAAACAGGTGGTCAAACTGTGAATGAAATCGGTTATAACTCAGCTGTTAATGGAGCTTCAGACTTTTACTCAGATGAAACTAAAGCTTTAGCAAAAGCAATATACCCGGGGGATACTTCGACCAAGTTAAATCCTTGGCCACCAGAACCGCCATGGTATGCTGATGCAAGAGCTGAATACGCTAACAAATTTGAAACAGCGTAATTAGTTCTCTAGGATTAATTATTAAGAGCGCCCAAGGCATTGTCTTGGGCGTTTTTATTTAATCGTGTTTTTTAGTTAAATCATTATAATTTGTAACAATGAGCGCAGATGTAGAGTTAAGTGATGTTTCAGTAACATTTGGCAGTTTTTATGCTGCCAAGAATGTCAACGTAAAAGTAAATGGAGGTGAGTTCTTCAGCTTCTTAGGACCTTCAGGCTGTGGAAAGACTACTCTGTTAAGGGCTATATCTGGATTTCAAGAACCTTCTGAAGGTAAAGTGCTTATTGACAATAAAGATATGTCTGGAATTGGTCCAAATAAAAGACCAACCGCGTTAATATTTCAAAACTTAGCTCTGTTTCCTCTCATGAGTGTATCAGAAAATATTGCATTTTCCCTTGAAGTAAGGGGCGTATCAAAAGAAGAAAGAAAAAAAAGAGCGGATGAACTTTTGGAATTAATAGCCTTAGAGGGACAAGGAGATAAAAAAGTTCATCAACTCTCTGGAGGTCAAAAGCAAAGAGTAGCCATTGCAAGAGCTTTAGCTGTTGAGCCAAAAGTTCTTCTTTTAGATGAACCATTGTCTGCCTTGGATTTAAAACTTCGTCAAAGAATGAGAACCGAACTTAGAGAAATACAAAAAAGAGTAAATATTACATTCATTTATATTACGCACGATCAAGGAGAAGCCTTAACAATGTCTGATCGAATAGCGGTCATGAATGAAGGAGAGCTCGAGCAAATTGGAAAATGCGACGAAGTTTATAACAATCCATTAACACCATTTGTTGCAACATTCGTTGGTGAGAATAATCCTTTATATGGAAAAGTTACAGGTATTGAGGGAGATAAAGCTAAAATTGAAACTGCTGATGGGCAATATTTAGCAACGATGAATGAAGGCAAAAAGTTAAATATTGGAGATGAGTCAATTGCATTTGTTAGACCTGAGTCTTTGTTTATACCAAGAGATGGCGACAACTTTGATAATAAAATTGATGTGAATATTGAAAGCTTTGAATTTGAAGGTAATTTAAAAAATTTTTACGCAAGCCTTAAATCGGGAGCAAAAATCAAATTTTCAGTACCAAACGCCATAGATACATCCTCTATAACTTCAGGATCGTCAATCGTGCTAGGTTTTGAGTCTTCAAAATCAGTAATATTACCTAAAGCATCTCTAGCTATAGATTAAGTCATGAACAATTTTTTATTTACTCAACCATTTTTTAAGAAAAACGGTAAGGCAGTTGCGATATATTTTTTAGTAGCAATAATATTTTGGTTTGTTTTCTTAGTTATAATTCCACAATTTTATATGTTGGATTTATCATTTAGAACCAACGTCCCTCCTTTAGCAAGAGGTGGACCTGAAGACTATTATACTTTTGAACACTATAGCCACTTTATATTTGGATCTAAGACAGCTACTGATGCTTTTAACTTTGTTGATTTAGGTGTATTTGGAAGAACTATTTTTGTTTCAATGCTTGTTACAATTGCAAATCTATTATTTTGCTATCCTATAGCATTTTATATAGCGAAAATTGCAAACCCTAGTACCGCTAGACTTCTTATTGTTTCTCTGATTATTCCTTTCTGGATTAATGAATTGCTTAGATCATTCGCATTGAGGATTTTGTTTGCAAACGAAGGTGTAATTAACAATTTCTTGACTGGGGTTGGAATACTTGATCAAGGAATCCTATTTATTACTTATGATATCGGTTTATATACCGGCTTAATATACGCCTATATTTTGCTGATGATGTTCCCTCTCTATAATGCAATCGAAAGTTTGGACATTAATCAAATCGAGGCAGCAAAAGATTTAGGTTCCTCATCTTTTAGAACGCATTGGAGAATAGTTATTCCTCATGCTAAACCAGGCATTGTATCTGGCTGTACAATGGTTTTTATGTTAACTGTTGGAGCACTAGCAACGCCAGTTGTTTTAAGTAGCCCTAATACTTTATGGTTTCCTCAATTGATATATCAGTGGTTTAATATGAATGACAACTGGTCACGGGGATCAGCTTATTCAATCATTTTGTTAATTGTTTCTGTTATTTTCGTACTCACAATGAT
>CACMLX010000014.1 GCA_902614655.1 uncultured Pelagibacteraceae bacterium
ATTGCAAAAAAGAAAAATAAAAACTGAGCAAGAGCTAGAGAAAATCTCTAATCGCCCAGAAGAAATTGCCCAGAGAAGAGGTCAATTAATTGAAACAAAAGGCTTTGCAGAGACAGAAAGACAGTTTGCAGCTGATCGTTTAGCTGAAGCTGATAATGAATTAAAAAAAATTGAGACTAATTTAAGAAAAGCCCAAAATGATCTCGCTAACATAAGAGAGTCTAAAGGAAGAACAGAAGCAACAAAAGAATTAGCTGAATCAAGATTAAAAGAATTAGAATACGAGTCAAAAGAGAAATTTAACTGTATTCCTAGTGAAATTGTAAATTCTCTCTCTATATCAGATGATCTTGAAACTATGAGAGCTAACCTCGAAAGAACTGAGATGAGACTTGATCGACTTAAGCAGCAGCGTGAAACAATGGGTGCTGTGAATCTAAGGGCAGATTTGGAAACAAAAGAAATAGATGAAGAACTAGAAAAAATGACTACTGAAAAAGAAGATCTAGAAAATGCAATCAAAAAAATGAGGGAGTCTATAGAAGATTTAAATAAAGAAGGTAGAACAAGACTGCTTGGAGCGTTTAAAACTGTAAACACACATTTCAAAGAAGTTTTTGTAAAATTATTTAACGGTGGAAAAGCGCACCTTGAACTTATAGACTCTGATGATCCACTTGAAGCAGGGCTTGAAATGATGGTAAGTCCACCAGGTAAAAAACTTCAGTCAATGTCATTGTTATCTGGTGGGGAACAGGCACTAACAGCATTATCTCTAATCTTTGCTGTATTTTTAACAAATCCTTCGCCAATTTGTGTACTTGATGAGGTTGATGCGCCACTGGATGATGCAAACGTCGATAGATTTTGTGGTCTTTTAGATGACATTACAGAAAAAACGAATACCAAGTTCTTAATTATAACTCACCACGCGCTCACAATGTCGAGAATGGATAGATTGTTTGGAGTAACCATGGCTGAACGAGGCGTCAGTCAAATTGTCTCTGTAGATCTTAAAAAAGCTGAAGAGATTGGAGCTGTTGCCTAGTATATTGAAGATGAATAATGATGCTAATTCTCTTGAAAATAGAATAAAAAAAGCAAAAGAAGGCCAGTCTATTAAAGAAGCTAAAGCCCCCAAACCATTCGGTAAAATCATGAAAGTAGTGGTTGAAATTGTCGCAGCAATGGCTGTTGGACTAGGAATTGGTTTGCTGATTGACAATTATTTTAATACAAGACCCATCTTCACATTAATTTTCTTTCTCTTAGGTAGTGCAGCAGGAATTCTTAACGTTTTTAGGGTTGCAAAAAGTCTTCAAAATAACTAAAAAATATATCGATGGCTGCTGATAATCCTATAGATCCTATACACCAATTTGAAATATCAAAAATTGCAGATATCCGGTTAGGTGGTATTGATATTTCATTTACAAACTCTTCTTTATTTATGGTATTCGCGCTCGCTGCAACAATGGCACTATTTGTTATTGGTCTTTCTAAAAAATCAATCATACCAAACAGAATGCAGATGTTATCAGAACTTTCTTATAACTTCATTGCGAACATGTTACGAGACCAGGTAGGTGATCAAGGAAGGGCTTATTTTCCGTTCATATTTTCATTATTTATGTTTATTTTCTTTTGCAATTTTATAGGTCTAATACCGTATACCTTTACTGTAACAAGTCACTTAATTGTAACTTTCGCTTTTGCTGGTCTTATATTTATTGCAGTCACAATAATCGGCTTTGTAAAAAATGGATTAGGATATTTAAGAATTTTTTATCCATCTGGTATTCCAATTTTTCTAGCGCCTCTCATTGTTCCAATTGAAATCATTTCATACTTATCAAAACCTATCAGTTTATCAGTCAGACTTTGTGCAAACATGCTAGCAGGTCACAGCATATTAAAAATATTTGCAGGATTTATTGTAATGCTTGGCTTTTTAGGATTTGCACCATTAGTTTTTTTGGTCGTGTTATATGCATTAGAAACTCTTATTGCGGCACTCCAGGCATATATTTTTACAATTTTAACATGTATATATCTTAATGATGCCCTTCATCCGGATCATTAGTATTTACAACAACGAAAGGAAAAAAAATGGAAGTAGAAGCAGCTAAACTTATCGGCGCAGGATTGGCAACAATTGGAGTTGCAGGTTCAGGAGCTGGTATCGGAACAGTATTTGGGGCTTACGTCTCGGGTATATTTAGGAATCCTTCAGCGGCACCACAGGCATTCGGGCAAGTTCTATTAGGATTTGCACTTGTTGAGGCGATTGCTTTATTTGCTCTTGTAATAGCTTTCTTAATTTTATTTGGATAAGAAAAGTGAAAATCTTATTAAAAGCTTTTCTATTAACTGCGCCAATTAATTTTGTATATGCTGCAGAGGGCCAGAAATCTGCTGGTCTTCCGCAGATGGATATTGCGACATTTCCATCTCAATTATTTTGGCTTGTAATTACGTTTTCACTTTTATACCTGTTTATGTGGAAATTTGTAATACCAAGGTTAGGCGCAACAATTGAAGAAAGAAGAGATAAGATTTCAAATGACATCAATGATGCTGATAATCTTAATACAGAAGCAACTGATATATTAAAAAAATATGATGAGCAAATGGCAAGTGCATCACAAGAATCAAATGAGATTATCACTAATTCTAAAAAAGCAATGCTTGATCATTTAGAAACGCTTAAAAAAGAAAATGAAGAAAAAGTTAACTCCCTAATCTCTGAGTCTCAGGCTAAAATAAAAGCTCAAGAAGAAAAATCTAAGATTGAAATTAGAAATGCAACGTTAGATACCGTTAAAGCTATTGTATCAAGATATATTGAAAATATTCCTTCAGATGAGGAAATAAATAAGAAATTAAACTAATGCTAGGAAATATTTAATGTCATCATTCTTTTCAGATCCATCGTCTTGGGTATTAGTAGCTTTTATAATATTTGTCATAATTGCGCTTGTAATTAAAGCGCCATCAATGATTGCGAAACTTCTTGATGGTGAAATTGATAAAATCAAATCTGAGTTAGATCATGCCCGAAAATTAAAAGAAGAAGCGAATTCTCTTTTAGCCGATTACGAGAGAAAGGTTCAGTCTGCTGATGAGGAAGCAAAAGCAATTATTGATCAAGCAAAGGAAATTGCAAAGAATCACGAAGAAGAGTCAAAGTTAAAAGCAGAAGAATTTATTAAAAGAGCCGAACAGCAAGCCATAGAAAAGATATCAAGGGCTGAAAAAATGGCTATATCAAAAGTTAATGACGAGATTGTAAATAACTCAGTAAATATTGCTGAGAAAATTATCTTAGAAAACATCAACGACCAAAGTGCGGATAAGCTTGTAAAACAATCAATCGATCAAATAAGTAAACTTAAGGTATAATTTATTATTTATATCTCTCTTTCTAAGCTATAAATAAATTATGGCAGTCTATACGCACATATCTAGAGAAGAACTGGATCTTTTTACTGATCACTATAGTATTGAAAATGTTCTTGAATTTTCAGGTATAAAAGGTGGAACTTCTAATTCAAATTATTTACTAAAGACTCTAGAAAAAAATTACATACTTACTATTTTTGAAGAAAGAACAAATCAAGATAATCTTCAATTCTTTTTTGATCTAATGAATCATTTGAATAAAAACAATGTAAAGTGCCCTGAAGTAATACAAGATAAAAAAGGAAACTATTCAAACTCAATTCAAAATAAGAAAGCTGTAATCACATCGTTCTTAAAAGGTAGGTCAATAGATCAAATTAAACCAATACACTGTGCGTCTTTAGGCTCCACTATCGCAAGAATGCATAAAGAAACAGCTAGACTTGAAATGACTAGAGAAAATGAGCTTGGATTTGTAAACCTCAACAGCTTAATTCAAACTTTAAAAAATTTTGACGATAATATTAACGCGCAGGTAATCGATTTGATCAATGAAGAATATACTTTCCTATCTGGAAACCTTGGTCATAGTTTACCTTCAGGTATAATTCATGCAGATCTTTTTCCAGATAATATTTTTTTTGAAGGTAATGAGGTTACAGGTATAATAGATTTTTATTTTGCATGCACCGATTATTATGCTTACGAAATTGCCATCTGTCTAAATGCATGGTGTTTTGAGCCAAATAATAACGAATTCAATCCAACAAAAGCAAAACATTTATTGGGCAGTTACAATCAGTTGCGAGAATTTTCAGAAGAAGAAAAGAAAGCTTTACCTCTTCTTACAAGAGCATCATCTCTAAGGTATCTACTAACTCGTTTAATCGACTACTATTCGCATGATGATAATGAACTGATCCTTAAAAAGGACCCTAATGAGTATCTCACTAAACTCCAATTTCACCAATCCGTTAAAAAAGTAGGCGAATATGGCCTCTAAAAAGGTTGTTATGTACACCGATGGAGCTTGCTCAGGCAATCCGGGCAATGGAGGTTGGGGAGCTTACATTGAAATTGATGAAAAGAAAATTGAGTTAAGTGGATCTGAAAATAACACCACAAATAACAGAATGGAATTAAAAGCAGTTATTTATGCTCTAGATTATCTTAATGAAAAAAGAGACATAATAATTTTCACTGACTCAAAGTATGTCATGCAAGGTATTCAGGAGTGGATAAAAAAATGGAAAACCAATGATTGGAAGACTGCACAAAAAAAAGACGTAAAAAATAAAGATCTTTGGGTTGAATTAGACAATTTGACCGATAAACACTCGATAAAATGGGAGTGGGTGAAAGGTCATTCAGGTGATTACGGAAATGAAATTGCTGATAAACTGGCGGTCGCTCAGATAAAAAGATAAATTATAGTAAATCCATCATTTTATTTGCTCCACTTACATCAACTTTACCACCATCAACTTCGACAAAAAACTTTTCAATAATTCCATCATTGACAAGTAGTGAGCATCTTTTTGTCTTGATCGATGTTCCAAATGTATCGGGATAGTCTGTACCTAATGATTTTGCAAACTCAGCCTTACTATCTGATAAAAATTTTATTTTTCCATTTGATCCAGACATTTCCTCCCATGCTGACATAGTAAATATGTCGTTAGTTGCAAAACATACTATTTCATCAACAGCTTTTTCTCTAATTTTGTCAGCATTCTCTATAAAGCCAGGTAAATGATTTCGAGCACATGTTGGTGTGAATGCACCTGGTACACCAAAGATTACTATTTTTTTCCCTTTGCAGAAGTCCAATATCTTTAATGGTTGTGGACCTTTGTCCTTATCCATAAAAACTAAAGTTTCATTTGGTAATTCATTTCCAATTAAATCTGACATTTGACGACCATACTAAATTTATTCCTTAATACAAGATAAAAGTAAGTGGTCCTCCCACTTGCCATTGATTTTCAAATACTGTCTTACTAATCCTTCAATGCAAAAATTATTTTTTTCAAGTGTCTTTAAAGAACGCTCATTCCTTGGTAGGCACGCTGCCTCTACTCTATGTAAATTCAATTCATCAAAAATAAATTCTTTGATAAGTTTTATTGATTCACTCATTAAACCTTTACCCATCTTAGTTTCACAAATCCAATACCCAATTGAGCAAGATTGAACTACACCTCTTTGAACATTATTTATATTAATTTCGCCAATCAAATTATTATTATTTTTTTCAAATATCAGAAAGGAATATGCATTGTCATCTATTGCAAGTTTTTCAAAATATCTTACTCTTTTTACAAATGAACTTCTTTCAAGTTCATTTGGTGACCATGTAGGTTCCCACGGTTTTAAATATCTTTTATTTTTTTCTTTTAATGAAGACCATGATTTCCAGTCTTTATAATCAGGAGGTCTTAGGATGACGTTTTCACCTTTCCTCTCAAATGTTATCTTTTTTGGATAATAAGTTGTTAAAAATGACACTAGCTTATCTGCTCCCTAATGAATTCTTTAATTCGACTTGTGTTATTTTCCATTTTATACATTTTTTCTTCAGCATCAAATAAGTAATTGTATTTACTCATTAAATTTAAATCTTCACCTATTGATTTTTCAACAACCTCAGAAAATTTAACAGGGTGAGCTGTAGCCAAAACAAAATTAAGCCTATCCATATCTTTTTCAAATCTTGATGCATCCAGTCCTGTAGCAGTGTGGGGGTCAATAACATATGAAAAATTATCTTTCACGGATTTGATTGTGTTTTGAACGATATCCATCGAAGAACTATTCGAGCTAAATACCTCTCGAACTTTTTCTAAATTTTCCTGAGATATTAATATTTTTCCACTTTCTTCAAAATTTTCCATTGATACTTTTGTTTCAGTATTTGATTGATTAAGTATATCAAAAAGTAATCTTTCAAAATTACTTGCTACCTGAATGTCCATACTTGGGCTTGATGTTTTTATGACTGTTTTAGATTCATATACTCCTGACTTCATAAATCTATTTAGAATATCGTTTTCGTTAGTAGCCACTATTAATTTATTGATAGGTAACCCCATTTTATATGAAACATAACCAGCATAAATATCTCCGAAGTTACCAGTTGGAACAGAAAAATTAACTTTATTGGAAGCTCTTTCAGTAAAATTAATAAATGTATAAAAGTAATATACTGATTGAATGATAATTCTTGCCCAATTAATTGAATTAACTGCTGATATATTATTATGCATACTATAATCTGTATCTTTCAAAATATCTTTAACAATTTTTTGACAGTCATCAAAAGTTCCATCTACTTCACAAAGAAAAATATTTTCCTGATTAACAGTAGACATCTGCCTTCTCTGAAATTCTGAAATCCTACCCTTAGGATATAAACAGAAAATATTTATGTTTTTACTTTTTTTTACAGCGTTGATAGCGGCTGATCCTGTGTCACCTGATGTTGCTACTATAAGATTTATTCTTTTCTTTTCTTTTTCTAAAAAATGATCAAAAAGAGGGATAAGTAATTGCATTGCGAAGTCTTTGAAGGCTAAAGTTGGGCCATTGAATAGCTCCACGATTATTTCGTTTGTATTAAGCTCCTTGAATGATACACAGCCACTTTCTGTAAAGTTATTTGAATACGCTTCTTTAATAATCCTCTTCAATTGATCGGACTCTATTTCGTCACCAATAAATGGAGATAAAATAATTTCTGTTAAGTCCTCATAACTTACATTTCGATTAATATCTTTATGATTTATATTTGGCCAATTTTCAGGAATAAATAGGCCTCCATCATTTGCTAAGCCAGCAAATAAAATTTCTCTAAACCCAAAGTAATCGCTGCCCCTTGTGCTTCTATACCTCATTTTTTTGCACCTTTTGTCTAATATAGTAGATATACATTATCATAATTACAAAAGACAACAAAAACCAGGTGACAGCATACTGGAGATGATTATTTGTTATATTAGATGGCTCAAATTCAATCAGAACATTATCAGAATAGCTTTGGTCTAATAATTTTATCATATACTTACTAGAATTTAATTTATGATATTTATCCATTTCACTTGTATTGAGCAAATACCAGGTATTTGCAATTGTATCATTTTCTGGAATAAGCGGCTTTCGATCCTTCGAATAGATTAAAGCTCCTCTGATTTCTATCTCACTATTTTTGAAAACTTCATCTAATTCAAAATTATCTTTAGAGTCAAACGGTATCCAGCCAAGTATTACATAAATAAATTTTTTGCTAATCATTTGCATTGGTAAGACAATTTCATAACCAGACTCTCCTTTAAGATTAAATTTATAAAAAAACATTTTTTTACCAATTAATAATTGTCCTTTTACCGAAGTATTCATGAATTCATATTGAGAGTTCTCGTCGTTTGACGGAAATTCATCTAGCACAGAATTATAATTAGAATTAATTGACTCTATTAAATTATTTTTCCATTCGAGCCTTTGTGTTTGCCAAAAACAAAGCAAAAGAAGCAATACGATTGTTGAAATAAATATTAAGTGGAAAAGAAGATTTTTAATCAATTAAAGTATTTATTAATATGAGCCCCAAACATAAATTGCTGCAAATAAAAATAACCAAACAACATCAACAAAATGCCAATACCAAGCAGCAGCCTCAAACCCAAAATGATGGTCAGATTTAAAATGGCCAGCAATCGATCTACCAAGGCAAACAATTAAGAATATTGTTCCAATTAGAACATGAAAGCCATGAAAGCCAGTCGCCATATAAAAAGTTGCTCCATAGATGTGCCCAGAAAATGAAAAATCAGCATGCATGTATTCATAAACCTGAAAACCAGTGAACACAACACCAAGTCCTACCGTGCACCATAGTCCCTGTATTAGCTCTTTTCTATTGCCTTCGAGCAATGCATGATGAGCCCAGGTAACTGTTGTTCCTGATAAAAGCAAGATTAACGTATTGATTAGAGGTATATGCCATGGATCCATTAGATGAATATCTGGTGGAGGCCACATAGCTCCTATTTGTTCTGTAGGGAATAAACTTGCGTTGAAATATGCCCAAAACCAAGCAACAAAGAACATAACTTCTGATGCAATAAATAAAGTCATGCCGTATCTAAGGCCAATTTGAACAACTGGAGTGTGATGACCTTGATGTTCGCCCTCTATAATCACATCTCTAAACCACATGTATGAGACATAGATAACAATTGCTAAACCAATTATCATTGTCCACATGTCATCAGTCCTAAAATAAACAACCGCGCCAACGCATGCAATTAAAGCTCCAATAGATGCAAGAAGGGGCCAAGGACTTGGATCAACTAAATGGTATTCATGTGTTCTTTTTGTATTTTCTGAACTCATATTTAATTATGTATCACTGTTTTCATAAAAGGTATAGGACAAAGTAACTTCTGATAAATCAGAAATGTATTTATCATTTTCAATTTCAGGATCTATAAAAAATGAAACTGGCATAATTTTAGTTTCGTTAGCCATTAGCTCCGTTTCTTGAAAACAAAAGCATTCAATTTTGTTAAAGTACTTTCCTGCCTCAGTTGGTGATACATTATAAACAGCTGTACCGCTTAGAGTTTGGTCTGTATTATTCTCTATCACATAATTAATCAGTTTATTTTCACCTATCTTTAATTGATGAATTCTTTGCTCGGGATAGAATTCCCAATCGAGGGTAGAACCAACGTTGGAGTCTAATCTAACATTGATAGTTTTATCGATAGAATAAATGCTTTCAGATGAATAAACATTTGGAGTGCCCCCAAATCCTGTAACTTTACAAAAATAGTTGTATAGAGGCACTGACGCATAAGCTAAAGCGATCATGGTGATAACTATTCCAATTAATCCAATCGCAGTGATGCTATTGTTTGACCTGATAAAATTCATTTAAATAGTTCCCAACTTATAAACAGTGTAAGAGAAAAATAAAGCCACAAAGAAAACTAGTACGAGGGCAGTTATTATATTTCTTTTTTTTATTTTTTTATCCATCAGTAAATATTCCATAGTAAATTATCGATTAATAGAATTGAGAAAATATTAAACAGATAAATAATTGAAAAATAAAATAGCATTTGAGCTTTTCGCTCAAGCAAGCCATCTTTTAACCATGATCTTTTGAGATCAAATGCCAAATAAATGAAAAATATACTCAGAGCTGTTGACGAAACTCCAAAGAACAAAGAATAGTATGAACTCATAATTAGAGTAAGCGGTAATAAGGTAATCGAATATGCGATAATTAAATTTATCGTTTTACGCTCACCAACAATCAGTGGCATCATTGGTATCCCAGCCTTTTTGTAATCATCAGATTTATAAAGTGCAAGAGCCCAGAAATGAGGAGGCGTCCATAGAAAAATTAACATGAAAAGAAGGCAAATCTCAGTTGAAACTCCTCCTGTCACAACTGCCCAACCGATCATCGGAGGAAAGGCTCCCGCTGCACCTCCTATCACAATATTTTGAGGTGTCCTCTTTTTAAGCCATATTGTGTAAACAAATATATAAAAGCAAATTGTCAGTAAAAGTAATCCTGCAGCTGCTAAATTTGAAACCAAGTATAGCATTGATACAGCAATTATTGAGAGTGCTATGCCATAGATGAGCGCCCCATTAGCACTTATTTGGTTTGTTGGCAAAGCTCGATCTTTTGTTCTATTCATTAATTTGTCAGTATCTCTCTCATACCACATGTTTAGTGCTCCTGACGCACCAGAACCAATTGAGATAGCAAGAATTGCAAGCAAACCCGATGTAAAACTTAAACTTCCAGGTGCGATTATCATTCCTACAAAGCTTGTAAATATAGAAAGTGACATGACCCTTGGTTTAAGCAAGGAGGTATACAAAGCTAGTTTTGTCGCAATAGAACCTAGCCCAAATTCCTGTTTATTAGAAACTGAGGTAATATTTGCCATTATAATTTCTACTTAACTTTTGGTAGCTCCTCAAACTGGTGGAATGGTGGAGGAGAAGGCAATGTCCACTCAAGTGTTGTGGCTCCCTCACCCCATGGGTTGTCGGCACAATCTCTAACTTTCATGAGAGCATGTACTAACATTACAAAGAATACTGCCAAACCAAGAACTGATATGAATGAGCCAATTGAGGAAATATAATTCCATCCAGCGTAAGCATCAGGGTAGTCAACATAACGTCTTGGCATTCCCGCTAAACCTAAGAAGTGTTGTGGGAAGAATATTATATTCACTCCAATAAATGTTAACCAAAAATGTAACTTGCCCAAAAACTCTGAGTAGTTTCTGCCAAACATTTTACCAAACCAATAATAGAAACCAGCAAATATTGCAAAAACAGCTCCCATAGACAGAACGTAATGAAAATGTGCAACAACATAGTAAGTATCATGCAGCGAATGGTCAATTCCTGCATTTGCAAGAACAACACCTGTCACACCACCTACAGTGAATAGAAAAATAAAACCTATTGCCCATAACATTGGTGTTTTAAGATCTACCGAACCACCCCACATAGTAGCAATCCATGAGAAGACTTTAATGCCGGTAGGCACAGCAATTACCATCGTGGCAAACACATAATAAGCTTTTACATCTGCGTCCATGCCAACAGTGTACATGTGGTGAGCCCATACGATGAAACCTAGGAAACCAATAGATACCATTGCATAAGCCATTCCAAGATAGCCAAAGACTGGCTTTTTAGAAAATGTTGCTACAACGTGACTCACAATTCCAAAACCTGGCAAAATTAAGATATAAACCTCAGGGTGACCAAAGAACCAAAATAGGTGTTGAAAAAGCACTGGGTCTCCACCTTCAGCAGCACTAAAAAAAGTTGTCCCAAAATTTCTATCTGTAAGAAGCATTGTGATTGCACCGGCCAATACTGGTAATGAAAGTAGTAAAAGGACAGCTGTCACAAGAATTGACCACACAAATAAAGGCATCTTATGAAGGGTCATGCCAGGAGCCCTCATATTAAAAATTGTTGTTATAAAGTTAATTGCGCCAAGAATAGATGATGCTCCAGCAAGGTGTAATGAGAAGATTGCTAAATCCACTGCAGGGCCAGGCGAACCTAAGTTAGCAGACAATGGTGGATATATGGTCCATCCACCTCCAACGCCTGCACCGCCCGATGTTCCCTCAACAAATAATGATGCGATAAGTAGTATTAGTGATGCTGGCAATAACCAAAAAGAGATATTATTCATTCGTGGGAAAGCCATATCTGGGGCGCCAATCATGAGCGGCACAATCCAGTTTCCAAAACCACCAATCATAGCTGGCATAACCATAAAGAAAATCATTAGTAAACCATGACTTGTAACTAGAACATTATATAAATTATGGTCACCTCCCAATATACCGTCTCCAGGATACATTAGCTCCATTCTCATCAGAACAGACATTCCAGTACCTACTAAACCTGCTATAACTGCAAATATTAAATAAAGAGTTCCAATATCTTTATGATTTGTTGAGTATAGGTATCTTCTCCAGCCAGTTGGATGATGATCGTGACTGTCTACCTGATCTGCTGTAATATCTGCCATTTATATGTTTTCTCCTCTAAATAAATATTTTATTTTTTAGCCATTTCAAATGTATCGTTACTGTAATTAATCTCTAGGGATGCATACTCAGATTTAGCAAATTCGATCCATTCTTCAAACTCTTTATTTGAGACGACTTTTACATTAATGGGCATAAATGCATGTTTTGGACCACAAAGCTCTGAGCATTGGCCATAATAAATTCCTTCTTTATTAGCCTTAAACCATGTTTCATTTAATCTTCCTGGTACAGCATCCATCTTGACACCAAACGCTGGAATTGTCCAAGCGTGCAGCACATCTGCTGAAGTTAACTGAAGCTTGACCACTTTATCTACTGGTACAACAATTTGAGTATCAGTCTCTAACAATCTTAGCTTTGGATCTGATAGCTCATGATCAGCAAGCATATTAGCATCAAAAGAGATATCATCGAAATCAGGGTACTCGTAAGTCCAATACCATTGATTGCCGATAGCCTTAATTGTTATATCTGCCTTTGGTATTGTTTCAGAAACGTAAAGTAATCTGAAAGATGGAATAGCAATAATAATTAACAATATTACTGGAATTACAGTCCACAATATTTCAATTGTTGTGTTGTGTGTTGTCGTGGAAGCAACATGATTACGGCTGCTATTAAATCTGAACATGATGTATAGCAGAAGACCAAGTACTAAAAGTGATATGCCTGTAATGATAGGCATTAAAATATAACTATGAAATGATATAATGTCAGACATTAAATCAGTTGCGGGCTGTTGAAAGCTTAGCTGCCAATTTTCAGAAATGCCTTCATTTGCTAGTGAAAAAGAAGGTATAAGAAGAAAAAATAATATCTTAATAATATTTTTCATAGAGAAATTATTGATTTAGAGTTTTGAGTTATTACGTAATATATACTGCTTAATTTACATTAAACTACTCATTATTTCGCGACAGTTTGACGCAATTTTTGCTAGTTTTTAGGGTTTTTTTAATATATTTTATAACAATATCTTTTATAAAGAACAATTCGAAATGATTAACAAAAAAATAGAGAATCAGTCCAATGACAGCCTCTTTTTCACTAGAAGCAATTTAGATAACTCAAAAGTTGATAAAATTGTTTCAGATGCTTTGCACAAAGCAGACGATGGAGAACTATTCATGGAATTCTGTGAAAGTGAGAGCTTTGTATACGATGATCAAAGGCTAAAGAGTGCATCATTTGATACATCAAAGGGTTTTGGATTAAGAGCTATAGCCGGCGAAAGTTCAGGATACGCTCATTCATCCGATATTGACGAAAATGCTCTAAAAAAAGCTAGTGAAACAGTAAATTTTATCACGAAAGACCATAATGCTAATTTCAACGCTAATTTCTCAAAAACCAACCGTAAACTTTACAATGAGATCAATCCAATTAATGAAACTGAATTCTCAGAAAAAGTAGAAACTCTAAAAAAAATTGATGAATACGCGAGATTAAAAAATCCAAACGTTAAGCAAGTTTCGGCCTCTCTAAACGGTGAATGGCAGGCCGTGAGAATTTATAGACCTGGCGGAATTATGATTGAAGATCTTCGCCCTCTAGTAAGACTTTATGTATCCATCGTTCTCGAAAAGGATGGACGTCAGGAAAATGGCAGCAGAGGCTCAGGTGGTAGAGTAGATTACTCAACTTTCTTAAATTCCTCTCATTGGCAAAATCAGGTAGATGAAGCAATCAATCAAGCCGAGATAAATCTTACTTCCGTTGACACACCTGCAGGTGAAATGGATGTAGTTCTTGGACCAGGTTACCCGGGTGTTCTTCTACATGAAGCAATTGGACATGGACTTGAGGGTGATTTTAATAGGAAAAAAACCTCTGCATTCTCTAACCTTATGGGAGAAAAAATTGCAGACGAGTCAGTGACAGTTGTTGACGATGGAACAATTGACTCTCGTCGAGGATCCCTAAGCATTGATGATGAGGGCACTCCAACTAATTGTACAACGTTAATTGAAAATGGAATTTTAACTGGTTACATGCAGGACAGATTAAACTCAAAACTGATGGGCGTAAATCCTACAGGGAATGGCAGAAGAGAAAGTTATGCTCACTTACCCATGCCTCGTATGACAAATACATATATGTTGTCGGGTAATCGCCATCCGGAAGAAATTCTAAAATCAGTAAAGAATGGTCTATACGCTGTGGATTTCGGCGGTGGCCAGGTTGACATAACAAGTGGCAAGTTTGTATTCACTTGTACTGAAGCTTACAAAATAGAAAATGGTAAAGTTACAAATCCTGTAAAAGGTGCAACGCTTATTGGTAACGGTCCTGATGTGTTAAATAGAGTTAAGATGGTTGGTAACGACTCAAAAATGGATACAGGTATTGGAACATGTGGTAAAGACGGTCAGAGTGTTCCGGTTGGAGTAGGACAGCCTACTATGTTGATAGAAAATCTTACTGTTGGAGGCACAGCTACAGCTTAGCTTACTTGTCTCTCTTGATCCTTCCAATACGGTTCTCTCAATACTTTTTTTAGAACTTTTCCGCTAGCATTTCTTGGAACTTCATCAATAAAATCTACTGATTGGGGCTTTTTATAACTTGCAATTCTGTCTTTACAAAAGCTGATCAAATCAGCTTCAGTTACTTTTGACCCCTCCTTTTTCACGATACAAGCTTTAACTACTTCACCATATTTTTCGTCTGGAACACCAATGACTGCTGCATCAACAACATCAGGATGTGCAAATAAAGCTGCTTCAACTTCTGTTGAGTAAATATTCTCACCTCCAGACACAATCATGTCTTTTATTCTATCTTGTATAAATACAAATCCTTCTTCATCCATTCGACCTGCATCACCTGTATGCATCCACCCGCCTTTAAGTGCTTTCTCACTTTCCTCTTTTTTATTCCAATAACCTTTCATGATTTGAGGTCCCTTTGCGCAGATCTGACCTATTTCTCCAATGGGAAGAGGGTTATCATTTTCATCTCTAATTTCAACTTGTGTATCAATTGCAGGTCTTCCACATGATTTTAAAAGCTCGGGTTTCTCATTTAGTGCACGAATATGTTCTTCTGGGGTCATTAAACAAATAACAGCTACCGTTTCTGTCATTCCAAAACCTTGTCCAAATTTACACTTAAAAACGTCCATTGCTTTTTTGAGTGTTTCCGGGGCGATCGGTGAGGCTCCATAATGAATCTGATCTAAATCATTGTATTCATTGTTTGCAACATTTGGCACTGATACTAAGCATGCTTGAATCATCGCAGGGACTAATACTGTATGTGTAATTTTTTCATTTGCTAGACAGTCTACTACATCTTGCGGAATAAAATCCTCTTGAATAACAATAGTTCCTCCTATTGCAATGCATCCACACATATTAATCATTGCGGCGGCATGATACATTGGAGCCACCAAAAGAGTTCTTGAAGGCCTTGGTAAAGTTAAACTATTTAAATACTGTCTAATGTTAGCAGCAACATTTCTCTGTAAAAGAACGGCGCCTTTTGGATGGCCTGTAGTACCACTAGTGTACATTTGATATACGTCATCATTTTCATGGATTTTTAAAGTTGGTTTTTCATTCGAACTATCTGAAAGCCAATCATAAAAATCCTGAAATTTTTCGATGCTATTATCAAGCGATATAGAAATATATTTTTTTACATTTTTTAACTCTGATGAAATCTGATTTATTCTATCCGAATATTCATTACCTTTGACTATTATAAGTTTGGCTTCAGAGTCATTTATTATGTATGCCCACTCTTGGTCCGCTAAACGGTAATTCAGTGGAACAGGTACAGCACCAACTTTTGATGCTGCGTAATACATAATTGCCATTTCAGTACAATTTTTTGCAAGAAATGCAAATCTATCTCCAACTTCTAAACCCTCAGAAACTAATTTATTTGCTAATTGATTACTTAATAAATTTGCTTCTTGATAAGAAAGCGAATTTCCTTCAAATTCAGAAAAGGGAAAATTAGGATTTTTATCTGCTCCATTTTCTAAATGCTCGTGTAATAACATGAGAAAATTTTATATAATTATTTTTTTTCTACAAGCTCAATTAAAGAATGTATCTTTGAGCTTTTCACTAGCAAATAAATTAATTTGATCATCATAGTGCGGAGAACCTATGTTCATTGTAGCGCTTCCAAATTGGTGAATGCTTTTTGATACCTGTTTTTTATTTTCATCCCATTTTACATAGATATAAAGACCGTCTCCAGCAACAGCCTTGAGTATACCATCATCGCTTCGCGGGGCGTAAATTGCCCTTAAAACATCGGGCCCTCCTTGAATGTGCACTAAATTTGATCCTCTCTCCAAGAAATTAACATCACTCCATTTTACACTTAATGTCCCAAAGTTTTTCTCAAACTCATCAACACAATTAATGAAGATGTCAATTGGATCTGGGCGTGGCTTTCTTGTTATTTCTGCCAACCATTCAGGAGACAATATACAAACTCCAAAAGCAGCATGTAAATTATCAGAGTCAGTTCCTAGATCCCAATCACTCAAAAATTCTTGAGCATTTTTTAATTTATTTTCTGAGAATTCATGATTGAAAATTTCTTTCAAAAACATGTATTGTCTTGAATTATAAGAAAACTTATTATCGTGTTTGTATTTATCAAGTTCACCAAATGATATTGATTTATCAGGATCAAGAAGTTCGTAAGCTCTATATGCCCTATTCGTTGTTCGTGTTTGAAAACCCATAGTTGGATTAAAGTTAGATAAAGATAAGTTATCTTCCTTTGCTGTAACAAAAAAAGGGTTTTGATTAGTACTAAATATATATCCAGAGTTTGGGTTTAAGATCTGAGGCACGGATTCAAAAGGATGAAAATTGTTCCAAATTAAATCACTCTTATTTCCGGGTACCACTTGCATCCAATTATAGTTTGAGTCTCTTACTGGCGATTTAACATTATGAACAAAAAAGATATTATCTTCTTTATCGGCGTAAACTAAATTTAAACTAGCTAGCTGTTCCATTCTTAAGGCATCAAGCCATTCATCAATATTTTTTGATTTATTCATTTTGAGCCATGCAGTTGAGTGATTGACATCATTCATTCCTACAAACCTTAGGGCAAAGGCTTTATTGTCATCTTTCAGAACAGGCCCATGTGCTGAATGGTACATTTGCATAGGATATGTAATACTGAAAGGGCCAAACAGTTTAACTTTAAATTCTTGATCCATTTCGGTGAAATTAACCCATGCACCATCTAATTCATACTGATCATTATTCTCTGGGTTAAGTTTTAATTCATAAATATCGGATAAATCTGGCTGATTAACTGTAGCTCCCCACCCGAGATTTTCATTAAAGCCAACGTGTACAAATGGCGACCCTGGAAAAGTACCACCCATGATATTTAAGCCCTCTCCACTTTTTATGTGAATTTCATACCAAGCAACTGGACCCGTTAATGGCTGGTGTGAATTAATGACAAGCATTGTCTCATTATCTTGTGATCTACTTTTGGAAACAGCAAATGCGTTTGAACCTGATGGTTTAAAATAAGTATTTATGCTTGCAACTATTGGATTATCGGATAGAGCGTTCATGTTCATTGCAACTTTCTCTTCTTGATCATCCATTAAATTGATGAGTTCAGTAATTGAATGATCTATACCATAAAATAACGGCATCCGAAATGTCATCCCGGCAACCAAATCGTATACAGTAGCTGGATATAAAGATTGATCAACTAAGTTCGGATTTTTTGCAGCATAATAATTAAGTCCATCTGCATAACCTTTTATATAATTAATTGTTTCCTCTGGAATTTCTGAGATTTTTTTATTTACAGTGTCCTGAACATTGAAAAATTTAAATAAAAAATCTAATTCTACTCCTTCAATTGCATCTAGGTTTTCCATTATGTCTCCATCACCAGTAATGAGTGAATAAATAGCTGCGATTGTATTAGAATTAAAATTTAATCTTGAAAGCTCACCACGAGACATTTTAATCATCATCTCTACATGTTTTAAATCATCCTCTGCTTGTGCATAAGCAAATCCGAATGCTGCATCTTTATCAGTATCTCCATATACATGTGGTACTCCAAACTGGTCTCGTTCAATCTTGTAAGAGTATTTTTTTTCTATATCTAAAAAGCTAGTTTGTGCAAAATTTCTAGTATTATATTGATTAACCAATATAAGTGTCGAAACAAAAATAAGAGCTATTCCAAGAATTGAAAATAAAAATTTATTCAAAATTATGCAGCATTTTTATCTTTGTAGCTCACATGCTGCGGGGGAAGGAATTCATTGCCAAGAATATGATCAGAAATTTTATCAGCTATCATAATTGTTGGCGCGTTCGTATTTCCACCAATAAGAGTTGGCATTACAGACGCGTCGATGACTCTTAAATTTTCTACTCCTCTAACTCTTAATTTATCGTCTACAACTGCAAATTCATCACTGCCCATTTTACAGGTACCAACTGGATGATAAATTGTTTCAGCGGCATTTCTGATAAATTCTTCTATTTCAGCATCTGTTTGAACATGAACACCAGGGGTCATCTCTTTACCTCGGTATTCATCAAAAGCAGACTGATTCATAATTTCTCGAGACATTTTTACTCCCTTGATGAGTGTGTCTCGATCTTTTTGAGTAGCAAAATAATTGGGCTGAATAATAGGAGGAACTGTTGGATCTAGAGATTTGAGTGCAATGTAGCCTCTACTTTCTGGTCTAAGCATACAAACGTGATTACTGAAGGCATGTGAATCTGGTCTTGTCTTTCCGTGATCTTTTAAAAGTGATCCAATAAAGTGCATTTGAATATCTGGAAGATCAAGTGTGTCATCTGTTTTTAAAAATGATACACCTGATAAACCAATGTCATTTCCTGGCCCTTTTTTAGTTATCATCCATTGAGCTAAAATTGCGGCCATTCTAAACACTGCAAGTCCACCCGCTGTATATTTTGCTTCCGTTACTGGCTGTGTACACTCGTAGTGAGATAATACATCTAAATGGTCTTGTAAATTTTCACCTACTCCTGGAAGATCGGCTACAACTTTTAAGCCCCATTTTTTTATGTAATCTCCTTTACCTATTCCTGAAAGTTGCAATATCTGAGGTGAGTTAATAGCACCTCCACATACAATTACTTCCCTTTCAGCGTGAACTTTT
>CACMLX010000015.1 GCA_902614655.1 uncultured Pelagibacteraceae bacterium
GCAGCTTCTCTTATTTTCAAGTTTTACTGCCGAAGTATTAATAAGGTTAATAAAAATAGAGAAGTTGGATAGTTGCGTACAAAATGTAAAGATTTTTTCAATGAGCAATCGTATTGATCAAATTGTTAAAAAAAGTCGCTTGTTTAACAAAACTTTTGTATCAGAAAAGCCAAATCAAGCGTCATTAGTAAAGTCTTTATTAGCCGATTAAGCTCTACAACAGCAAAAATGGCAGTTTTTCAATAGATGTGATCGATCAATGTGATAAATATGCATCAGCGTATAAATAAAGAGTTATTAAAATAATCATTATAATTGTTTGACTTATTAGGATAATATAAGTTTAATTATCTAGTTTTGGTGCTTAAAAGATGCATTCATACTATGTTGCATTTTAGTACTAGAACAAATGTATTTATTTTTAAGGGGAATAAATTATGAGACCAAATATAATTAAGACAAGTTTGTCTTCTGCATTAATTTATGTGCTGTCATTTTTTGGAAGCGCTTATGCAGTTGATATAAATCTGCCAGGTTTTTCTGGTACAGCAAATCACACAGTAACTTCTGGCTTTAGCATGAGAGTGTCTGATTACGATTGCGATCTTTACACTGGCTATACTTACACCGAAACAGGTATTGCTTCTGGTGTCAGTACGATTGTAGCTGGTAACGGTCAGGGTTGTGCACTAACAGAAACATCCATTCCTTATTGGACAGATGTATGGGGCAACACGGCTTCAAAATATAACAACTATCAAGGAACTCAGCCTAATGCTGATGATGGAAGTTTAAACTTTGGACAGGGTGATATATTTAGTGCAAAACAAAAAATATTTGGATCTATAACTGGCTCAACTCCTGATGGTCTCGGTGTTGAACTTTCTTATAGTGCATCTTATAACCCAGCTTTAGATATTACTTCCCCTGCATTTAAAAAATTAACCTCTGGAGCTGAAACTGCTTTCGAACAAGACTTTTCAATTTACGATGCTTACGTAACTGGATCAGTTGACTCTGCTGATGGTGGCTTCGTTGATTATCAAGTTGGACGTTTTGCGACTAACTGGGGTGAAGCAACATTCATTCCTGTCGGTGCAAATGGTTTAGTTACAAACGCACTTGACTTATCAAAGATTAGAGGTCCGGGTGCTTCAATTCGTGAAGCCCTAATGCCAACTGAACAAATTACAATTTCAACAGATGCTAATGGACTTTCACTAGAGGGTTACTATCAGTTCCAAGCTAAGCAAGTGCAAGTAGATCCATCTGGAACATTCTTCGGTAGTGATTTCATCGGTAAGGGCTCAGGAAGTCTTTATGCTGGTGGAGCATTTGATTTTGAAACAGCTGGTGGTAACACATGTAATCTATCTGCACAAAGCAGCTTACTTTGTGATGCAACAGCATTGGCAACGTCAAGAGCAAGAGCAACTTCTACGCTTAATCAATTAGACGACGCCTATACTGATCTTTTGGACAACACTGCAGGCTTAACACTCGCGGGTAGCCAGTTTGCTGGTATAACTTTCGGTAGCGAGGCAGGAGACCAAGGTCTCGGAAGTGACTTGCAAGACAACTTAGTCCTAACGGCTGGTAGTGCTACACTTGGTATTGCCGCAGGTACTAACGAAATAGCTTCAACTGAAACAGGTGCTGGAACTGAGGTTTTATATTCTGCTGGTGCGGCAGGCTTCGCGGCTAGTTTGGCTGACATATCTGCTGGAGATTTCTACGGGGATCTTCAAAGAGCTGGTGTTGAAATACTACCTCATGCTCAAAAGCACGTTTATGCTGAGGACGGTGGTGAATACGGTTTTCGAGTTGGAACGTATCTTCCGGACGTTGGAACAGGTGTAGATTTAAGTTTCTACTATGCTAATTATCACAGTAAAGCACCTTACGTGCGTATCATGGGTCAGCAAAATATGTTCGCTGGTGACTATTATGGTTTAATGCGTGCAACAGTTACAGACAACTTCGGTTTCTATGCTGCTCATCCATTATTATCTGGTTTAGACGGTGCACTACGAACAAACGGGGGTGACGACTTGTATACTGCAATTAAAGACGTTGCATATGGCAGCACTGTCTGTTCAGCTGTATTCGGTGGTGCTGTTGGAGCTTCAACGATCAATGCTTTAACTGGTTCATCGCTAACGAAATATACAATTACCGATCAGCAAAAAGCACTTTATATGGCAAGAGCATTTGGTACGTCAATTGATGGTGAAAGAGCTCTCATTCACAATTCTGCAGCGTGTAGTGCTACAGCAGACGGTGCGGACGTTGCTTCTGGTGGTGGCGGGGGTCTAAATGATACAAACTTCGCACTAGAAGTTACAGCGACGGGGATCTTAGCTGCAATAACACCATTGAACAATGCAAGGTATCAATTCATTTACCCTGAGGATAATCAGATTTTGGGTGCAAGTTTCAGTACAAATGTAGGCTCTACAGTTGTGCAGGGAGAGGTTGCTTTTAGACCTGACTTCCCTCTAGCTACACCTGCATCAAGTCAGATTAACCAGATTGCAGATGCAAGTGGTGCAACTCAGATGTTAAACTGGGTAGCTTACACTGGGCTTAATGCTCTCGGTACAAACACAAACAGAGGATTAACTGGTGATGCTACTGATGCAACGGGTGACCAACTTCAAGCACTTTTATATCTAACAAAAGCAGGTACAGACCTTGCTACGGGAGATTCGAACGGATATTCAAATGCTGTAAGGGATTTCAAACGTTCATCGTTGCCAGAGATTTCACAAGCTACTGTGACTGCTGGTGACTACTACAGTACACCTTTTATAGAGTATGATGTCCTTTCATTGGATGTTGGTACAACTACATCATTTACAGCTTCTGATCCTGTGACTGTTGGACTTGGAGCTGACTCAGCTGCAGTTATAACTGAGATAGCTATGGTTCAAATCAATGACCTGGACAATACTAATGGATATGTTGCAAGGGGTGGATACTCAGCTAGTGGTGACGCACCTGCAAAATGTATGGGTGCAGTAGGAACAACAATGACACCAGCCGCTGGTACAGCAGCCGTTGCAAGTTTAGGTGCATCAATTCACGATGGACTATTCGGTAACGGAGGTTTTTGTGAGGAGCAACCTGGTGCTGATGAAAGATCATTTAGTTACAGACTAGTAGGTACTGCAACTTATAATAACTTCAATAATACACGTTGGGCTTTAAGTCCTAATTTTGCTTTTGCTCATGATCCGAGAGGTTACGGACCATCATCACTTGGTGGTTTCGTTGAAGACAGAATGTCTTTATCTCTAGGTGTTAATGCAACTTCTGGTGGAACAGCCATCGGACTTAGTTATGTTAACTATATGGGCGATGCTCGTGTTGGTGGTGGAACTGACAAAGACTATATCACTGCATCAATTTCACACTCATTTTAATTAGGGAAAGGGTTAAAAATGAATAAAATGAATTTAAAAAAACTAATTATCTCATTTGTTGCTGCTTTGGGGCTATCTGCAACATCAGTTATCGCAGATGGACATAAGTACACAGTAGATAGTTCTAATTATACTGAATATACTGATATGCTATCACCGGGGCAGATAACCATGTTCTCAGCTTATCCTGACACATATAAAATTCATGTGTATGATAACAGCGGTGCCTGTCAGATACCACCAGAGATCAAAGCTATATCACAGTCTAATGGTACCATGATAAACGACAATGAAGGTTTAGAGCTTCCTAATATGGGTCAGCTTCCTTTCCCAAACCCAACTGAGGCTCAACACTTCATTTGGAATATGAGAATGAATTCAAGTAATAGTTCATCTATCTTCCGTGTGGCTACATCCACTAATGTACAGGCTGATGGTTCTATTATAATTGGTCAACAGGAAACAAATATTGTATTACCAAGGAATCCAAATACTGTCTCTCAATACGCTGACAAGAACATCTATGCAATGTTCATGCAGAAAAACCTTGGCCCTCCAAGATCAGCTGGTACAACTACTTTGGTTCACGACTTTATTGACAGTTATGTACAGCCTCGTAAAGCATGGCAGTATAACCCTGCTACAAGACGTGTAAGAAGAGCACCTGACATTACTTATGACACAGTGCTTCTTGCTGGTGGCGGTATTGTTGTAGTGGATCAGTATGGTGGCTTCAATGGCGCTCAAGATAAATACGATTGGACGTATGAGGGCAAAAAGACAATGATTGTTCCTGCAGCTAATGAAGCACTTGCAGAAAATGCAATTGAAACTACTCATGGACAGAATCATTTAAATCCTGAATATGTACGCTATGAAGAAAGAGATGTTCATATTGTTCACGCTCAATTAAAACCGGGACAAAGACATCTATACGCATCCAGAACATTTTATGTAATGGATGATGACTTTTATAACCTTTCAATTATGGATGCTTATGATGATAATCAGGAACTAATGAGACACCAAATAGGCACTATTGTTACTGGTATCGAAGGAACGGGTCCTAGTGAGTGTAATATTCAAGGTGAGTTTACGTTTGACTTCGCGACCAGAACATACACAGGTAACAATCAACTAGGGTCTGGGTTTAGTACAGTTCCTACTATTTATAATGGTGAAGAAAAGCCTGCTAGTTTCTTTACTCCAGACGGTCTAAGACGTTACGCTAGGTAAAGGTACTATACCTTTTACTATCTTTAATTTAAAACCCGACTTGAAAATTTTAGGTCGGGTTTTAATTTTTAATAGGGTCTATGAGAACTAAATTCATTATAATTATTCTAAATTTGTTATTATTAACAAATCTTTCTTTCTCTTCACAATTCAATTTTGGAACAGAATTTGCTGCAAAATCTCCAAATGCACATAAAGCATTAATCAATGCGTTAGAGAAATCAGGAGATAGAATATTTGGTGTTGGTGTCCACGGAATAATCGTTTATTCAGACGATGAAGGAGAGACGTGGACTCAAGCTGATGAAGTTCCATTTACAAAAACATTAACTGACATAAGTTGTCCAACGCAAAATAAATGTTGGGCCACAGGTCATGACGCTACTATTCTTCACTCATTTGATGCTGGTAAAACGTGGCAAATACAGTATCAGGATCCAGAATTTGATGCACCATTTCTCTCAATTCATATGTATGATGATTACGAAGGTGTTGCTATAGGTGCGTTTGCATTATCACTTAGAACGGCAAACGGTGGCATTAGTTGGGATTATTTATTCATTGATGATGATGAATTCCAACCTCATCTTAATTACACCTATGGAGATAACCAAGCGTGGAGAAAGTCAGCTCAAAATGAGGGCTATGCGGTCGGAGAGCTGGGCAAGTATTATGTAACGGACGATCGAGGACTGAATTGGCTTGCAATTGAAACAGGTTATTTTGGTTCGTATTGGTCGGGTATAAAAGTAGATGAGGGACAATCATTGTTGCTCGGCATGTCAGGCAATATCACACTCGCTACCCTCTATGAATTAAATGACCCGGTTCCACCAGAGAAAGAAACAGCAATAGCATGCTATGAGTCAGGATACTATCGCGGTGATTGTAAAATTTATGCTTTTGACGATTTATTTATAGGAACAAAAAATAGCTTAACAAATGCTAATTTATTAGATGACGGAAGAATTGTTATAAGTGGCAACGGTGGTGTTATAAGTGTTATTGATATGGTAAGAGAAAAAAACATAAAGACGTGTGTTCGTTCAGACCGTCTAAGTAATACTTCTGTAATTCCATTAAGCATTGATACTTTTCTAATTGCCGGAGAAAGTGGTATGCGTAAACATAGTATGCAAGAATGCTATCAAAATTTTGTATCAGAAGACTCAACTTCTCAGGATGCATTTTACGAAATAAGCATTAATTAATGTCGCGTGTAGAAGGTAAGGTTGCAATTATTACGGGAGCCGCTTCTGGATTAGGTTATGCTGCGGCAGTGAAATTAATGAGTGAAGGCGCTAAAGTCATACTCTCAGACATCAATGAGGAAATGCTGAGCACAATGCCTGAGAGACTCAAGGATTTCAGTGAGACACAATTTGGTACATTTGTTCATGATGTTACAAACGAGCAGGCTTGGATCGATTTAATAGAAAAAACAGAAAATGAATTTGGTAAAATCAATATTCTTATTAACAGTGCCGGGATTTCGCTTGGTGCTGATATTGTTTCAACTGAATTTGATGTATGGAAAAAAGTTCATCAAGTTAACTTAGATAGTGTCTTTTTGGGATGTAAATATGCTATTCCAGTAATGAGTAAATCTGGACAAGGTTCAATTATAAATATTTCATCCATTTCTGGAATTGTTGCTGGTTGGAATACAGCTGCTTATAATTCCTCAAAAGCAGGTGTTCGCTTATTAAGTAAATCAGTAGCATTGTATTGCGCTAAAAAAGGATACAATGTTCGCTGCAATTCAGTTCATCCGGCGTTTGTAAATACACCAATTCTTGATCCAATTAAGCAAGCATTTGGTGCTGAAGAAGCAGTAGCGAAGCTGTCTCGTCAAATACCAATGAACAAAATTGGTGACACTGATGACGTTTCTTACGCAATTTTATACTTAGCCTCAGATGAGTCAAAATTTATGACAGGGACAGAAATTGTTCTTGATGGCGGTCTCAGCGCAATGTAACTTCGTTCTTGTAACGATGAATAACAAAAAAGCATTAATGATTGTCCATCAACCCCGTTCAAGCACGGGTGATGTCGGAATAAAATTAAGAGACAGAGGTTATGAATTAGATGTGCGAAGGCCAGTCATTGGTGAAAAATTACCAACTTCTATGAAAGATCATGATGTTGCAGTTATTTATGGCGGACCCCCTAGTGCAAATGACGATTTAGATTATATAAAGACAGAAATTGATTGGATCTCGGTTGCACTAGAGTCAAATAAGCCCCTGTTAGGTATATGTTTGGGAGCACAAATGCTTGCAAAAAATTTGGGCGGAACAGTACAACGTGCCAAAGATCAACAGTTTGAGATTGGTTTTTATGACTTACAACCTACAGGTGAGGGACATAAGATATTCCAAAATCAAAAAAAGTTTTTCCAGTGGCATAAAGAAGGCTTTAAAGTGCCAAATGAATGTGATGTCCTTGCTTATGGTGAAACATTTCCACAGCAGGCTTTTAAGTATAACAATGCTGTAGGTATTCAATTCCATCCGGAGGTAAATCTTAAAATGCATTTAAGATGGCTTTATTTTGCTGGTTATATGTTAAGAGAAAAAGGTGCCCAAAAACGTCAATATCAAATGCAACAACGACTTAGTCATGGAAAAAAAATAAATATGTGGTTAGACTCTTTTTTAGATAATTACTTTCTTAGAAAGAAATCATGAACTCACTCATAATTCTTGTTGATCAAATTATTAATCTTTATACCTGGGTATTGATTATCAATGTAATATTCAGTTGGTTAATAGCTATGAGCGTTTTTAATACTCAAAATAGAATTATTATTGCCATTTACTTTGGAACAAAAAGATTAACGGATCCGCTGCTTAACCCAATAAGGAATTTTCTTCCAAATCTTGGAGGGATTGATATATCACCAGTAGTCCTTATTCTGATACTTTACTTTATAAGAAACTTACTTTACGAGTATTTTTATCTGGGAATTCCAATCTAAGCATGTCTGAGTCAAAAACTATTGATGGAAAAGTAATTGCAGCAGATCTTAGAGCTGAAACGGCTATCAAAGTTGAAGAATTTAAAAATAAATTTAACAAAACACCGACTCTTGCTGTTGTTCTTGTGGGTGAAGATCCAGCAAGTCAAGTTTATGTTAATACAAAATCTAAAATGGCTAAAGAGATAGGAATGGATGTCGAGGATCATTTTCTCGAAGCCACCGTATCTGAAGAAATACTTTTGGAATTAATTGACAAACTTAATAATGATCAAAAAGTAAATGGAATTCTTGTTCAATTGCCACTCCCGCCACACATTGACTCGAGAGCTATTATTGATGCAATTGATCCAGTAAAGGATGCTGATGGATTTCATGCGATAAACGTTGGTAGAAATTCTATAGGAGGCGACTTACTAAGTAAAACCTTTACCCCTTGCACACCACTTGGATGCTATTTAATGCTTAAGAAAAGTATTGCTGATTTAAAAGGGATGCACGCTGTAATAATTGGACGGTCAAATATTGTTGGTAAACCAATGGCGCAACTACTTTTGGAGGAGTCATGTACCGTAACGATAGTACATTCTAAAACCAGAAATATTGAAGAAATTACAAAACAGGCTGATATTGTTGTCGCTGCAGTTGGACGACCCTTGATGGTTAAAAAAGATTGGATTAAAGAAGGAGCTGTTGTGATTGATGTTGGTATTAATCGAGTAGACCATCCAGATAAACCTGGCAAAACAAAGCTTGTTGGAGATGTTGATTACGATGATGTATTGAGTCTTGTGTCAGCAATTACACCTGTTCCTGGAGGTGTGGGTCCGATGACGATTGCATGTTTATTAAAAAATACGGTAGATGCTGCATTCAGACAGCAGTAAATTACTTTTTTTCCCTTAATCTTAAAGCGTTTAATTTTATAAATCCTTCAGCATCTTTTTGAGAATAAACTTGATCTGATTCAAATGTTGCAAGATTTGGATTGTATAGGCTTAAAGACGATTCTCTTCCTGTAATCATTGCATTACCTTTATAGAGTTTAAGCCTTACTTTGCCCTCCACTTTTTCTTGAGATTTATCAATCATTGATTGCATCATCTCTCTTTCAGGTGAGAACCAATAACCGTTATAAACTAGCTCGGCATATTTAGGCGCTAACTCGTCCTTCATATGCGCAGCTTCTTTATCAAGCGTTATGCTCTCAATGGCTCTGTGTGTGTGATATAGAATTGTTCCACCGGGAGTTTCGTAAATTCCTCTAGATTTCATTCCAATGTATCTATTTTCAACAAGATCAACTCGTCCAATTCCATGTTTTCCACCGAGCTCATTTAGAGATTTTAATATTTCAAAAGGTGTTAAAGCTTTCCCGTTAAGCGCACAGGCGTCACCTTTCTTAAATTCAATTGTTATTTCTTCTGCATCATCAGGCGCATCTTCGGGTGAAACAGTTCTGGTGTAAACATAATCAGGTGCTTCAACCCACGGGTCTTCAAGAACTTTTCCTTCAGCAGAAGAGTGCAAGATATTTTCATCAATGCTAAATGGTTGTTCCCCTCTTTTATCTTTTGATATTTCAATACCGTGCTTATCAGCGTATTCAACTAGTGACGTTCTTGACGATAAATCCCACTCTCTCCAAGGACTGATTATTTTTATATCAGGCTTATGATAATAGTAGCCTAGCTCAAATCTAATTTGGTCATTTCCTTTTCCTGTTGCACCATGGGATACCGCATCAGCATTAATCTGATTTGCAATTTCTATTTGTTTTTTTGCAATCAACGGTCGAGCAATCGATGTTCCAAGTAAATAATAGCCTTCATAAAGAGGATTGGCCCTAAACATCGGAAAAACATAATCACTCACAAACTCGTCTTTTAAATCTTCAATAAATATTTCTGTAGTGTCTTGTTTTTCTGCTTTTGCTCTTACTAGATCATAGTCCTCGTCTTGTCCTAAGTTTGCAGTAAAAGTCGCCACTTCACATTGATAAGTTTCTTTTAGCCACCTCAAAATGACTGACGTATCCAAGCCACCTGAGTATGCAAGAACAACTTTATTTATTTTATCCATTTGCTCTAAGTTCACTTTTTCTAATTTTTACACTAGAGGATTTTAACTGACCACACGCAGCCATAATATCTTGTCCCCTTGTTTTTCTAACTGGGCTTGCATAACCTGCATTTTTAATTATGTCACTAAATTTCTTGATTTCTTCCTTGCTAGAACATTCGTAAGGCGAATTAGGCCAAGGATTGAAAGGTATAAGATTTATTTTTGCTGGAATTCCAGAAATCAGCTTAACAAGTTTACGGGCATCTTGCGCTGTATCATTTACTCCCTTCAACATGACATATTCAAATGTTATGCGTTTAGAATTTTTTGATCGAGGATATTCTCTACAAGCTTTTATAAGATCCTTAAGAGGAAATTTCTTATTTATAGGAACAATATCATTTCTTAATTCATCATTTGTTGCGTGTAAAGAAATTGCCAATCTTGAGTCAACTTCATTTCCCCATTTAATAATTTCAGGAACAATGCCTGAAGTACTTAGGGTAATTCTCTTAGTAGACAATTGTATGCCTTCATTATCTCCCATAATTTCAGCGGCATTTTTAACATTTTCATAATTATAGAGAGGCTCTCCCATGCCCATAAATACAATATTTGAAATTTTACGATCTCTTCCATTTGGCCAATCTGAAAGATTGTCCTTTGCTAAAAGAAGTTGTGAAATAATTTCACCTGAAGTTAAATTCCGAACCAGTTTTTGAGTTCCAGTAAAACAGAATTTACAATTAAGTGTACAACCTACTTGCGATGAAACACATAATGTCCCACGATTTTCTTCTGGAATAAAAACTGTTTCAATAAGGTTGCCGTCATTTAATTCCAAAAGCCATTTCTGTGTTCCATCTTTTGATATTTGATGTGATTTAATTTTTGGTCTTCTTATAATAAAATGATCTTTTAGTTTTTTTCTGAGGTCTTTTGAAACAGTTGTCATTTTATCAAAGTCAGTTTCGCCTCTAAAATAAAGCCAATGCCAAAGTTGTTTAGATCTGAATTTTTCTTTAGCCTGTATCAAATCTTTATTAATTAGAGTTTCAGATATTTCATTAAGACTTAAACCAATTAAGTCGATTTTATCATCTGTCATTGTACTTAAGAGCAGGCTTTGTCGATTGCCGCTAATGCTTTTGTAAATCCGATTAATGAATATGTATCTGTAATTTTTGTTCCACGACTGGAGGTGCTTTTAACCTTAACGCGTGCCCCATTTTTCATATCTTTAATAAGTTGTTTGCCGTTCTCTCCATCTGCTAACCAAGCTCTTGATTCAACTGTAAAAAATTTGTACTTGTTACTACCAATACTCACCTCAACCATACTTTTTGGTTTAAACGTGAAGCCGGTATCCACACTAGGTTCATGAAAAGTCTTATCATCTTTGAAATTTGTAATCATCAGAGCATGCTCGCCACGATTCAGATCGGACGGGTTCGTCGCTATTGGCTCTGATATGATATAACAAATCTTTGCTGTACCATCTTTAAACTCTTTAGCTTGCCACGCACCACTTTTGCCAAATGAGCCCAGATGCACGACATCAATTACTGCAAAAGCACTTATTGAACTCAACAGTAAAATTGTTAGAATAAGTTTGAAATTTATTAATTTCATAACCGCTAATTTATATCGAGATTCACAATTATGAAAGCAATTGTTTGTAAAGAATTTGGCCCCCCTAGCTCACTTGTTTACGAGGATGTTGAATTGCCTGAACTTAAAAAGAGTCAAATACTGATAGATGTTCACTCCGCTGGAGTCAATTTTCCAGATACTTTAATTATTCAAGATAAGTATCAAGTTAAGCCTCCACTACCTTTTTCACCTGGTGGTGAGATTTCAGGTGTCATTGGTGCCGTTGGTGAAAGTGTTACTGATTGGAAAGTTGGTGATGAGGTTGTTGCTATGATCGGTTTTGGTGGTTTTAGAGAACAAGTCATAACTAGCCCAGGAAATATATTTCGCAAACCTAGCAGTATGGATTTCACAACAGCTTCTTGTTTTACATTAACGTACGGTACATCACACTACGCTCTCAAAAATCGCGGTCAACTAAAAGAGGGTGAAAATTTACTTGTCTTGGGTGCTGCAGGTGGTGTTGGTATATCAGCTGTTGAAATTGGAAAAGCAATGGGCGCAAGAGTCATAGCTGGTGCATCGTCTGATGAAAAATTAGAAGTTTGCAAAGAGTATGGAGCTGACGAAGTTATTAATTATGGAAAGTATGATTTAACCAATCGAGATCATGTGAAAGAATTTAGAGCAGAAATTTCAAAAGCAACAGGCGGTAAAGGACCAGATGTGATTTACGACCCGGTTGGTGCAGATTTTACTGAGCCGGCTCTAAGAAGTATCGCATGGAATGGACGTTTTTTAGTTATAGGCTGGGCGGCTGGCTATATTCCAAAAATACCAATGAACTTGTACTTAATCAAAGGGTGTTCTGCTGTTGGTGTATTTTGGGGTCAATTTACAGCCTTAGAGCCACAAGAGCATCTAGCCAACATGAACCAACTTACTGGCTGGTATGAAAAGGGTAAATTAAAGGCTCCTGTCACAGAAATTTTTCCACTTGAAAGAGGGCAAGAGGCACTTGAGACAATTCTTGCGAGAAAAGCTACTGGAAAGATTGCGCTAACAACTTCTTTTTATAAATCTTAAGAATTTACTTGCTTTTTTGGTTCATTTCTTTAGCCATATCCAAGTCTAAACTTGTTACACCGCCAGCATCATGAGTTGATAAAGTAACATTGACAGTGTTATAGACATTAAACCATTCTGGATGATGGTCTTTTTTTTCAGCATAAATTGCCATCGATGTCATCCAACCATAAGCTTCTTGAAAGTTGTTAAACTTAAATGTTTTAGTAATAGCACTTCGGCCTTTGACCATCTTCCAACCAGAAAGTCTTTTTAATTTTTTTGTAAGTTCAGCTCGAGAGATTTTTTTCATTATGGTGCAGGATTTGGAATTTCTTTATGAATACCTCTTATTTCATTCATAATTTCTTTTGTAATATCAAGATCAACACTGTCTATACAAGTTTTTAATTGTTCCATTGTAGTCGCTCCAATTATTGTTGATGTAACAAAGGGTTGAATATTACAAAATTGAATAGCTAGTTGAGCAGGATCTATTTCGTATTTTTTTGCAAGATTTACATACATTTCAATTGCTTGTTGCGTTTTATCCCCTTTGTATCTCATCATCAAAGGACCGTCGCCAAACAGTGCAAGTCTTGAACCTTGAGGCATCTGTCCACCTAAATATTTACCAGTTAATGTTCCTTGTGCTAAAGGTGAGTAAGCAAGCAAGCCTACCTGTTCATGCATTGCTACTTCAGATAAACCAATTTCAAAACCTCTATTGACTAAATTATAAGCATTTTGAATTGATGCCACGCGCGGTAGTGATTTCGTTTCTGCGAGTTCCAAATATTTCATTGTTCCCCAAGGTGTTTCGTTGGATAGACCAATTTGCCTTACTTTGCCTTGATTAACTAGCTCACCAAGAGCGTCAAGAGTTTCCTCCAAAGGAATGGAGTCTGATGTATCCATATGTTTGTACTCAAGCCTTCCTGAAAAGGCACCAAATGGTCTGTCGGGCCAATGCACTTGGTAAAGATCAATGTAATCTGTTTGAAGTCTTTTGAGACTTTGCTCAACAGCATAAAAAACATGTTCTTTAGACAACCGAGGAATTTCCTCATTTTCTCTTAGCCATGACATCCCAGAACGACCAGCTACCTTGGTAGCCAGAACAACCTTATCTCTGTTACCTCGTGCTTTAAACCAAGTACCGATATATTTTTCTGTTAAACCTTGAGTTTCAGCTTTTGTTGGAACCGCATAAATCTCAGCCGTATCAATAAAATTTACATCATGATCTAGAGCGTAATCTAGCTGATCATGTGCATCCGCTTCAGTATTCTGTTCTCCCCAGGTCATGGTACCCAAGCATATCAAGCTTACATCAATATCTGATCTACCTAATTTTCTGTATTCCATTATTTAGTAATTAGCCCAAGTTCTTCAAATTGTTTTACAGTTTGGATGATTGCTTCATCCGCACTTTCGAAATTAAATTTTAAAATATTTTTAGCATTTTCGGAATTAGTAAATTTTGTTTTACCAACAAAGCCCGATATTGCCCCAGCTTCTTTACTAAATAACCCTAGAACTTTCATTAAAATATTTGGAGCCTCAATTGAAGGGGCTTTTTTATAGCCATGTTCCCTTAAAAGCTTATTCATATCAGATAGCCACATACATTTTTCTGCAAGGATGAATCTTTTTCCACTTGCATCTGGATGTATCATTGCTTCAACATGTGCTCTTGCTGTATCTTTAACAGTAACCCATCCAAAATGAACTTTTGGCACAACAGGATAAGAACCGTCCAACATTCTTTGAATAAATACATTTGAAGTTCCAACATCATCAGATAACGATGGACCTATAACTAAGGTAGGATTTATTGCAACGGCTTCTATTTTTTTATCGTCACTAAGACTGCTTAAGTAAGACCACATCTCTTTCTCAGCAATTGCCTTACTCTTATTGTATGCTCCAATATTTTGACTTGGATCTGTCCAATGACTTTCGTCATATATCTTTTCTTCATTCCCATAGCCCACAGCTGAGAATGATGAAGTCATAACAAATCTTTTAATCTTGTTCTTTATCGAGCTTTTAAGCGCCCTTAAAAGACCTTCCTTGGCTGGCTGAATAATCTCATTTTCATCATCAGGTGCCTTGTCAGTTAGTGGAGATGCGACATGTAAAACATATGTACAGCCAGCAACCGCCTCATCCCATCCTTCATCCTTTAGTAGGTCTAATTTGCAAAACTCTAAATTATTTTTTGCATTAACTTCTTTTGCTATTGCCTGCCTTACTTCTGCTTCACGGTTTTCAGAGCGTAAAGATGTTCTAACTGAGTATCCTCTTTTGAGTAATTCAGAGATGCAATGCTGCGCAATATAACCTGATCCTCCAGTGACTAAAACTTTTTCCATATATTATTTTTACTTTCCAAGTATCTTTCCCATGGATAGTGCCATGTCACTTACTGTTTTTTCAACTGGTGTAGGTTTCCAGTTAAAAATAGAAACTGTTACGCTGTTATCAGTTTTATAACTACCTCTTTTGATATTTTTTAAAATACCTTTCATTTGTAAATTGAACAATGCAAAAACTCTAAATAAAAAAGTTGGCATAATTTTAGTTGAAACCTTTTCAAAGCCACTATCTTTTACAATCTTTGCAATTTTTGTAATATGATAATCATTTGTTGAAGTTGTGAGTATTCTTTTACCATTACTGGCTTCTGATTTAATAGCCTTCACATGCAACATTGCTGTATCTCTAACATCAGATATATGCATATATACATCTGGTAACGCAGGAATTTTTCCAAGTATTAGTCGAGCCATAAAACTAGCAGATGCACCCATAGTATCATTACTTAATAGTGGACCCATGACAAAACCTGGATGAATAGTTGTCATTTTCAGATCTTTGTTTTCTGGTAAATTTATAAATTCCCATGCAGCTTTTTCAGCTAAAGTTTTACTTTTATTATATGCACCAACATCTTTATCTGTGTTGGTCCAATCATTACTGCAACAAATGTTTTGATTATGTCCATAGGCAATAGCAACAATTGAAGATGTAAGAACAACTTTTTTTACTCCAGCTTTTTTTGCAGCTTTAAGAGCTCTCATTGTTCCTTCTTTTGCTGGCCTAATGAGCTCATTTTCATTCTTTGGTTCTCCGACTATAAACGGTGATGCTAGATGTATCATATAATCACATTCAGATGCACAACTGTCCCAACCTTCATCAGACATTAGATCAAGTTTACAAAATTCTAAATTGTTGTCTGGTACTTCTTTTTTCACTGCTTCTCTTACCTCATTTTCTCTATTCATACTTCTTAGAGAACCTCTAACAGAATATCCATTTTTCAATAATTCAGTAATACAGTGTAGTGCTATGTAACCTGATGCTCCTGTGACTAAAACCTTCTCCACTTATATCCCTAAGTATATGTATTAATTCAATAAAATCTTGGTAAATAATTACTTGTATTGATTACCTTTATAATTATGTATTAAAGTACATACAACAATTTTTACAAGAGGTTTTTAAATATGGATTATCAAACTAGAGCTCAATCAACACCAGCAATCGACGAAGGTCTAAGGCAATATATGATGAGTGTTTATAATTACATGGCATCTGGTTTGGCCTTAACAGGTTTGGTTGCATATATGTTATTTCAAGCAACAGCAGTAATGGGTCCAACAGGAGAAATTGTTGGCCTTACAAATTTGGGTGTGACCCTTTATACTGGTCCAATGATGTGGGTTGTTGCGTTAGCACCTCTTGGAATTGTAATGTATATGAGTTTTGGAATAAGAGGTATGTCTGCTTCTAGAGCACAGACAATGTTTTGGATATTTGCATTTTTAATGGGTTTATCACTCTCTACAATCTTTCTAACTTACACTGGTGCAAGTATAGCTAGAGTATTCTTCATTACAGCAAGTACCTTTGGCGCAATGAGTATATATGGTTATACAACAAAAAGAGATTTAACTAATTTTGGATCATTTCTATTTATGGGATTGATTGGAATTATAATTGCATCAATTGTAAATATCTTTATGCAATCACCTGCATTATATTATGGTATATCTATTCTTGGTGTTTTAATTTTTGTTGGCTTAACAGCTTATGATACTCAAAAGATTAAAAATATGTATATGGCATATGAT
>CACMLX010000016.1 GCA_902614655.1 uncultured Pelagibacteraceae bacterium
AGGGCGCGAACTCAGTGATTTGTTTATCCACGAAAGTAATCGCAACGTAAATGCCATACTGCAAACAATCAAAAAAATTGGTGTTGAAAGAGAAATTACATCGGTCTTAGTTATTGGAAGTGACATTCCACACATTGCACGCGAAATTTCTGTTCAACTTGGTTTAAATTATTGGATGTCTGATTATGCTGCCACAGTATCAACAAATAAGCTAAAAATGAAATCATTCCTAAATGAGAATAAAATTTTAACCGCATCACATCAGGCGGTACTTACTCTCGAGAGTATAATGAAGATACTAAGTAGTTCGAAGTCCAAAAAGATCATAAAGCCACAAGAAGCCGCAGGATCTCGCGGTGTATTTTTAATTGACTACCAAGTGTTAACAGATGAAGAAATTTTCAAAATTTACAGTGATTGTTTAAAATTTTGTAGTGACAAGCCACCAATACTAGAGGATTACATCGAAGGGCAACAACTAAGCGTTGAAGCTCTTATACTTAATTCAGAACCACAAATTTATGGATACGCGCTTCGAAATTATGAGATGAATAGTACATTCGCCCCACAAATCATAGAAAATGGCGGAATGCAGCCATATCCCAATGCATTCGATAAAGTTGAAGAAATAAAGATCATAATAAAAAACTTATGTTTAGGGTTAGGTTTGAAAAAAGGGGTTATAAAGCTTGATTTGGTTATAGACACCGTTACTAAGCGTATATATGTGATCGAGTTTGCACTGAGATTATCCGGCGGGAATTTTTCTTCAGATATAATTCCTAAGTCGCTCAATGTGAACTTACTCCAAGATTACTTATCTATGGTTTATGACCAAGAAGTGCAAATATTTAATTTTCAGAATTACGAAAAGTTGTATGCAAACCGATATCTTTTTAGGGAAGGTGTCATTGGTACTGATGTATCAATAGATCATAATTACGTAGAACATACAGAAATTCTTAACAAACCAGGCGGCTACATTGATAGAATAAGAACTCATGGTGATCGAGCTGCATGGTTTTTAGTATCTGGTGACAATGTTGATGAAGTGGAAGGTAAAATTGATGCAGTATACAAAAAATATAATAGGTACAAAAAATATTAATCGCTGAGTTTTCATATAAATATAGAGGATATAGATAATATTTGATTATTGAAATTTGCTTAGAAAATTCTTTTGTCGGACGATTAAGTCATATATATAAGATGTATGTTTATCGCGGAAATCTCCTCAAATCATGATCGTGATTTAAACAGATGTTTACAGTTGGTTAGCGCAGCTTCAAAAGCTGGCTTTGATGCAATAAAGTTTCAAGCATTCAAAGTTGAAAGTTTATTTGCAAAAGAAATTTTACTTGTATCTCAAGAACATAGAAAAAGAGCTGAATGGACTTTTCCAATTGAGTTTCTCGCTGAGATTAAAAAAAAATGTATTTTTCATAATATAAAATTAGGAATTACTCCATTTTATCTCGATGCAGTTAGTTACTGCGCCGAATATGTAGATTTTTTTAAAATCGCCTCTTATGAATTACTCTGGGATGAATTAATTAAGCACTGTTGTAGTACTAAGAAACCTCTCTACATCTCAACTGGGATGGCAAACATGGATGAAGTAAAAAACTGCGTAAGAAATGTAAAAAATCTTAACTTTGATCAACTTTGTATGATGCACTGTGTTTCATCCTATCCAGCTAAAGGTGAAGAATTAAATCTTAGTGCTATTGAAAGTATGCGGAGAGAATTAGAAATTCCTGTTGGTTGGTCTGACCATTCTCACAAAAAAGAAGTTATTTTAGCTGCAGTTCTTAAGTGGAAGGCAGACGTTGTGGAAATGCATCTTGATCTTGATGGAAAGGGCGCAGAGTTTGAGCCTGGCCATTGTTGGCTCCCTCATGAAGCAGAGGAAGTAATTAAGATTTGCAAAAGTATTAAAGATTTTGAAGGAAATGGTTTAAAGCAACCATCTTTATCTGAGCAGGAGGAGCGTTTATGGAGAACTGATCCAAGAGATGGTTTAAGACCATTTTTTGAGATAAGAGAAAAATACAAAGGTAAATAAAAATGATTTTACTTTACGCTGATGGCCATTTCAAAAGGGGTTACGGCCATCTTTACAGACTAAAGACACTAAAGGATAATTTTCTAAAAAACCATGATTGTCTATTTTTATCTAATAACAAAATGCAGCAGGATTTTTATAAAAAAAACTTGATAAAATTCGTAGATCTAGCTGAATATGATTATAAAACAAAATATAAATTAATTATTGTCGATACAAAGCAAAAAAATATTGATTTTTTAAAACCTTTTTTTAAACAGCACGTAAAAAGTATTGCAATTGATACAACATTAGAATGGACTGCAAAATTTAATTACATTGTATTCCCTTCTTTTTATATCGATGATGATATCAAACATGCTGTAATAAATGATAATGTATATTTTGGAAGACAATATTCATTAATTAGAAATGATAAAGTCGATAATCCAGACTATTCTGATATTCTTATTACATTTGGAGGTACTGATCCTAATAACTTAACGAGAGTTATATTGGACAATATTAAAGAATTTTCCTCAAAATATAAAATCACTTCAATCTTAGGACCAGGCTTTATCAGTAAATTCGATGAATTGAAGCACCAGTTTCCTAAAGTTAATTTTGTTGGCCCAGTAAAAAGCACCTTTGAATACATTGCAAATTCAAGGTTGATAATTACTGCATTTGGAACAACTATAGAAGAGGTTGAGTTTTTAAATAAACCATGCATTATGTGTTTTAATTATCAAGAAGATAAAGAATATTATAATAAAATAATTGAGCACTCTATTAACCCTAAACTTTGGTCAAATATAGGTTCATATAAAAACGTAAAATTCAATATACTATCAGATGAAATAGAAAGACTTATTAGTATAAGGGATGTTAATAAAACAATTAAGAACAAACCAAGTGCTTGGAATAAAATTTTAAAATACTCTTTCTAACTTCATGTCAAAAAAAGCATTTTTATTATTTCATTTAAATCTTTCATTCTCATCGATAGGAATACCAGCGAGAAAAAAAGTAATTAAAAATTGTTACTGGCCTCTTTTGAATTTAGCAAATAAAAATAATATAAAAATCATACTTGAGTTTTCAGGCAAAACTCTTGAGGAAATATGCAATATAGACAAAAAGTTCATTCAAACGTTAAAGAAACTAATTATTGAAAAAAAAATTGAAATTATTGGTAGCGGTTATTGTCAAATAATTGGACCGATTGTGCCATATAAAGTAAATCTGATGAATCAAATTATTGGAAAGAATGTTTACAAAAAAATATTAAATTACGTTCCAAAAATTGCATTAGTAAATGAAATGGCTTTTTCTTCTGGTACCGTAGATTTCTATTTAGAAGCTGGATATAAAGCCATTATAATGGACAGAGACAATGTTGCATTAAGTCTTAGGTTCAAAGATAAAAACAAAGTAAATGCAATAACCCACGTACTTGGAACAAATCAAAAGAGCATAATGGTTATATGGACAGACTCAATTTTCTTTCAGAAATTTCAACGTTACTGTCATAATGAACTTTCTATTGATGAATACGTGCATGAAATGCAACATCAAATACGCAAATATATTGGCGCAATTCCCATTTACGCGAATGATGCAGAAATTTTCAATTATAGACCAGGAATTCAATAATTCCTTCCACTTATCAATTCTAATAATTTCATTTTTTTCAAAATGATTATAAATTTTATGACAAGAAGTATTTAAAGTAAAATCGTCTCGACCCGTTACTGCCCATCTAGAAATATTATATTTAGGTTGTTTTTTAACAGGCACAGGCATAGAAATTGAATTTATTCTTTGTGCATTGTCATTATTTAAATAATTTTTTTTAGTAATTAAACTATCTAAAGTAATAAATTCTATTTTTAATCTATTTTGAAGTTCAGAAGTTAGTTTTGAAACTCGTTGCCACTCATTTAATTGTTTTAGCTCAGGCTCTTCATTGAATCTTCCTGGTCTAGTGATTTTAGAACTCATATCGAAGAAAAACGATGGAAAAAAATTAAAAAAGATATTAATTCATACTTATTAAAAAGTAGGATTTTAAATACTACCGTAAAACAAAATATAAAGAAAAAATATTTTATAAAAAGTTACAATAATATTATTGTTTCTTACTTAGGTTACGATTTAAATAAAAAAAATGGAATATTGGAAATATCAAATAATAAATTTCTAATGCACTTAAATTGTAATAAAGGACTTACACTACATAATATAAAATTTAAAAGTCACAAAAATTATAAAGAACTAATCGGATCATTACCTCATGGGTTTTTAAATTCTATTGAATATGGTGCTGATTTTTATTCATCAAGCATCTTAATCGAGTCAATCTCAGAAAGAAAGCGGTATACAGATCTCAGAAAAGTAAAAGAAAAAATATTTACAAAAGATAATGAATTATACATTTCATGTGAAATTCCATTTGTTAATGGCAATCTAATCAAAAACTATGTGCTTAAAAAAGGGTCAGACAGAATAAAAATTATGTATAATCTCAAAAACTGGAAAGTAAAAAATTCCATCATTAGACTTGGTAATTTTATAATTAAAAATCCCGTAAGAAGTCAAATCATGACTATTTTCACAAATACTGGAGGTAAAAAAGATGAACATTTTCCTCTAAACAAATATTTTGATCATTCGGCACCGGTTTCTGCTCTAGTTTCTGCAACCACTGGCCTTCCGTCCAATGAAGGAAAGATACGTTTTCTCTGCGGTAATAATAGTCTAAATTTCACTTGGGATCCATCTGAGTCCGCAGTTATGCCAATGATAAAAAACATGAGAACAGAACCAATTGATTTTACACGTCTAATATTCTCAATAAGTGAAATTGATGACACTTTTAAAGACAAACAATTAAATTGTAATTTCTGTATAAACTTATTCCCATAAATCAATAATTTTATGTCAAATAATCTACAATCTAATAAAGATGAAGCTATCTACTTTGTTGCATCAACTTTACCATTGAAATATATTGAAGAAGATACAAAAAAGAAAAAGATTATATTTGCGTGCGGAAGTGATTTATTTAAATCATGCGAGTCTATTTTTAAGAATAATGAAAAATATACTATAACTAATATTTCTATAAATAAAATTATTCAATTATTTCAATTATTATATTTGTTTAAAGTAAAATATAAAAGTCATTTAAATGTGAAATTTTTTCATGAAACGTCAGTCTTTATATTTGATTTAATTATTATTATTTTTAAAATTAAGTCTGAGTTTATTCCTCATGTAACACTTAAATCATTTATCAAAATAGACAAATTACCAATTTTTAATTTAAAAACTTTTATCGTAAAATTACTTGATCTAAAAAAAAATTTTTATGCCTTAAAAGTACCTAAAGATAACCAAAAAGGATCAGAAAATGTATTTGCAGTAAAAAAATATTCTAACAACGTAGTAGTTCGAAATAATTATGTGATTAAAAAACACAGTGGAAATTATACTTCTAAAAATTTAAATTGCCTTTTTCTTGTGTCAACTGATATAGATAAAAATATTAATTTAAAAAGAATTTATACGCTGATAGCTAATTTATTAGAAAAAAATAATTTTAAGATATATTTAAAAAATCACCCACGTCCAGGAGCTCGCCTTGATCTTAATTTTAATAATTATAAAGAAATTGATCCATATTTACCATATGAATTCATAAAAAAAGATTTTAAGTTTCTTATAGGCTGTGCTTCTACTTCATTAGTGAATGCACCTAAGCAAACAACAGTTATTTCTATATTAAATATGCTTAGTTGCTCAAAAAAAGAGAAAGAACTGAGAAAGAAACACTTAACTACACTTGATTTTGAAAATAAAATTAAATTTATTAATGAAATTAATGATATAACTTCACTCTTATAAAACAGTCATGAATAGGTTAGAAATTATCAAAAGAGTATATAGAGAAGTCCTAAAAAATCATTTGTTAAGTATATTTTTCATTATATTTTTAAGTGTCATCTGTGGATTTTTGGAAATTTTCAGCATTGGTATGTTAATTCCAATCGTTTCCATAACACTCGAAACAGATAATGTATTAAATGAAACTTTACTAGCATATGTAAATTTATTTTTTAATTTAAAAGATGAAAGTCAGCTCATAATCATACTTGTATCAGTATTTAGTTTGCTTGTGATCTTTAGTGCAATTATGAGAGTAATATTGTTAGTGAAGCAAAGTCGCTTTAGTGTAATGATAATTAATAAAGTTAACGAAAAAATATATAAATCCATGTTTATGAGAAATTATCTAGATCATGTTAAGTCTGATAGTAGTGAAGTAATTTCTGCCATTTCTGTGAAAGTAAATCAAGTTTCATACACTGTTATTGTGCCAATGATAAATATAATGAGTCAGACAATTATTGCGATATTTATCGCAGGAGCTTTGATCTATATAAATATAAAACTTTTTCTACTCGTCTTTATGATCTTATCTTTCATATATTATTTTTTTATTAGAGCTGTTTCAAAACGCTTAAATAAAATTGGAGAGGAATATAGTAGAGCTAACAATCAAATTGTTTCACATGTAAAAGATGCTGTATTTGGATTTAGAGAAATTTTAATATTAAAAAAACAAAATTATTTTAGAGAGAATTTTGTCTTGTCAGACTGGAATCTTAGAAATGCTCAGCACTGGGCAAATGTATTTCAATCTTCACCTCGGGTTTTGATAGAGTCAATTGTAATATGTATGTTAATTTTTTTTATTATACTTACAATCAATTTAACTCAAGATTTAAATAAGTTTCTTTTTTTTTCTGAAATAGCAGCATTAATATTTGGAGCTCAAAAATTAATTCCAATATTTAATAGAGAATATCAAGATTGGGCCAACATAGAAGCAAACCTGGTGCCAATGATTGATGTGCTTGACATGCAAAAAAGTTCAACTCTAGGAAACGTTTTAACCGAAGTTGAAAAAGACGAAGATAATTTGCAAGAGATAAAATTAGATAACAAAATCCTTTTTGACTCTATATGTTTTAATTATGACGATAAACATGAGTCCTTAATAGAAAATCTTAGTTTTGAAATAAAAAAAAATGAATGGTTTTGTATATTTGGACCTACTGGATGCGGAAAAAGTACCTTAATGGATATAATTGTCGGGCTTATTGAACCAAATTCAGGAAAAGTAAAGATTGATAATATTGTATTGAACAATGGAAATAGTGAATTGTGGCATTCAAAAATTGCTTATGTTTCTCAAAAAATTTACCTATTAAATGGAACAATTATTGAAAATATTGCTTTCGGTTCGTCGCTCAAAGAAATAGATACTGAAAAAGTAAAAGAATCTCTGTTACAAGCAAATCTTCTTCAGGATGTTGAAAATTTTAAAGACGGAATAAACACCATAGTTGGTGAAGATGGAGCAACCTTATCAGGCGGGCAAATTCAGAGGCTTGGTTTAGCAAGGGCATTATATTTGGATCGAGAAGTATTAATTTTAGATGAAGCAACATCATCGTTAGATAACAAAACTGAGGAAATAATTCTTACAAACCTGAAAAATTTGTCAAAAAATAATAAAACGATAATTGCAATTACTCATAAAAAGAATACGTTAGAATTCTATGATAGGGTGCTCTATCTACAAGATGGAGTTGTTAAATAGTAAGCATATAAGTAGTTTAAAATGAAATTCTTTATATCTCAGTTAGAAGTATCTCTCTCAATACTAATATTTAATTGTCAATCTAGAATTTCGCAAATTTTAAAAGATTTTCTCTTTGCAAAAATTTTCTTTTTAAATAGTCAATTTATTCCAATTAAAAGTCGAATAAATTTAGAAGATAAATATAATTTTGAAGATTTAAAAATTTATTTTGAAAATGAATTAAAGAAAAATTCTTCAAAAGCAGAAATGACACATACTTACAGAATTGAAATGGACACAATACATCCTGCAGCTTCACATATAATAAATAAAAATCAAAAATTAATTGAATCGTACCTTGGTAAAAATTTCCTTATTGAGCCAGCAATGTATTGGAGAAACTTTAATATTGATAAAAAATATGAGTCGTATGATATAATATCTAATGTATGGCATCAGGACTCACACGATGGCAATAGAATGTTGAAGATTTTTCTTTTAGTAAACGATACTAGTGAGCAAGATGGCCCTCTTCTTTATCTAACCAGAAAAGATACTATAAAAAACTGGCCACTATTAAGAGAGCGTTGGAGTTTTAATAAGGAAAAGGGAATCACAAATTTGAAGTGTGAAAAATTAGTTGGGGAGAAAGGAAATTTCCTGATAGTCGATACTTCAAGACATATGCACAGAGCAAGCATACCAAATAAATGGAGAGATTTATATCAAGTTTCATTATATCCGAATTGGCGAAAAGCTAAGGGAAGAACCACATATTCCGCAAGTTAGTAAATATAATATTTAGCAAGTATTTCTTTTGATATCAAAAAATGTATTATAAGGCTAAACTTATGAAGATTATCGTTTACCCATTAATATACATATTCAAAAGAATTATTAATAAATTATCATCAAATATTTCCCTTAAAACTAATGATAGTCTTAGTGCTAAAAATAAATTTTTGGATGGTCCAAAAGTTCACTTTGGAAGTGGGGAAATTAATATAGATGGATGGATAAATATTGATACTAGACCCTTAGAAAACGTTGATATAATTGGTGGAGAAGAAGCTTTCGATAAATTTGAAGACAATACCTTAGCCGCAGTATATGCATGCCATGTGCTAGAACATATTTCACACTTAAAGACCTTAAAATTTTTAGATAGAATTTATAAGAAAATTTCTGTTGGCGGTAAAATTATTATCTCGGTTCCTGATTTCAAAAACATTGTTAAAGCTTATGAGTCATATCCTGGTGGCATTTCGTCAATTCAGTCAATACTATATGGTGGACAAGACTATAAAGAAAATTTACACATGAGTTGCTACGATGAGAAATATTTATCCCAGTTGTTAAATAAAGCAGGATTTAAAAATATTTGTCAGTGGAATACTCAAGAATTATTTGGCATTCCAATCAATGACTGGTCAGATAAGAAGCATATCAATGTAGGAGAAGACTTACCTATTAGTCTAAATCTTCTCGGATTTAAATAAAATGATAGCCGTTTTTTTTTGGACAATTAGCCATTTTTTGTATTTTTTTATATTTTTATTTAACGAAAAAAGAACTATTTCGTTTTTAGCAATAATTCTATTTTTTTCTGCTTACTTAACTAATAAACATTCCGTCGATTTATCATTTTATTTATCATACTTTATAAGTCCAGATTTTTATGAATTAGGTTGGAGATCATTAAGCTCCTTTTTCAGAAAATTCTTTGGTCCCTTCGGTACCTATTATTCATGGGTTCTAATTTATTTTATTCTTGTTTGTCTAATTTTCAGAAAGATAAATATAAAAAGTAAAAAATTGTTCTTGTCCTCAATTGCTATTTTTTTTGGTTCAATTTTTTTTGCTCTAGCAGTAACAAATAATCTAAGGCAAAGTGTTTCAATCTTAATATTTTTTTACGGAGTACTTTTTTTATTAGAAAGAAAAGTAATAATAGGTTCTTTAATATTATATGCCTCAAGTCTATTTCATGATCATATATTAAATAACGCTCTTTTCTTTATTCCATTTGTAATTACTTATTATTTTTTGAACTTAAAATTTGGTTCAAAAGTTTTTTCTACAAATCAAAAAATATTTTTTTTATTTTTATCTGGTCTTGCTTCAGGTTTTATACTTAACTTAATATTGCAAACATTCTTTTTTGAGTATGAAAGTGTATCTAATGAGTTTTTAGTTGATAGAGTAGGAAATGAAGTTAGATTTATTTTTTTCCTACTGCAAACGATTTTAATAATGATTATTTACGAGCGAAATTTTTTCTATAATTCTTTTAAAGTAAATATTTTAAATATTATATTTTTTGCAATAATTTTTTATACCGCAATACTTGTGCCAATTATTTCATATGGTGATAGTTTTATAAGACTATCCGTCGCCTTATACTTTCTACAGGCTGTCTTTTTGTCGATAACAGGATCTCATCTTATTTACATTAAGCCACTATCTATCAAGCATATTAGCTGGATGGCATTATTTGTAATTGCGTCAATTTCGCCTAATGTTTTGTCTATATTATACAGATCTAGTGGTTGTATTTTAAGTCTTGCAACTGGAAACTGCATTGACTAATGAATGTTTCAATTATAATAGTAACAAAAAATGATCCAGATGGACTTTTCAAAACACTTTTCTCAATCAAAAATAATAAAATCACTTATAGTGAAATAATTATTCAAGATGGATCGTCTGAGATAAATTCAGACGTAAAAAATTTTATTAATCAGCAAAAAGAGCAATTTAAAATAAGTTATTTTAACGAGCAGGACTCTGGCATTTATGATGCTATGAATAAGGCACGCTCAAAAGCATCTTCAGAGTATTTATGGTACCTAAATGGCGGTGATTGGATTATGGGCAACCCCCTTATTCATTTATCTAAAAACCTCACAATGCCGGTTTATACTTGGAGCATCGATAAAGGACTAAAATATACAAAAAGTAGATTGTTTAACAGCCACTATTGTCATCAAGGAATTTTATTACATCGAAACCACCCAGATTATGACACAAATTTTAAAATATGTTCTGATTTTAATTTATTTAACGAATTAAATATAAAATTTAAAAAACATTAAGCCAGAAAATGGATTTGTTATATCTGAACTTGGAGGTATATCTTCAAAGAAAAAAAATGATCGTGATCGCGAACTAATAAAGATACTATCAAAAAAAGCAGATATATTTAAAATAATATTAATTATTTATTTATCAGTAAAAATACTTTTTAGAAAAAATTAACTAGATAGTTTGTTTCTTAAGTATTTTGTAATTGGCTTTTCAAAAAGAAGATAAGACAAAATGCTCATCAATACACAAACTATCATGATAAATATAATAACAGCCATATTCATAGAAAAAATATTAAATTGATCAATTAGGACTCTTTGAATGAAAAATATTATATATACATGCAACAGATAAAGTGAGTAACTAGCCCCACCCAATAAAATAAAAATATTCCCTATCTTAATTTCCCGAAACATCCACAGAAGTCCAATAAATAGAACAAAGAGAGGAAGTCCTTCAGAGTAAACTCTTGCACTAAATTTGTTTAGCAATAGATCACTTATCATTGGAAAACTTAATAATTTTAGAATGGCCGGCATTATAATTAGGGTTAAGTAAAACAAATTTTCTAAACTTATAAACTCTTTTTTTATTATTAATTGATATGCAAGGATACCAAGTATAAATTCCAAGACAATTGAGTTACCGTAAGCAATTTTATAAAAACTATCTGAACTATGAAAATATATGAATAATATAAATATCAAAAATGAACATATTACACCTCTAAGGTTTTTATTTATAGTTAATGATATGGCAAATAATAAATAAAAGTACATTTCAAGGTTGAGTGTCCATCCCAAGGTAAGGATAGGAGCATGTTCACCTCCTTTCTCGAAGGGAATAAAAAAAAGAGATTTAATTAGATGAATAAAGTTCGCACTCGTAGTCAATAAGAAACTAGGAAAAAATAAGGCAAAAATAAATAAGACAAAAGTTGCCGTCCAATAGAGGGGAACTATTCTAATAATTCTTTTTAAAAAAAAATTACTATGGTTATGTTCAGTAGAGTACATCATAACAAAACCACTAATTATAAAAAAAAGATCAACTCCTAAATGTCCATATCCAATACTTGGGATGTGCACACACATAACTGCAAAAGCTGCAAAAAAACGTAATAACTCTACTATTTCAAATTCTTTTTTATCTAAAGTATTGAATATCATAATTTTAAAGAATTTTTACACCTGTTTTTATTATGAAGTATAATGCATAGTAATTTACTAAAATATATTATGAAATTTAATTTTAATCCAAAAATAAGTGTTATTTTGCCAGCTTACAATTGTGAAAATACAATTAAAAGAACATTAAAAAGTATAATTTATCAAACATATAAACCATATGAAGTTGTAATTGTGAATGATGGTTCAATTGACCGGACAGAGCAAATTATTAAAAACTATAAAAATGATATTTCAGGATTGATGCTTATAAATCATCCGAAAAACCTGGGTCAAGGACAGGCTAGGGATACAGCAATTAAGAATAGTACAGGAGAATATTTAGCATTTATTGACTCTGATGATGAATGGCATCAAGATAAACTCTCATCTTGTATTACTTTTTTAATTTGCACGCAGACAAAATTTACATTTCATGACTTTCTAATTTGTTCTAGAAATAAAAATAATTTTTTAATTCAGGCTCCAAAAAAAATAAACAGATCTTCATATTTATCTTCTAGATCAGTAGGTAACTGCCTTACTATCATGTGTGAGAGAAAATTATTTGATGGTATTTCTTTTTCAAAATATGGCAGGCTTAATGAGGATCTGTGGGTATTTCATGAAATTTTAAAAAAAATTAAATACGCTTACGGCATTCCAAGTATTTTGGGTACTCAATTTTTAAGTAACAACTCTGTATCAGCAAATAAAATTAAGACATCACAAGAATTTTTAAAAAAACTATTTTCACTTTCTGAAATAAGTTTTGCAAAAAAGTTAATCATTGCTTTAATCTATGTAGTTAGTTCAATATATAAAAAAATTAACACTATATAATTTTATTGCGTAAACTTTAATTTAAAAAGTTTTTCTGCAAATTCTAAATCTTCTTCTGTATCAATATCTACTGCATTATCCCTTTTTAATAAATACATAGATGAGCCTTTACTGAATGATGAGGTTAAGCTAAGAACAGATCTTGTTTTTGCTAAATAAAATTGACCTGCGTCATGATAAGCCCTTACCAGATCCTGGGACCTTTTTGCATAATTTTCAGGTTGAAACATTTCAATTCTACTATTTTCATTGATAAAAATAGCTCTTTGTATTGGAAAAGAGTATTCCATTCCTGAGAATATCATTTCATTCTTGTTGCTCTTCAGAATTTTAAACGCATTATTAACGTCATCAGATTTAATAAAAACCGATGTTGGATAAACTGTAAGTACATAATCTGGTGTACGAACATTTTCTATATACCATTCTAAGGCATGTTTAATAACGTAAGAAGTTTCAGTGTAGTCATCAGATAAATTAGCAGGCCTCATAAATGGCACTCTTACTCCAGCACTTTCTGCAATATCCTTAATTTCGCCATCATCAGTAGAAACAATTATGTCATTAACAATATTACATTTTTTTATTTGTTCTATTGGCCAATTAATCATTGGTCTACCATGAAAGTTTCTTATATTTTTCTTTTTTATTCTTTTACTCCCACCTCTTGCAGGAATAATAGCTAGTATAAATTCATTCATAAATTCCTTTTTAATAAAAATTTTCTTCTTTTAATCCACTTATTACTTGCCTTAATCCTTCTTCTAAATTTATTTTTGCTCTCCAGCCTAATTTGTTAATTTTGCTTACATCCAAAAGTTTTTGCGGTGTTCCCTCTGGTTTTGAGGAGTCAAAGAAAATATTACCTCTATAATCGAAAATTTTTTTAATCATTTCAACTAAATTTTTTATCGTAATATCTGAGCCTGTGCCGATATTGATGTGTTCTGACTCAGAAAAGCTCTTCAATAAAAAAATTATTGCTTTTGCACAATCATCAACATGCATGAATTCCCTCCTGACATTTCCTGAACCCCAAACTTCTAATGTGTCATTATTAGTTTTTTTTGCTTCATGGCATTTTCTTATCAAAGCTGGTATGACGTGAGAATTCTCTAAATCAAAATTATCATTCGGACCATACAAATTTGTTGGCATTGCAGATATGAAGTCACAATTATATTGCTTTCTATACGCTTGGCATAATTTTATGCCAGCTATTTTTGCTATTGCATACCATTCATTTGATCTTTCCAAATTACCACTCATGAGGGTTTCTTCTGTAATAGGCTGTGGTGAAAACTTTGGGTAAATGCAACTTGAACCAAGAAAGACTAATTTTTTCACGTTATGTTTGAAAGAAGAATTAATCAGGTTGCACTGCATAATTAAATTATTATATAAAAAATCTACAGGATATGATTGATTAGCCAATATACCCCCGACTTTTGCAGCGCAAATTATAACGGCATCAGGATTATTTGATGACATCCATCTGTCTAGACTTTGTTTGTCCATTAAATCAGTTTCTGATCTTGGAGTTTTGATTACCTGGCAATTTTCTTTTTCAAGCTCTTTACATACGGCTGACCCTACCATTCCTTCGCTGCCTGCTACATAAATTTTCTTATTATTTATATCAAAAGTGTGTTCATTCATATTAGATGACTTTATTTTATAGATTTTTCTTTTTTCACAGCTGTAATCACCATTTCTTTAACCATTTCTTTAAGTGAAATTTTTGGTTCCCATTTTAGTACTCGTTTTGCCTTTGAGTAATCACCTTTTAAATGATCGACCTCTGTCGGTCTGAAATATTTTTTATCAATTTTGACAAGTGTGCGTCCAGTTTTTTTATCAAGTCCTTTTTCTTTTATCCCTTTTCCCTTCCATATAATTGAAATGCCTACAACTTTAAATGCTAGAGAGACAAAATTTCTTACTGATTGAGTTTTCCCAGTAGCTAGGACATAATCATCACCGACTTTGTGTTGCATCATTTTCCACATTCCAATTACATAATCTTTGGCATGTCCCCAATCTCGAACAGCATCTAAATTACCTAAATGCAATGGTGTTTTGCTTCCAAGCTTTATCTTTGCAACTGCATTTGCTATTTTTTGTGTTACAAACGTTTCACCTCGAAGAGGACTCTCGTGATTGAATAAAATACCGTTTGATGCATGTATACCGTAAGCCTCTCTGTAATTTACTGTTATCCAAAAAGCATATAATTTTGCAACACCGTATGGCGATCTGGGGTTAAAAGCAGAAGTTTCATTTAATAATTTACTTGGATTATTGCCAAACAGTTCAGAAGTTGAGGCTTGATAAAATCTACATTTCTTTTCAAGATTTAATATCCTAATCGACTCTAATATTCTTAAAGTTCCGATTGCATCGGCATTTGCAGTATACTCAGGTGTTTCAAAGCTAACTTTAACATGAGACTGTGCAGCTAAATTATAAATTTCTGAGGGCTTAATCTCATCAATTAATCTAATTAAATTTGTTGAGTCGGTCATATCTCCATAGTGTAAAAAAAATTTTGATGGTTTTACATTTGGATCAATATATAAATCATCAATTCTCTTCGTATTAATAGACGAAGATCTTCTTTTTATACCGTGAACTTCATATCCTTTTTTTAGCAAAAGGCGGGCAAGATAGGCACCATCCTGACCAGTTATACCAGTAATCAAAGCAACTTTATTCAAAATAACAATACCAATAATTTTTAAAAAACAACTATAATTATACTAATCAATTTATAGGTCAAAAACTATTTTTTAATTTTTGCTTAAGAAATACATAAAACATGAGATAAAGAGCGAGTAAAATAAAGAAACTGTAAAAATAACCTACTTGATAAGAAAAAATGTAAACAATAATTGATATTAAAGCTAAGTAACAAATTATTATTAATGAAGTTAGAGAGTTTAATTTATTAAGGCTAATTTTTTCCTCATAACTCAATTTCAAAATTTGAAATAGCATCGAATGTAAATGAAGATTATCTGGTTTGAATGGATTCGTTTTATTAATTATTATCCTTCTAAAAAAACTTATTACCAATTCAAATATTGGGTAAGAAATCAAACAAGCAATTAAGTAAGAATTTAAAAGACCATAATTTTTAATTAGAATGGATAAGGCCCCTATAACAAAACCAATGAAATACGATCCAGTATCACCACTCAATATTTTTCCTGAAAAAAAATTAAATATAAATAATGTTAAAACAACTAGCAAAAAAGAGATTAAAAATATACTTAATTCATAATTTTTATCACCTACATAAAATAAAAAATTCGCAAGAATTATTAGAGTTACGCCAAGAAGCAATCCATTATTGCCGTCGATGAAATTAAAGCCATTAATTGTAAACATCAGACCAAAAAGAGAAAATAGAATCGATAAAAGTGGATAATTTAAAAATAATTTTGTA
>CACMLX010000017.1 GCA_902614655.1 uncultured Pelagibacteraceae bacterium
TTAAGAAAAGACAATCAGTACAGCAAGTTGAAGAGAGCAATGAACTTGCCCCGAAATTCGATGATAATGGTTTGATAGTTGTTACAACAGTTGATTATCGAACTAATGAAATTTTAATGACTGGTTTTATGAATGAAGAGGCACTTGAAAAAACTATTACAACGAAAGAGGCATTCTACTTTAGCAGAAGCCGAAATGCCTTATGGCATAAAGGAGCTAAAAGTGGATATACTCAAAAAATAAAGGAAATCCTAATAGACGATGATCAAGACGCTCTTTGTTTGAAGGTTGATATAGGAAAAAATGGCGCTAGTTGTCACGTTGGTTATAAGTCTTGTTTTTACCGCGAAATTGACTTAGAAGATACTGCAAACAAGTCTGGGTTAAGGTTTACCACAGAAGAAAAAGTTTTTGATCCTGATGAAGTTTATGGTGATGAACCGAATCCAACTAAATTATAAAGGAAAATAAAATGGCTGTCCCAAAGAGTAAGATATCGAATTCTAAAAGAGGTATGAGAAGATCTCATTTGCGTCTAAAGGGAAAAAATTTTATTGAAGATAAAGAATCTGGTGAAATGAGACTTTCTCATCATGTTGATATGACAACTGGTACTTATAATGGAAAGAAAATCTTTACGCCAAAAGCAGAAAAATAATTCAACCCCAACAAAGATCTTCCTTAACTAGCATCATACCGTTTTCATAAATAAGTCCGTTTTTTCTATCGTTAGCTATAAAGCAAGGTCCATCGAGATCTATAAAATCTGCGTATTCATATAGCGGTAATAACGGCAACATTGATAAGGAACTTGAGACCATGCATCCAAGCATGATATTTAGATTCAACTTTTTTGCTTCTTTGACTATTTTTAATGCTTCGGAAAGGCCGCCAGTTTTGTCAAGTTTAATATTTATCGTATTATATTTATTAGCCATTTTTGCCAAATCAGAACTGTCATGAAATGACTCATCTGCACAAATAGAAACAGGAAAATTTAATCCTTTTAACTCATTGTCATTTTCAGATAATAGTGGTTGTTCTATTAAATCAATCTTTGTTTTTACAAATAAATCAGCGTTTGATTTTAAGTCATCTATATTGAATGCCTCGTTAGCATCAACGATTATTACTTTACTTGGAGAAAGTTCTCTTGTTCTTGTTAAGATTTCGTTAAGATTATTTTTATTAACTTTTAATTTTAATGTTGGAAATTCTTGATGATTACTAACATCCTCTATCATTTTTTCTGGCTCATCTAATACTACGGTATAGCTACCTGGTAATTTAGTCGGCTTTGTAACTCCCATTACTTTCCAAATCGAGGTATTTTTCATCTTACATTCGAGATCCCACATTGCACAGTCGATAGCATTTCTTGCTGCCCCATTTTTTAAGAAACGATCGAGATTAGTTAAGTTGATATTACCTTCTTCAATGTCAGGTTTTAAATTGTGAATTTCCGAAGTTACACTATCAATAGTTTCATCATACCTTTTATAAGGAACACACTCGCCATAACCATAGAAATTATTAGTTTCTATCTTTACTTCGATTGTTTCAGCTGTAGTTTTAGAACCTCTAGAAATATTAAATGATTTATTTAAATTCCAAGATATATGCTTTATCTGAATATTAGACATTAATGTTTCAAATTTTTTCAATAATTCGAATGAATGGATCAAGGTTGTCTTGTAAAGGGTCTAAACATGGTAAGTCATATTCTTTAGATAATCTATCTTTATGATCATTTGCCTCAGATTGACAATTTGATGTATTGAGTGCAATGCCAATACATTGTATTTGCTTATTAGTAAGCTTACCATTTTGTATTGTCTGATCGATAACCTCTCTGATACTCGGTAAAGGTGTATCCACGCCCCTCATATTAGTTCGTGTTGGTTCATGACATACAACAAATGCATCTGGTTGGCTTCCATGAAGCAATCCAAGTGAAACTCCTGCGAATGAAGGATGAAATAGTGATCCCTGACCTTCAATAATATCCCAGTGATTATCATCATTGTCAGGCGATAACCATTCAACTGCTCCTGAGATGAAATCAGAAACAATAGCATCAATCGCAATGCCACTTTCTGCAATTAAGATTCCAGTTTGTCCAGTTGCCTTGAAAGAAGCATCTATTTTATTGCTCTGCATCGCTTTTTCAATTGCGAGTGCTGTGTATTTCTTTCCCACAGAACAATCTGTTCCAACAGTAAGGATTCTTTTGCCTGATCGTTTTCCTCCTTTTCCTGTCTGAAATTGTTTATCACTAAACCGTAAATCATGAAGTTGAACATTATTTCTTTTAGCCGCTTCTGCAATTTCACTAAAAGAAGATAGTCTTGAATGCATTCCGCTGGCCACATTCATTCCAGATGATATTGCATTAATTATAATGGATTTCCATTCTTCAGGCATAACTCCCCCGGCATTCACCACGCCAATAACAAATGTCTTAGCACCATTCTTAACAGCTTCTTCTATACTCATTTCCTGTAAACCTAAGCTAGATTTGGCATTTGGAAGGCTCATTTGACCGATACACCAATCTGGACGCCAGTAATTTACTCCTGCAGCAGTCTTTATTGCCAAATCATCTTTTGCGTCTCCAAGAAATAATAAATACGGTTTTGATATCATGTTAATAAGTTAATATTTGAGTGGGGATAAGTGTGCTTAATTCGTGTGGATAACTTTTTTGCATAAATAACCCCTTGTTTCAAAAAAAATACCTTCCTAGAATGATCGTTCGCAATGAGACGTTCATGCGTTTCGGGGTTCGACCGGCCCCAGAAAAAGCGCTAAAGTGAGAAAATTCTTGCTTTGGCGCTTTTTTGATGTATTTGATCCCCTTAAGCAATGCATTTTTAAATATTCTTAAAAAAATCTCAATGGCAAAGATCAAATATATCGAATTTAGCGGTGCGGAGCACGAAATTGATGTTAGTAGTGGGCTGACTGTCATGGAGGGTGCGATTAAGAATAAAATACCTGGCATTGATGCAGATTGTGGCGGTGCATGTGCATGTGCTACTTGTCATGTATATGTAGCAAAAGAATGGATAGAAAAACTGCCTCCAAAAGAGGACTCTGAGGAAGATATGCTGGATTTTGCTTTCGACGTAAAAGATAACAGCAGATTAAGCTGTCAAATTACTGTTTCTGATGAGCTAGACGGTTTAGTTGTTAATATGCCTGAGAAGCAGTTTTAAGACCCCTCAAGACTACAGTCTAAACTATTTTGTATCTCATTTAATTTATCAATTTTTGAACCATCTCCTATGAACTGTCTCATTAACATAAGGCCATTATTAGAAGGAGAAACAACTATAAACCCATCATTTACCTTTGTTGGCATAGAATTAGGTCCAAACAAATAAATTTTAAGCTTGCCAAAGCTGTGTACGTTTTCATTTATTGTAGAAAAGTTATCAGTATTTTCTGAAAAGAACGATATCGACCAGTAAGACTCGGGCACTTCAGTTTCTATAACCAATGGAAAGTAAGTAACGTCATAAGCACATCCGCCATAAAGTATATCGGCGCTTGGTCTTATAACTTCAGTAAATTCTGAATCAGGTAAATCGCGAGCAAATGAATTATTAATCATATTTTGCTCTTCCCAATTTCTACCAATAAACTTCATCATTAAACTGGGTGTGTAGTAAATTATCACTAGATGAAGTGAAAATCCAATGAGCACAAGTGCAAATAATTTTTTAACTAAATTACTCATCCTCACACTCCAATTTTTCAATAACCGGCAAATCTACTCTCTTTAATTTTGAGAAATATTCTTCACCTGGTAAATAAATTCTTAATGCGACTGAAAAACTCTCATCACTAGGTGTCCTAATCCAATTTTTTTCAGCTACTTTTGAAATAAAATTATTGTCATTAGTTAAAAAAATATCAAAACCGCCATCGACATTGAAATCAATTATTTCACTATTTAAAGCATATATCTTTTCATTATTTTCAACTAAATAACCGTCCTCATTATAAACGGTGATACTCCACCATCTTGACTCAATATCATTTCCAAAAAGATGATAAGTACAGTTGCCTTGTAAATTCATCTCTTCAATATCATTATATGCATGGAAATATGCAGCTTCTGGCTTTGCCAATGCAAATGTTCCTCTCATTGCGACATTTGCTCTTGTATAAATATCTCTATTTTTATCGCCTGGAGATGGTAAAATCTGCCAATTGTCATTCTCGATGAATGCAAATTCTTCGTAAAGCTTGGCGGAAGCATAAGTAAAGGCTACAGCAATCAATATTACTGCAATTAAATATAATAGGTATCTGCGCAATAAAATCATTGTATAATCAATAAGTAATATTATTTATTATCATATAACAAGGAAAATATATGTCTGAAACTATCAAGACTGATTGTTTAATTATTGGAGCGGGCCCTGTCGGTCTGTTTGCAGTATTTGAGTTAGGTATATTAGGACTAGACAGTCACGTTGTAGATAATCTTGACAAAATTGGAGGACAATGTGCTGAGTTATATCCAGACAAACCAATTTATGATATACCTGCGCTGCCAGAGTGCACTGGATTATCATTAATTGAAAATTTACAAAAACAAATCAAGCCATTTAATACACCGTTTCACCTTAATGAAAGAATTGATGAAATAATAAATACTGGTGACTTATGGAAACTTAAAACAACGGGCAATAAAGTTTTTGAAACTCCTAATATATTTATAGCTGGTGGCGTTGGTTCATTTGAGCCACGTAAACCTCCAATTGAAAATGTATCTAAATATGAAAATAAAGGTATTCAATATTCGATACCTGATAAAAACTTTTATAAAGATAAAAAGATTATAATTTTTGGTGGAGGTGATAGCGCACTTGACTGGACTGTTGAGCTTTCAAAAATTGCATCTCATGTAACATTAGTTCATAGACGTGATGAGTTTAAAGCAGCAAATCATACAGTTAATTTAATGAAACAACTCGTTACAGAACGAAAAGTTGACTTGATCACAAAAAATCAGATTAGTGATGTTAAAGGCAGTGATAGAGTTGAAAAAGCAATCATAAAAGATAATGACGGAAATGAAAAAATTATAGATTGTGACGAAATCTTAATTTTTTATGGACTTAAAATGGAGCTAGGACCCATTAATGATTGGGGCCTAAATTTGAATGAAAAACAAATTGAGGTAAATACGGAAAATTTCGAAACAAACTTACCAGGCGTATTTGCAATGGGAGACATTTCTTATTACCCAGGTAAACTAAAGTTAATTCTATCAGGCTTTCATGAAGCCGCCCTAGCAGCACAGAAAGCATTTATACGCGCTAGACCAGATGAAACGCTAACTTTTCGATACACAACTTCATCAAGCGATATTCAAAAAAAATTAGGTGTAAAATAATTGCTGCAAAAACTATACGATAAATATATTTGTCCGCATCTCATTAATTATGCGATGCAAATGAAACCATTCAGAAAACAAAGAGAAAAAGTTATACCCTTTGCGTCTGGTAGAATATTAGAAATAGGTATTGGTTCAGGATTAAATTTTAATTATTACAATAAAGCAAATGTATCTGAGGTGTTTGCTGTTGAGCCTGATGGCGTATTGTTGAAAAAAGCAAAACAAAATGCAGAATTAAACAATATAGATTTGAATATCCAACAGCTTAAGGCTGAGGAGTTGCCTTTCGATAATAACTCATTTGATACAGTGATTAGCACTTACACAATGTGTTCCATTCCTGGCTTAGGCAGTGCTATGTCTGAAATAAACAGAGTTATGAAACCAAACGCTAAATTTCTATTCTCTGAACATGGCAAATCTCCTGACTCAAATGTTTTGAAATGGCAAAAAAGAATGAACGGGATTCAAAAAAGGATAGCGGGCGGTTGTCATCTTGATGTAGATATTCCAAATGAAATAACGAAAGCTAATTTTAAAATAGATAAAATAGACAGCATGTATGTTCCTGGACCAAAATTTTTAAGCTATCATTACTGGGGCGCCGCTAGTCCGCTAAAATAAGTTATGATTATGCGACAAACTTTGGATTATGTTTTTTCAAATGCTGAAAGAAACAATCCGAAATCCATTCTGCAAACAATAGATAATTTTGTGTTAGAGAGTGGTCAATTCTTAATGAATGTCGGTCCAGAAAAAGGAGAAATTCTAAAAAATCATCTTTTAAAATTAGAACCAAATAATGTAATAGAGTTAGGAACTTTTATTGGATATTCAGCAGTATTAATCTCATCAACTATTGGAGAAAAAAGTCAATTAACTTCGATTGACTCAGACATTCACTCTATAGAAATAGCGAAAGAATTAATTAACTTTGCTGGACTAGATCATAAAGTAAACTTGATGCACGGAAGTGCTGAGGAAATAATACCAAAATTAAATTTCAATGCTGATTTCGTATTTATTGACCATGCGAAGAAAAAATATCTTTCAGATTTAAAGCTTTTGGAATCAAAGGGCATAATTGTCAAAAATTCTGTAGTATTTGCTGATAATGTTGGGATTTTTAAAGATGAAATGGCTGAATATTTCGACCATGTCAGAGAATCTGGGGAATATCTGTCTCAAAATTTTAGCTCGAAATTAGAGTATAGAAATAATATATATGATGCAGTGGAAATATCGATTAAGAATTAATATCAATGGAAAATAGCAATCATTTTAATGTAATTGTAATTGGCGCTGGAATATCGGGTATAGGAGCTGGATATTACTTAAAAAAAAATTGTCCTAATAAATCCTTTTGTATTATTGAAGGGAGAGAGAACATAGGCGGTACATGGGACTTATTTAAATATCCAGGAATAAGATCAGACTCCGATATGTTCACACTCGGGTATGCATTTAAGCCATGGAAAGAGCAAAAAACAATTGCAAACGGACCTTCCATCTTAAGTTATTTAGAAGAAACAGTTGAGGAAAATAATTTACGCGAAAAAATAAAATTTAGTCACAAAGTCTTAAGCGCAAACTGGAATTCAGCTGAGCGAAATTGGGAAGTAAGAGCTGCTCATCATGAGCAAGAAATATTATTAACAGCAAATTTTCTATTCATGGGGACAGGATACTATAATTATGATGAAGGTTACACACCTGAATTTGATGACCTAGACAAGTACGAAGGTAAATTAATACATCCTCAGAAGTGGCCTGAAGATTTTGACTACACAGATAAGAAAATGGTTGTTATCGGTAGTGGCGCAACAGCAGCAACTATAGTTCCCGAACTATCAAAAAAAGCTAAACACGTAACGATGTTACAACGCTCACCAACATATTATTTTCCAAGTCCAGATGAAGATAGATTTGCAAATTTTTTAAAAAAAGTTTTACCACAAAAAATGTCTTACACTCTTGTTAGGTTACGAAATGTATTCTTTCAGCAGCTTCTCTACAGAATTTGTAGATCATATCCAAAATATGCGAAACGAAAGCTCATAGATGGAGTTAAAGAATTATTGCCTAATCACGATATTTCAAAACATTTTACTCCGCGATATTATCCATGGGAACAGAGAATGTGTCTTATTCCAAATGGCGATTTGTTTGAGTCCATAAGAGACAATAGAGCATCAGTCGTTACAGATCATATCGATAAGTTTACTAGCAAGGGAATAAAGCTAAAATCAGGGCAGATTATTGAAGCTGATGTTGTCGTAACTGCTACAGGCTTAAACTTACAATCTTTTGGTGGTGTCCAAGTTCATATCGACGGCAAATTGGTCGAGCCTTCTGAAACAATGACTTATAAAAGTATGATGTTCAGCGGTATTCCAAATTTCGTAAATTCTTTTGGTTATATTAATGCATCTTGGACCTTGAAAGCAGATTTAACCTGTGAATATGCTTGTAGATTGATTAATTATCTTGATCAGAATAACTACAGTCATTGTGTACCAAGGGTTCCAGTGGATGTGAAAGCTGAAAAAGATTGGCTCGCGACTGAGTTTTCCTCAGGATATATACATCGAGCTATTCATTTATTCCCCCAACAAGGCAGCAGGTCACCATGGATCAATACACAAAATTATTTTAAAGATTTCTTTGGTATTAAATTTGGCCGACTAAACGACGATTCTATTCATTTTTCTTAAGCGTCGGCGGCTTTAGCCATTTCTCTCAGTTCGTATTTTAATATCTTACCTGTTGAAGTTTTTGGTAGTTCAGTAAAAACGACTTTTTTAGGACACTTAAAGCCAGCAAGAGTTTCTTTACAAAACGAAATAATATCGCCTTCACTCACGCTATCACTTGGATCTTTTAATTCGATAAAAGCACATGGTGTTTCACCCCATTTTTCATCTGGTTTTGCAACCACTGCAGCAAATAATACAGATGGATGTTTATAAAGTGTATTTTCTATTTCAACTGATGAGACATTTTCACCACCAGAGATAATTATATCTTTGCTTCTATCTTTTATTTGAATGTAACCATTAGGATGCATTACAGCCAGATCACCTGAGTGAAACCAGCCTCCTGCCATAGCTTTATCTGTTTCTTCCTTATTTTTTAAATATCCCTTCATTACGCAGTTGCCGCGTATCATGATCTCACCTATTTCTTCACCGTCATTCTTAACGTGCTCCATAGTCTCAGGGTTCATAATTGCTAGACCATCCATCATCGGAAATTTTACACCTTGCCTTGATCTAAGCTTTGACTGTTCTTCAACTGATAGCTCATTCCATTCATCCTGCCATGCGCATAATGAAATATGTCCGTATGTTTCAGTCAGTCCATAAACATGAGTAACGTCAAAACCCATTTTTTGAACCGCTTCTAATGTGGCTGCGGGTGGAGGAGCTCCTGCTGTGACTACATATACTTGTTGAGAGTATTCTCTTTTTTCCTCAGCTGTTGCTTGTGCTAGAAAATTTAGAACAATTGGTGCGCCACCAAAATGAGATACTTTATGATCTGCAATAGCATCAAACATATGTTTAGCTGACACATATCTAAGGCATACACTCGTGCCTGCTAGGGCTGTAAGTGTGTAGGGATTACCCCAACCATTACAATGAAACATTGGAACAACCCACATATAAGTAGGATGCATTGGCATACTAAAAGCAGTAACTGATCCAAGTGCCATCAAGTATGAGCCTCTGTGATGATAAACAACCCCTTTCGGTAATCCAGTGGTGCCTGACGTATAGTTGAGCGCTAATGATTGCCATTCATCATCTGGTAAACTCCATTTGAGATCACTGTCACCTGTTAAAAGAAAATCCTCATAATTAATTTCTCCAAGATTCTCTCCAGCTCCCTCAGGATGATTTGCTAGCTCATCATCAATATCTATTACAAGAATTTTATTTTTTATCTTATCGAGTACTTGTTTTATCGTCGGTGAAAGCTCATTGTCAGTAATCAATGCTTTTGCTTCACCGTGCTCAAGAATATAGCTAATTGTATCTACATCTAATCTGATGTTTATCGTATTTAATACAGCGCCTATCATCGGAACACCAAAATGTGTCTCATATATTTCAGGAGTATTAAAACAAAGAACCGCAACAGTATCTCCTTTTCCTATACCTCTTTTAGAAAGTGCGCTCGCAAGTTGTTTGCTTCTTTTATATGTTTCAGACCATGTAAATTGTTTTTTGCCATGTATAATCGAAGTTCTGTTTGGATAAACTTCCGCTGCTCTTATGAGAAAACTTAAAGGAGACAACGGTGTAAAATTTGCATCGTTTTTGTCTAAATTTGTATCATACATGTGAGCCATTAAAACAATCCCTCTATATCGCCATTTTTATTTAAGTGTATAGCATTTGCAGCTGGAACTCTAGGCAGACCTGGCATAGTCATAATCTTATCGCATACAACTACAAGAAATTCTGCACCCGCTGCTAGTCTAACTTCTCTGATAGGAACTACATGGTCTTTTGGAGCACCTCTTAGATTTGGATCAGTTGAGAAGCTGTATTGAGTTTTAGCTACACATATTGGGTAATGGCCATATTTTTCTTCCAAGTCGTCAAACTGTATTCTTATTTTTTGGTCAGCAATAATATCGCTCGCTCCATATATTTCTTGTGCAATTTTTTTCATTTTATCCCACAATTTCATTTCGTCCGGATACAAGTGCTTTATCTTTGGAGCATTTTGCTCAGTAATTTCTACTATGTGCTTTGCTAGGTCCTCTGTGCCTGCACCACCATTGCTCCAATGTGTGCAATTAAATGACTTTACATTTAATGAGTCACAGCAATCGCTGATTGCTGACAATTCTTTTTCACTGTCAGATATGAAATGATTAATAGCAACTGTAACAGGCGCTCCATACATTTGCATGTTTGCAATGTGCTGCTTCAAATTTGATAAACCTTTTTTTACAGCTTCAACATTTTCATTTTTTAATTCTTTTTTATCCATACCGCCATGCATTTTTAATGCTCGAACTGTTGCAACTATTACTATTGCTGAAGGATTTAATTTTCCTTTACGGCACTTTATATCTAAAAATTTTTCTGCTCCAAGATCTGCACCAAAGCCTGCCTCTGTTACAACATAATCGCTTAATTTAAGAGCAGTTTGAGTAGCAACTAAAGAATTGCATCCATGGGCAATATTTGCAAAAGGACCCCCATGAATGATAGCAGGATTTTTCTCCAGTGTTTGAACAAGATTAGGTAAGAAAGCATCTTTTAGCAATGTAGTCATCGCGCCGTCTGCATTTAAGTCTCGCGCCGTAATTTCTTTCTTCTCCCTTGTATAACCAACAATGATATTCCCAAGTCTATTTTGTAAATCGTCTAAACTTGTAGATAAACAAAAAATTGCCATCACTTCAGATGCAACAGTAATATCGAATTTATCCTCACGTGGGTATCCGTTGGCTATACCGCCTAAATTAACATTAATATTTCTTAAAGCACGATCATTTAAATCTACAACACGTCCCCATACCACTCTTCTTGTATCAATTCCTAAATCGTTTCCCCAATAAATATGGTTATCAATCATCGATGCAAGGAGGTTATGTGCTGATGTGATCGCATGGAAATCACCCGTGAAATGTAAATTAATTTTATCCATTGGTACTACTTGGGCGTAACCGCCTCCTGCAGCACCCCCTTTGACACCAAAGCAAGGTCCTAAACTAGGTTCTCTCAAGCATACCAATGACTGTTTTCCAATTTTATTTAAGCCATCACTAAGACCGACTGATGTAGTAGTCTTTCCTTCGCCCGCTGGGGTAGGTGAAATGGCCGTCACTAAGATGAGTTTTCCGTTCTTGTTATTACTATCTATATGTTGAGTATCAATTTTAGCAATGTGGTGTCCGAATTTTTGGAGATTTTGATCTTTTAAGTCCAATTTTGAAGCAATTTCTTCAATAGGAGCCATGCTATTTTCTCGAGCAATTTCAATATCTGAGAGTACAGCCATAAATAATACTAATATTAAAAACCTAGACAACTTAAGAACTTTACAGATAGGAGTCTACAAAAATGTATTGCTATAGAACAAATTTTTACTTAAATTTTGTTTTAGGAGACTCAAATAGCGCTGCAAAATTAAGCCAAGCAGTGCAATTGAAAATTCGCGTGGCTTAAGCGGTACACTCATTTACAGCATTATGGGAAATGTAAATTTTTCATTGGAAGTTACTACAAGAACAAATCTGTCTGATTTGCCTAAACTCAATGACATTTATATTACATTTTTGCCTGGCACAAGTTATCTTGACGTTATTGAACAAACCAAAGCGTTAGCTAGTGCAGGTTATAATCCCATTCCTCACTTCCCAGCTCGTTCAATTACTGATTCAGATATGTTAAAATCATATATAGAGCAAGTTAAAGAGGCTGGAGTTAAACAAGTTTTAATAATTGGTGGCGATCGAGATATTTTAGGAAAATATCATTGCTCACTACAACTTATAGAAACTGGATTGTTTGATGGAATGAAAATAGGTATAGCTGGTCATCCTGAGGGATCTCCAAATATGAGCGATGCAGCTATTGAAGAAGCAATGAAATCAAAGGCCCCATTTGCTGACTATATTGTAACACAGTGGACACAAGATACAGACGCATTATCGTCTTTTATTTCTGGAGCACCACTTCCTGTTCATGTAGGCGTTGCGGGTCCGGCTTCTATGAAGACACTTGTAAAATTCGCTGGATTTGTTGGATTAAAGAATACGCTTAATTTTGCAAAAAAAAATGCATCTAAAATTTTTGATTTATTGACTGTTCAGACGCCTGATGATGTAATTCAAGAATTAAAAGAGAACGTTGAACATTTTCACATTTATGCGTTTGGTGGAATAAAAAAAGCAAATGAATGGTTAGAAAAGGAGAACTACTATGTCTAAAAAAATAGAACATAACACTACTGTTGATCAAAGCGACAGACATGTTCCTTACAATTTACGCCAAAGTGGACCAACAAAAGTTGAAATGTTGATTTCAACTCGAGTGAGAAAGTCACCATATTGGCATAAGTCGATGGAGGCAGGATGTTGGAGAGCAACAGTTTATAACCGTATTTATCATCCCAGAGGTTATGTAAAGCCTGAAGATGGTGGAGCAATGGTTGAATATGAAGCAATTAAAAATCATGTGACTATGTGGAATGTTGCAGTTGAGAGACAAATACGTGTAATTGGTCCAGATGCTGAAAAATTTACAGACTATGTAATTACAAGGGATGCCACAAAGATATCACCATTACGAGCTAGGTACGTAATATTATGTAACTATAAAGGCGGAGTCTTAAATGATCCTATTCTCTTAAGAATCTCGAAAGATGAGTTTTGGTTTAGTTTGTCAGACTCAGATATTGGTCTTTATTTGCAAGGCGTAAACGCTGACAAAAGATTTGATGTGGAAATTGATGAAATTGATGCGTGCCCTGTTCAAATTCAAGGACCAAAAGCCATTGCCTTGATGAAAGACCTAGTGGGTGATCAAGTTGATCTTGATAATATTCCTTTCTATGGTTTAGCAGAAGTTACAGTTGGTGGAAGAAGTTGCGTGATTTCTCAAACTGGTTTCTCTGGCGAGTCCGGTTATGAAATTTATTTACGAAATGCGACGCTCTATGCCGACGATATGTGGGATGCTGTTTTGGAAGCAGGCAAGAAACATAATCTAATGGTTATAGCACCTGCTCACCACAGAAGAATACAAGCAGGTATTTTATCCTGGGGTCAGGACTTAGATCATGAGCACAATCCTTTTCAATGTAATCTTGGTTATCAAGTTTCTTTATCTGGAAAAGGTGAGTGGGAGAAAAAAGGTGATTATATTGGTAAGCAAGCGCTTGAAAAGATGAAGGCTGACTTGAAAGATGGTCATAAGCCATACAAGTTACAATTGGTGGGATTTGAGATTGGTGGCAAACCAATTGATGAGTATGCGCCTGATTTTTGGCTTGTGTCTCCCGGTGACGGTGGAGACCCATGTGGCTTTATTACTTCACCTTGGTATCATCCTGAAAAAGGTAAAAATATAGCTATGGGTTATATACCTTTTGATGGAACTCTTAATCCAAATGGTTTTCCAAAATGGGAACTAGGTAAAAAATTTAAAGTTCATTTACCTGATATATATGCTGATGAGCCAGGAGTACCAGTTGACGCCGTAACAGTTGATGTTCCGTTTACTGAGTCTTTTAACGCTAATACAAGAGAAGTTGTAAAGGGCTAGTTTATATTAATTGCTCAGCACAAATCAACGTGCTGAGCATTAATAATAATACAATTTAGGATTTGTGTTGTACGTAAAGTTGGTGATAGCAAACTTTACCATTTTTTTCTATGAAGTCTTGGTGGTATTCTTCAGCGGGCCAAAATTTAGCATTCTCTCTTAATTCTGTAACTACTTCGTTTTGATGTTCGCCTGAGTTATTAATCTCATCAATTTTGCTTTCCGATATTCTTCTTTCTTCATCAGAATTACAAAAAATAACTGACTTGTATTGTTCTCCAATGTCTGGACCTTGACGATTCATCTGAGTTGGATCATGAATAAAGAAAAACTTGTCTAACAATTCCTCAAACTTTACTTCACTATTATCATACTCAATCTCAACAACTTCAATGTGTCCTGACTTTCCTGCACAGACCTCTTCATATGTAGGGTTTTCTGTATGTCCGCCGGCATATCCTGAAATTACTTTTTTAACGCCAGACATTTCTTCAAAAAGAACTTCTACTCCCCAAAAACATCCTGCGCCGAGTATTAACTTTGAAATCATACCTTAACATAAGGTTTTTTTTATATATGTTAAAGATCAAATTAAATTATATTCCATCTAATATTAATACTGATAATGAATAATCAAGATATAAGCATTGGCAAACTCTCAAGGTTAAAGATCTGGATAACCAATAATCATCTTTCTGATGATCAATGGTCAAATACAAAAAAATTTATCATCATAAAAATAACTACTGAAGATGGAATTGAAGGTTGGGGAGAAGCGTTCTCTATTAATTTTAGAGAAAAAGGTATTGCGATTATTATAAAAGAGTTATTTAGAGAAATTTCGAATATTCCAAATCTATCAATAAAGTCATTTTATAATAAAATTTCATTGTTAAGTGACGGTCACAGGGGCTTAGATTTCAGCTCTGCTACAAGCGCCATTGAAATTGC
>CACMLX010000018.1 GCA_902614655.1 uncultured Pelagibacteraceae bacterium
TTTGATTATAATCTCTTACAGTTTGTTGAAACTTTATATAAAATTCATCAAGTGATATTTTTTCATTACCTACTTTTGCAGCAAGTTGACTGTTGCCCGAAGAAAGTATGTCTCCTACGCCCCACAGAGCAAAACTTAAAACCATTATAGCAAGAAGTAATTTGCCAAAAATCGATGAAACTAAATTTCTTATTATATCTAACATTTTTTACTATGATGGTATAAATTAGAGTTTATAAAAGGAATAATCACGAATGAAAAGGGTTAAATATACTATCGCAAATTGGAAGATGAATGGCTTAAATGGAGCTGTAAAGGTAGTTAATTCCATTGATAAGCATTTAAAAAAAACAAGATATAATAAATCTAAAGTTGTCATTTGTCCTCCTTTTACATTGTTGACTAATTTCGTTAATGCAAGAACAGAAATTGATTTTGGGGGCCAAGACTGTCATCACTTAAATGAAGGTGCATTTACTGGATGTATCAGTGCTCAAATGCTGAAATCTGTAGGATGCAAATATGTCATAATAGGCCATTCCGAACGAAGAGAATATCAAAAAGAAACATCAAAAGAACTAAATTTAAAAATTGATATTGCATACAAAAATAATTTAAAAATTATTTACTGCATTGGTGAGAAATTAAATGAAATAAAGATTAGAAAAAAAATTCTCAACGAACAGCTCAGCTCACTTCCAAAAATGATAAATATAAAAAATCTTATTATTGCTTACGAACCTGTCTGGGCTATTGGGACTGGTAAAACCCCAACATTTGATGAAATCAATAGTATACATTTAGATATTCGAAATTTACTCTCAAAAAAAATTGGTAAATCTAAAAGTCAAATCGTCTCAATATTATATGGCGGGTCAGTCAATCCATCGAATGCTCGCAAAATTTTAAATTTAGATCAAGTAGATGGGGCATTAGTGGGTGGTGCATCTTTAAAATCAAAAGATTTTAGTAAAATAATTGATTCTTACTCATAATTAGATATATAAGTCTTTTTATGGAAACATCTTTATTAATAATACATGCGTTACTTGCAGTTGTATTAATTATTGTTGTACTCATTCAAAGAGCTGAGGGTGGTGCACTCGGCATTGGAGGTGGCAATGACGGTATGTCTCCTAGAGGAAGTGCTGACATATTAACAAGAACAACCGCCATTGTTGCTGTATTATTTGTTATTACAAGTATAAGCCTAACTGTTTTAAGTTTAAAATCATCAGATAGAACTCTAAATTTTGAAAATACGGGCTCAGATCAAACGAATGAAGATTTAATTGAAGATTTGCCTGAATTACCACAACTAGATTAATACCTTTGATTTAAACAAGTTTCTGTAGTATAAAATACTTCCATGACGCGATTTATATTTGTAACAGGCGGCGTGGTTTCATCTCTTGGTAAAGGCTTAGCTTCTGCCTCTTTAGCATCTTTGCTTCAACATCATGGCTATAAAGTAAGAATTAGAAAATTAGATCCATATCTCAATGTTGATCCGGGGACAATGAGCCCATATCAGCATGGTGAAGTTTATGTTACTGATGATGGTGCAGAAACGGATTTAGACCTTGGTCATTATGAGAGATTTACTGGCGTTGTTTCAAAAAAATCTGACAATATCACCTCAGGAAGAGTGTATCAAAAAATTATAACAAGAGAGAGAAAAGGTGAGTATCTAGGCGCTACAGTGCAAGTTATTCCACATGTTACAAATGAGATTAAAGAATTTATTTCAAACGATCTTGAGCAAGAGGATTTTGTGATATGTGAGATAGGTGGAACAATTGGTGATATTGAAAGCTTACCTTTTATAGAAGCTATAAGACAATTTCATAATGACAATGGGCATGAGAATTCATTATTTATTCATGTTACTTTGGTGCCATACATTGCAAGTTCGGGTGAATTAAAAACAAAACCTACTCAACATTCAGTAAAAGAATTGAGGAGTTTGGGTATACAACCAAATATCTTATTGTGTAGATCTGACAGAATAATACCTGAAGGTGAAAGAAAAAAAATTGGTTTATTCTGCAATGTTCAAAATAAATGTGTAATACAAGCGATAAATGCAAATTCAATATATGAAGTTCCAATTAATTTTTATAATGAAGGGTTAGATAAAAGAGTTTTAGAATATTTTAATTTAGATTCAAATAAAACTATAGATCTTAAAATGTGGTCTCAAGTTTCCAAACATGTTCTTGAACCTGAAGGAAAGGTTGTAATTGGAATAGTGGGTAAATATACAGGACTTGCTGATGCTTATAAATCGCTGAATGAGGCATTATCTCATGGTGGAATTTTTAATAATGTAAAAGTAGAATTAAAATGGTTTGAGTCTGAAGAATTAAATAGTTCAAATACGTCAAGCTTATTAGCAAATTGTCATGGTATTTTAGTTCCAGGTGGATTTGGTGAAAGGGGTTCAGAAGGGAAAATTGCAGCAATTAAGTACGCGAGAGAGAATAAAATACCCTATTTTGGAATATGTTTTGGAATGCAACTTGCTGTTATTGAGATGGCAAGAAATATCTTAGGTATGCGGGATGCAAATTCTAGCGAATTCTCTAATTGCACTAATTCAATTGTTGGTCTCATGACGGAGTGGGCAACTTCAGATAATACAACCGAAAAGAGATCTAAAAATGACGATCTTGGTGGAACAATGAGACTTGGATCATATGAAGCAAAATTAAGAAAAGGCAGTAAAATACATAGTATATATAAAGACGAAATAATTAATGAAAGACATCGTCACAGATATGAAGTTAACAATAAATTTGCTGAAGAATTTGAGAACAAAGGTGTTATTTTTTCTGGTTATTCACCTGATGGATTATTACCTGAAACTGTTGAACTGAAAGATCATCCATGGTTTATTGGAGTGCAATATCACCCTGAATTAAAATCAAAACCATTTGAACCACATCCTTTATTTAAGTCATTTATAGATGCAGCAAAAAAGATACAAAAATGAATAAAGTAGTAAAATTGAATAATTTTGCTTTTTCTAATTATGATAAATTAAATCTAATAGCTGGACCATGTGTACTTGAATCTCATGGTCATGCTAAAAAAATGGTTGAGGCTCTCTTAGAAATTACTACAAAATTAAAAATCAATTTTGTTTATAAGACTTCTTTTGATAAGGCCAACCGTACTAGTTTACATTCTGAGAGAGGTTTAGGAATTGATGCTTCATTAGAAATATTTAAATCTCTTAAAGACGAATATAAAATAAATATTTTAACAGATGTACATAATGTATCTGACTGTGAGAAAGTAAAAGATTATGTTGATGTACTGCAAATTCCAGCTTTTTTATGTAGACAGACAGATTTATTAATTGCTGCAGCAAAAACTGATTTAATAGTAAATATTAAAAAGGGTCAGTTTTTAGCTCCATTGGACATGATTAATGTCTCTAAAAAAATTGAAGAGAGCGGTAATAAGAAAATACTTTTGACTGAAAGAGGGGCTTCATTTGGTTATAATAATTTAGTTTCTGACATGAGGTCACTCGAAATTATGAAAAGCGAAATAGGCTACCCTGTAATTTATGATGCAACTCACTCCGTGCAATCACCCGGAGGAATGGGAGACAAAAGTGGGGGAGATAGAAAATATGTGCCGGCTCTATCAAAAGCAGCTGTAGCAGTTGGTGTCGCAGGAGTATTTATGGAAACTCATAATGATCCAGACAACGCTCCTTCCGATGGACCAAATATGGTCAAATTAGATGATATGAATGATTTGATAAAAAAACTAATTGAAATTGACAATTTAGTTAAAGAAAAATAAGTAACTTAAAATAACTTAGATATTTATGCATTTTATAAAAAATATTGTTTCCAGGCAAATATTTGACAGCAGAGGTAACCCTACTGTTGAAACAGACGTTTTTCTGTCAAACGGTGTTTTTGGTAGAGCTGCTGTTCCATCTGGTGCATCAACTGGTAAAAATGAGGCTTTTGAATTAAGAGATAACAAAAAAGCATATCACGGAAAATCAGTTTTAAAGGCAGTAGACAATGTCAATTCCGTAATTTTTGATACACTTTCAGGTTATGATGTTCTTGAACAGGAAGAAATTGATGAGACTTTAATAGAATTAGATGGAACGCCAAATAAAAAAAAATTAGGGGCTAATGCAATATTAAGTGTTTCTCTTGCTTGCGCTGATGCAGCGTCAAAATATTTGGGTATTCCTCTTTACAAATATTTAGGAGGATCCAAAGCACTGAGAATGCCAACACCTATGCTAAATATTATAAATGGAGGAGCCCACGCGAATAATAATTTATCATTTCAGGAATTCATGATCATACCTGTAAAATGCAGAACATTTACAGATTCTATTAGAAAAGCATCTGAAGTTTTTCACACACTTAAACAGATTTTAGAGAAAAAAAATATATCAACCGCAGTTGGTGACGAAGGTGGTTTCGCACCAAATTTAAAAAATGAAGACCATGCCTGCGCACTAATAAAAGACGCAATTACAAAAACGGGATATAAATTAGGAAAAGATTTCCTATTGTCATTGGATGTTGCAGCATCTGAATTTTATGCTAATAACAAATATAAAATCTTATCAGAGAAAAAATTGTTTTCTAGTGATCAATTTTCTGATTATTTAATCAAATTGTGCAAAAAATATTCTATTATTTCACTTGAAGATCCATTTGCAGAAGATGACTGGATAGCGTGGCAAAAATTTAATCAAAATTATGGATCTGAAATACAAATTGTTGGTGACGATATATTTACAACAAATATAGATTTAATTTCAAAAGGTATTAAAATGAAAGCTGCAAACGCTGTCTTAATAAAGGTAAATCAAATAGGAACGCTTACTGAAACCATGAAGGCAATAGAACTTGCTCAAATGAATGGTTTAGAAACTATTATTTCTCACCGTTCTGGAGAAACAGAAAATACATTTATTTCCGATTTATCAGTAGCAACAAATTCTGGCCAAATTAAAACAGGGTCAATGTCTCGGTCTGATAGAACTGCTAAATTCAACCAACTTATTAGAATTGAGGAATTTTTTAATTCTAAAAAACCATTAAAAATCAATAAGTTTTACTAATTAATTACTAATTAAATAGAACAAAAAGAGTCCAAATAGTGTTTTGTTTATTTTTTCTGAACTTTTTTATTCATTGAAATTGTACTGATTCGCCAAATATGATTCTCTCATTCAATATGAATAAGATTGTTCCATTAATTATTGCAGTTAAGAATTATTATTCTTATTTTTTTCTTCCATTAATTTTAATATATTTATTATTCAACATTTTTGATGGAAATAACGGTCTCTTATCTCATTCAAGACTAAATGCAGAGATTGCGAGTCTGGAAACAAAGTTAAAAAACATAAAAAGTAGCAATAGTTTATACGAGGTTAAAATCTCTTCTCTAAAAAAACAGGACAAAAATACTGATCTAATTGATGAACAGATAAGAAATGTTTTAGGCTACGGAAAAAACAACGAATTCATTATATTTTTTGACAATTAGTATCCACTTGAAATTACGCTGATTTACCTTTAATTATGTTAAAGAGTCAATGCAAAATAACATATCTAAAGCGCTTTTAAGAAAGAAATTTTCTACAATTGAAAGCCCAGTTAAGCCCGAATGGATAAAGGTTAAAATCCAAACAGATAAAATTTATCAAATAAAGAAAACTTTAAAGTCTAATAGGGTCGTAACTGTATGTGAAGAAGCGATGTGCCCCAATATATCGGATTGCTGGGCAAAATCACATGCTACTTTTATGATACTTGGAGACATTTGTACAAGAGCATGTAGTTTCTGCAATATCAGTACTGGTAAGCCGAATCGTGTTGATCACACTGAACCGTTAAGAGTCGCAAATTCTGTAAAAAAATTAAAACTATCTCATGTGGTAATTACATCTGTTGATAGAGACGATCTTAAAGATGGTGGAGCTCAGCATTTTTCAAATACAATTAATGAAATTAAATTAAAATGTCCTAACACAACTATTGAAATATTGACTCCTGATTTTAGAAATAAAAAAAATTCAATCGAATTGCTATCTAAATGTCAAATAGATGTATTTAATCACAACTTAGAAACTGTTGAATCTTTATACAAAAGTGTAAGACCAGGCGCTGATTATAAACACTCACTATCCATTCTCAGGAACATTAAGAAACTAAACTCCAATCTGTTTACTAAATCTGGAATTATGATTGGTTTAGGTGAGGAATTTTCTCAAATTATGAAGCTAATGGATGACTTGAGGTATAATCATGTGGATTTTATTACCATTGGTCAATACCTAAGACCCACAAGAAATCATCATCCAGTAATTGAATATCATAGCCCGGATTACTTTCACAAACTTTACGACGAAGCTATGAATAGGGGATTTAAAATAGCATCATCATCACCATTTACAAGATCATCATACCATGCAGAAGAAGACTTTAAGAGGCTGAAACATGTAATGTTGAATGCCTAAGCAAGAAGAAAGTAAAACTGTTCGTTATACAAAAGATCAAATGTTTGACCTTGTTGCTGATATTGATCGTTACGATGAATTTCTTCCTTGGTGTAACAATTCTAAAATAATTAATACAAGTATAGAAGGTAATAAAAAGATTGTTATCGCTGATTTAGAGATCGGTTATGATCAATTAGTTTATACCTATCGTAGTGAAGTTAAACTTCATAAAGATAAAAGTGAAATAAATGTTCGAAACTTAGATGGACCTTTTAAATATTTAGAAAATAATTGGAAATTTATAGCTGTAAATGAATTTGAATGTGAAATTCAATTTAATATTGATTTTGAATTGAATGTAATAATTTTTGATATCCTTATGAAAAAATTTTTTGATTTAGCATTTCAGAAAATGACTGATGCATTTATTGATCGAGCAAATGAAATCTATTAGATTTTATTAATTTCTTTGATTATTTGTTTTATGGCAAATTCTGTACTTCTTAATTGGATATGTTTTCTTGTATTCTCTCTAAACATTTTTCGCACAGTACTAAAAATATATTTATTTTTTATTTTAGTTCCTATTCCAAAAAAAACGCACCCTACTGGTGTTTTGGCGGTTCCACCCTTAGGCCCAGCAACACCTGTAACTGAAATCAATATTTCATTTTTTCTTTTTTTACTTAAACCTTTAACCATAGCTAAAGCAGTTTCATGACTGACTGCTCCGTACTTTTCAATTGTTTTTTTTCTAACTCCCAGTAACCGACATTTAAAATCATTTGAATATGAAACAACAGAACCATCAAAGTAACTTGAGGAGCCATCTATACTGGTTAAATAACTA
>CACMLX010000019.1 GCA_902614655.1 uncultured Pelagibacteraceae bacterium
CAATTTCAATTCAGTTTGTTGAAAAAGTTAGAGAAATAGTAGGAGATGAATTACCGCTAATGCTTGACTTAGCTGTGCCTAAAGATTTAGATCAGACAATATCTTTTTTAAAAGAAGTATCGTCATTTAATCCTTACTGGATTGAAGAGCCTGTTGATGGTGAGAATATTAGCTTACTTACTGAGATCAAAAATACTTTTAATATGAAAGTTGTAACTGGTGAAAAGCAATCAGGCTTGGTCCATTTCAGAGAATTAATAAAGAGAAATGCAGTAGATATATTTAATCCTGATATTTCAGGTATGGGTGGACTTGTTGATATTATCAAAATATCAAATGAAGCATCAAATAATGGCATCTCTATTTCTCCGCATTGCTGGAATTCAATGTCCGTTTCAGCATCTGCGATGCTTCATGTTTGCTCAAGTATTTCTAATTCAGAAAAGGCTGAAATATTTCCAGATTATATAAACTTTTCAAAGAAATTTTGTGAGTTACCTTTTGATATTATTGATAATAAAGCACATATAAATAAATCAGCTGGACTTGGCATAGTTATTCACGAAGATATTTTATCTCGGCTGAGCATTTATTCATTGGATGAAAATAGTAATGACTGAATCAAACTATCTATTTGATGAAATATTCAAATCTAACGAAACGAGCCCAAATATTTTTTTGATCAATGAAAATAAAGAGATAAGTTACTTAGAATTCAATGAAATTGTAAATCAAATTTCTAATTACTTAATAGATATTAATTTATTACCTGGTGACCGAGTGGCCATACAGGCAGAAAAGAATGTAATTCAACTTGCTATATATGTAGCAACCATTAAAGCTGGAGGTGTTTATCTGCCACTCAATACTGGCTATACCCTAAGTGAATTAGAATATTTCTTCAATGACGCCAAACCTAAGGTGATAATTCTCGATGAAAAAATTCAAAATGAAGTAAAAAACTTATTGAGCTATTCTTCGTTTTCAATTTTATCATTAAATTTAGATGAAACTGGTTCATTGATTGAGCAGATAAAAAAATATCCAAAAAAATTTCAATCTATTAAAAGAAACAAAAATGACTTGGCTGCCATTTTATATACATCCGGTACTACTGGAAAATCAAAAGGAGCAATGCTATCGCATAGAAATTTGGTTTCAAATTCTGAAGTTTTAAGAAAATTTTGGAAATTTACAGAAAATGATGTGCTTTTACATATGCTACCTATTTACCATACGCACGGTCTTTTTGTTGCATGCAATCTTCTTGCAATTGTTGGAGGATCAATGATTTTCTTGGAAAAATTTGATGCTGAAAAAGCCTTGCTTTGGATGAAAAGAGCCACATCCATGATGGGCGTGCCAACTTTTTATACAAGATTGTTGGCAAATGAAAAATTAAATTATGAGTCAGCAAAACACATGAGACTATTTATTTCTGGTTCAGCACCTTTACTATCAGAAACTCACATTGAATTTGAAGAAAGAACTGGTAAAAAAATTCTTGAGAGATATGGCATGACAGAAACAAATATGAATATTTCAAATCCATATGACGGATTACGAAAAGCAGGCACAGTGGGCATACCTCTTCCAGGCATTGAAATAAGAATAGTCAATGAAGAAGGTAAGGAAGTAGAAGTGGGTCAAATAGGAACTATTGAACTTAAGGGCGAAAATATTTTCAAGGGGTACTGGGGAATGGAAGAAAAGACTTTAGAATCATTTAAAGATGATGGTTTCTTCATAACAGGTGATCTCGCAAAGAAAGATGAAAATGGCTACTTTACTATTGTTGGTAGAGATAAAGATATGATTATAAGCGGTGGACTAAATGTTTATCCCAAGGAAATAGAAGATGTGATAAACGAGTTGCCAAATATTACCGAGTCAGCAGTTTTTGGTGTTCAACATGATGATTTTGGTGAAGCAGTTGTTGCGGCAGTAGTTGCAACAGATGATAAAAATGATGGTAGTCAAATATTGGATTATGTAAAAGATAAAATTGCTAAATATAAACAGCCAAAAAAAATAATATTTATGTCGAATTTACCTAGAAATTCTATGGGCAAAGTTCAAAAAAATAAATTGAGAGAAAATAATAAAAGTTTATTTAAGAGTTAACTTCTATCCAGTTGTTGATTTCCTCAACAAAGAAATCATCTTGCGGGGAGTTTAGAATTCCAATAATATCATGATAATTAAAGCCTCCTAAATTAGTATCGTTATTAATTAATTTCTTAGGTCCTTTCCATTTTTCAAATATTTTTTTTACTCCTTCAGCATTTACTACTTTATCTTTTTCTTCATAAAATACTAAAAGTGGAATCTTAGTCTCTTGAAATTCAAGTTTCCTTCCAGAAAATGCCGCCACCCAAAGCTGTCTTGGAAGTTCCCTGTGAAATTCATTGACCCAAAAAGGATCCCATTCTTCATTTGGCAAGTCAAACATTCTAGGAAAATTAAACTTGTATTGGCTTTTAAAGAATAACCCAGTCGCCGCTAAGAAATAAGGAGGAGATAGCTTGGGAGTCCATGGTGCCACAAGTACCAAATGATTAATTTTTTCACTTAATTTCTGATCTTTTGCAGCCATTAATGCAAATGAACCTCCAGCTGAAAAACCCATTAATATAACTTTGTTTCCGATTTTATTGCCTACTGCAACAGCTTCGGCTGCATCTTCGAGAAAATTTTTGGCTTCCAGAGATTTTGTAGATTCAAAACCAGAGCCATGGCCAGCTAGTCTTGATATAAATAAATTGGCCTTTAATTTTTTGGCAATCTTTACCAAAACTTCTTCTTGTTGACGCCCCGTCGCAAAACTTCCATGAAGATAAACAATTGAATATTCAGTTTTAATTTTCTCATCATCATGCCATATGATTTTTTTCTTTGCTCGGGGATCAGTATTCTCAAAAAGCAGTTCTTTTTCAGCAATATAGCTTTCAACATCTTTATCAATGACAATATCAGGAAAAGTTATTTTTATTGTATTAAATAAATAGGGCAGAGTAATTCCTACAACAAAGATGACTGGTATTATTAAAACAATAGCAACTATAAGCAATGCTCGATATAATTTTAACCTGGTAGCTCTAGACATTTACACTTGTATATGAGCAAATTTTGTTACCATCAGGATCTCTGATGTAAGCATAATAAACATTACTGTCGCTTGGTCTAAAACCTGGATCCCCTTCATTTTGTGCTCCAAGTCCTAAAGCAGTTTTGTGAAACTTATCAACTTGTTCTTTTGACTCGGTCAAAAAGGATATCTGTGTACCATTTCCAAATGTAACAGGCTTTCCATTTGCCGGTTTGGTTATATAGAACTCAACATCTTGTTTCCCCTCTCGAGCATAACCTACACACACCTCATCCTCATAAATTGAGATTATTCCAATTACTGCAAGGACAACATCATAGAATGCTTTAGATTTTTTTAAATCACTCGACCCAACCATTACGTATCCTCTCATTATCTATCCTTTCTATGAATATTGCTTTGATGTTACTTCCTCAAGCATCAGAATCATTTTGACTTTATAGTCTTCATCAGTTGCTGAGTCGGTTTCTAAAACAGAAAAAAAACTTGCAACAACATTTGTTTCTAAGTTAATCATTAAAAATTGCCCACCATATCCAGAATGCCCAATCCAATTATTAGATTTCATGGTTTGATTTGCATAATAAACATATTTTTCATCTTTTAAGTGCATATATTTTGGACCTTTTTCAAAAACCGTATCATCAATAAATTTACTAGAGCCAGCTATTCTATTTCTGATCCCAAGACCTTTTCTTGAGAAAAGCAGTCCCATGCGTAACAAATCTCTTGCGACAAGACAACCACCACCGGACAGCCATGGCATCCCACCTCTATCCGTTGCCATATACAAACCATCTTCAAGACCCATTGCTTCTACTGACGAGAGAAGCCACTCTCGCAGCTCTCTCCCACTTAATTTTTCAATCAGTAGAGCAATTACGTCGCTGTTTGCTGACTTATAAAATGCTTTGTCAGAATTGTTTATTACAGAATTAGTTCTATCTGTTTGAATACTGTTCAAGAAATCTTCTTGAAACTTTTCATCTTTATCATCATCTGGTATTCGCCAGCCACCAACAGTTTCATGCATATATGATGTTGAATACGGGTCAGTATAATCTTCGGTAAAAGCATTAATAATGTTCATATTTAATACGTTTTGAACCGTCGCTTTTGAATATCCTTCTCCAATATCTGGCAAATAATAAGAAATAGGTTTTTCTAGTTGCAACTTGCCTTTCTCAACTAATTCACCAACAAATAGATTTAAAAACATCTTTGAAATTGACATTATTGTATGCGGTGTTTCAGGAGAGAAATCTTTTGCATATTTCTCAAAAAATATTTCTTGCCCTCTCCCAACTACTAAAGAACAAAAAGATTTATGGCTCGTCATTTCCCTTACTGAGTTTATTTTATCTATTTCATCTTTACTGTTTTCATTAAGCAAAAGAATGTAATCTGATCTTAACAAAAGACCATATCTGTTTATTTTGTGAAGATTCCTATAGCCAGCTCTCCTATATTCCGGAAGGTTCCATTTAGCTTTATTGTCGCGTAATGTCACAAGAGTTGGGTTTGGAGTATCGACTAACTTATTAACCATTAATTATATTAGGTTTTATTTTTGAATGATTAAAGATTTCTTCATAATATTTTCCAATTTGTATTACTTTTTCATCTGATTTATTTTTCCCCATTAATTGCATACCCATTGGTAGCCCCTTATCATTAAAGCCAACTGGTACTGAGAGGGTAGGTAATTGAAACATACTTGCAAATACCGTGACTTCCATCCAGCGATGGTATGTGTCCATCTGGGTTTTTGAAATACTTTTTGGAAAATCTATTTCTTTGTTAAATGGAAACAATTGTGCTGATGGTAAAGCAATAAAATCATATTTTTCAAATATACTATCGACATACTTTTTATAATTATGATACCAATTAATTGAATTAGAAACTTGATCATCTGTAACTTTACTTCCTTCTTCGTATTCCCATTTAGCTGGAAAGCTTAATTCATCAAAATCCTTAATTTGCATTGCAGAAATATCATTAAATGTGATTTTTGATCTGAGAGTGCACCATGTCTCCCATAATTTATCTGGATCAATATTAACTTTGCATTTTTCAACAAATATTTTTTTGTCTGTTTCCACGAGTTTGTTTAAAGAAGCTTCGCATAATTCAACAATTCCTTCTTCAAAAGAATAGTGTTCAACAAAGTTGTTAATCCAACCAATTTTTATTTCACTAGATAAATTTTTAGTAATTGACTGAAATGAACCCTCAAAGTTAAACGAGTAGGGATCTTCCATATCTTTTCCAACGACGGCATCTAAAAAAATACTTAAGTCATCAGGTGTTCTGGCAATTCCACCTGGAGTCGTCAATACAGGAAATTTACTGGTTTCTCTTTTATCAGATATCAGCCCAGGAGATGGTCTAAAACCATACAGATTTGTGAAAGCTGCAGGGTTTCTGCAAGAGCCCATCATGTCCGTACCATCAGAAAATGGTATGAGGCAGCTGGCTACAGCTGATGACGCTCCTCCGCTTGAGCCGCCAGGTGATAGATTGTAGTTATAAGGATTTGAAACTGACTCAAATAATTTATTCTTTGTATGAGATCCAATTGCTAGTTCTGCCATATTTGATTTTCCAATAATTGTGGCTCCTTGATGCTTTATTTTTTTTGCAATTAACGAGTCATTTTGTGGAAAATTATTTTGATATTCAAGTATTCCATAAGTAGTTGGCAGTCCAGTGACGTCGAATAATTCTTTTGAAACAAATGGAAGCCCAAATAAAATTTGTTTTCTTGTAACATCAACTTTTTGTGCATCCTGTGCCTTTGCTTTATCTATAATCCAATCTTTGTCTCTCAGTGACACAATGGCGTTAAGCTTAGGATTAAGCTTTTCAATATTGGACAAGTATTCTTGAAAAAGCTCTTCAACTTTTATTTCTTTTTTAGAAATTAAATCAATTTGTTCCCGAACAGATAAATGAGTAATCATCTACGAGGTTTTTTATCGAGCTCCAAAAATACTGACCTTGACGAGCTCTCTGACATCATCCAATGTGGCTGAACGAGGATTAGTGCCAAAGGCTGTATCAATCATTGACTTTTCAGATATTCTCTCAATACAATCTTCTGGAACACCAATTTCATTTAAACCCTTAGGTATCTTAATTCGATCAAGTATTTTTTCCATGCTTTCGATGAAATGATTTGCACTATGATCTTTATATTGCATTGCCTG
>CACMLX010000020.1 GCA_902614655.1 uncultured Pelagibacteraceae bacterium
GTAATAACCGTCTTCATCCCTTCTACATCCATCACCAGTAAAATACTTTCCATCAAATTGTGAAAAATACGTTTCAATAAATCTTTTATGATCACCATAAACTGTTCTCATTTGCCCGGGCCAAGAATCCGCTAAACAAAGTGAACCCTCGCAAGCACCCTCAAGAATTTTTCCTTCAGCATCTAAAATTTCTGGTTTGACACCAAAGAAAGGTTTTGTTGCTGAACCTGGTTTTTGTGCAATGGCACCTGGAAGAGGTGTTATTAAAATTCCTCCTGTTTCTGTTTGCCACCACGTATCGACGATTGGACATTTTTTGTCACCGACGACATTATAATACCACATCCACGCTTCTGGATTAATAGGCTCACCAACAGTGCCAAGTAATTTGAGTGAGGACCTGCTTGTTTTTTTAACGGGACCTTCACCTTCCCGCATTAAAGCTCTAATCGCAGTTGGTGCGGTATAGAAAATATTAATCCTATGTTTATCCACCACTTCCCAAAATCTTGAGGCATTTGGATAGTTTGGAACACCTTCAAACATCACAGTGACGGCGCCATTAGCTAATGGACCATAAACAATGTAACTGTGCCCCGTAACCCAACCGACATCTGCGGTACACCAATAAACATCTCCTTCTTTATAATCAAAGACATATTGATGTGTCATTGACGCATAAACCATATAACCACCAGTGGTATGCATAACCCCTTTTGGTTTTCCAGTTGACCCAGATGTATACAATATAAAGAGAGGATCTTCTGCTGACATTTCCTCAGGCGGACAATCATCAGACACTTTTTCAGTCAGTTCATGATACCAAACATCTCTGTCATCATCCCAACCAATATCTCCACCTGTTCTTTTAACAACGATACAATGACGAACTCCACCCGAAATCGAAATTGCTTCATCTGTATTTTTCTTTAAGGGAATTGCTTTACCACCTCTTACGCCTTCATCTGCAGTGATCACAATATCAGATTTACAATCACTAATTCTTCCAGCTAACGAGTCTGGAGAGAAACCTCCAAATACAACTGAGTGAATTGCACCAATCCTCGTACACGCTAGCATTGCGTAAGCCGCTTCTGGAATCATTGGCATATAAATGGTCACACGGTCACCTTTCTTAACACCAAGCGATTTCATTCCATTAGCAAGTTTTGATACCTCACTGTGTAATTCTTTATAAGATATGTTTTTTGAATCTGCTGGATCATCGCCTTCCCAAATGATTGCGGTCTGATCTGCTTTATCTTTTAAATGTCTATCAATACAGTTGCTTGATGCGTTGAGTGTACCGTCGTAGTACCACTTAATTGAGAAATTATCTTTATTGTAAGAAATGTCTTTTACTTTTGTATACGGTTTAATCCAATCAATTCTTTTACCGTGCTCATTCCAAAATTCTTCATTGTTATTAAGCGAATTTTCGTACCACTCATTATATTTAGCAGAATTTACCTGAGCTTCTGCAGACCATTCACTGCTCACTTCAAACTTTTCATTTTCACTCATAAGTAAATTATCTTATTTGATACCACCGAGATTGCAAATAATTGTCCATGACTTTTTGTCGATTGGCATAACCGAGAGGCGCGACTGTTTTACTAAGGCTAAATGATTAAGTTTTGGATGCTCTTTTATTTGAGACAGGTTTACTTTACTTTTAAGGGCTTTTACAGCTGCCACTGACACCATCCCAAAGCGTTTTGATTTATCTGTAGGATCAGGATGATATTTCTTAACGACTTTCACTATACCAACAATATCTCTTTCTTTGACCGAGTGATAAAAAAAACAAAGATCTCCTTTCTCCATTTTTTTCATATTGTTTGATGCTTGGTAGTTTCTGACGCCATCCCAGCCTTCACCCTTACTCCCAGCTTTTACTTGCTGTTCCCAGGACCATGTCTCCGGTTCTGATTTCATTAACCAGTAGTTCATTTTATTCTTTAGTGATTGGTCTATTTAAAAGTTCTTGAATTGTAACATCAATATTTTTCTTTCGGTATAAAACTTTATAAATAGCTTCATTGATCGGCAAATCTAATTTTTTTTCAATCGATAGTTTCTTAAGCGCTCTAACTGTAAACACTCCCTCTGCGACTGAAAATTTTTTTTCAATAATTTGATTTAATGTTTTGCCTTTTGCAAGATCAATTCCTAAAGAAAAATTCCTAGATTCTTTTGATGAACACGTAAGAAATAAATCACCTATACCAGATAATCCAGCAAGTGTACTTTTTTTTGCATTCATAGATTCAGCCACAATTTTTATTTCAGCAAAACTTCTTGATATGATCGAAGCAACTGCGTTGTCTCCATATTTTTTTCCAAAAACAATACCACTTGCAATAGCGTAAATGTTTTTTAAAGCTCCTGCTATTTGTGATCCAATAATGTCATTAGATAAGTAAGGTCTTAATGTTGGGGACTTAATGAGATGAGCAACTTGATTTGCAACTTGTTCACTTTTTGAAGCAACAACAGTAGCGGCCGGTAGACCTTTTGCAATCTCAGCTGCGAAATTTGGTCCTGATAGAATGGCAATTTTATTTTTTGGAAATATAGAGCTTACAATTTCACTTGGCAATTTGAGACTATTCATTTCTATTCCCTTAGAGCAGCATACGAATATTGTTTTAATTTCAATATCCTTTCTAAGTTTTACTAGATTAGTGTTTAAATATTGAACAGGTGAAACTAAAAATAAAATCTCACATTTAGCTGCATCGAGAATTGAAGTTGTGCATTTTATTTTTTTGCTTAATTTAATTTTTGGCAAATATCTTTTGTTTTCAGATAATTTATTAATATTATCACAAACACTCTTTTCCTTTGCCCATAAAATAACTTTTTCTTTTTTTGATATGATATTTGCTAAAGCAGTTCCCCATGCGCCCGCACCAATTACTCCAATCCTATATTTTGTTTTATCCTTCAACGGCTCTCTTACCTTTCATGAAAACAGCATTCTTATCTAAAGGCCATCTTGGCCTTGGTTTGAAATTTAAATTATTAAATTTTGTTCTTTCGAATCTTTCAATCCCCGCAAGAGCAATCATAGCTCCGTTATCAGTACAATACTTAATTGATGGAAATAAAAATTCACAATTCTCTGGAGCTTCAATTGATTTCAGTGAATTGCGAATACTCTTATTTGCAGCGACCCCCCCAGCAACAACAATTTTCAAATTATGTTTCGATTTAACTATCCGCTTATATTCACGTATTGCATTTTGGGTTTTGATGAAAATAATTTTATTAATTGTTGCTTGAAATGAAGCGGACATGTCTTTTTTAAACTTTTCTGTACATTTATTTTCAGCAACTATATTTGCAACTGCAGACTTTAAGCCGGCAAACGAAAAATGTGCATTTTTTTCATGTATAAGTGGCATCGGAAGTTTAAATTTATTTTCATTGCCTAATGCAGCATATTTTTCAATTTCAGGGCCACCGGGATAACCTAATTTTAGAAGACGAGCAGTTTTATCAAACGCTTCACCTAAAGCATCATCTATTGTTGTGCCAATTCTTTTATAACTATTAAAGTTTTTAATGATTGTGTACTCCGTGTGACCACCAGAAACTAACAATAATAGATAAGGGTACTCAATTTTTTTCTCAAGTTTGATTGAAAGAGCGTGTCCTTCCAAATGGTTAATTGCGATAAAAGGCTTATGTAAATAATGAGCCAGTGTTTTTCCTGCAACTACTCCGACCAGTAGTCCTCCAAGCAACCCGGGTCCAGCAGTAGCGGATATCGCATCTATTTTCTTAAAAGTTATGCCGGCTTCAGACAAGGCCTTAATTATCAGTTTATCAATTATATCAGAATGCGCGCGCGCCGCTAATTCTGGAACAACACCCCCATATATTTTATGGATATCTATTTGAGACCTTACCACATTTGATAGAACTCTGAATTTGTTACGAGATTTTTCAACTATTGAAACTGATGTCTCATCACAACTCGACTCAATCCCTAATACACGTATAATTTTTTTTGTCATATTAATGATAATGTATCATATATACTTTTAAGAATAATTATTTATGTCATATTTTAAAAAAATCTCAGTAGGAATTAGAGACAGCAAGCTATCAAGAGCACAAACTGAAATATTACTTAATGACCTGATAAGTGTTGCTGGTGATATAAGAAAGGAGACGTTTGATATTAAAACTATAAAAACAAAAGGGGATATTCATAATTCTAAGCGGCTAGATCAAATTGGCGGCAAAGGTTTATTTATAAAGGAAATTGAGCAGTATATTATAAATGAAATGGTAGATGTTGGTATCCATTCTATGAAAGATGTTCCAGCCGTAGATAGCTATGATAATCTTGAAATTATTTGCTGGCTTAAGAGAGAGGATCCTCGTGAGGCTTTAATTTCGAATTCAGGTCACAAGTTTTTTGATTTACCAACTGGATCAGTTATCGGCACAAGCTCAATTAGAAGACGCGCTCAAATTCTACATTTAAGAAAAGATCTTAAAATTAAATTGCTAAGAGGTAATGTTGATACACGTATTAATAAACTCAAAGAAAATAATTATGACGCAATTATTTTAAGCCTTGCTGGTCTTAAACGCATTGGATTAGCTGATCGTGTAACAGAAGTACTTGATGAAAAACATTTTCTTCCGGCTGCAAGTCAAGGGACTGTGGGGGTTCAGTCGAAGTGTGATAGCAATCTCAGAGATGTTTTTAGATTGATTAATAATAAGGAAACAGAAATCGAGTCATTAACTGAAAGAAGAGTATTAAAAAATATTAACGCCAATTGTAACAGTCCCATATGTGTTTACGCAAAAATTAGAGATAATAAGATCTCAGTAAAATGTGATATTTTTGATCACGATGGCAGTAAATTATTTTCAAAAAAAATTGATGAGGAAAAAGAGAATTATCTGACAATGGCAAACACACTTTCTAAAAATATCTTGTACGAAATTGGCCAAGACAAAATAAATGAGCTAGATGAATTAAATGATTTTGATTACACGCCCAGTTGAGGAAGCCAAAAATCTTAAAAAAGAATTATCTAAATTAGGTGCAGATTCTTTAGTTGATTCGCTCATATCCTT
>CACMLX010000021.1 GCA_902614655.1 uncultured Pelagibacteraceae bacterium
CTATTACAGCTGCAAAAGCAGGTGTAACAACTGGTGAATGGTCTCAAATACTTCGGGATGTTTTTGGTGAGTTCAAAGCACCGACTGGTATAACTAATATTCAACCATCCAATAATGACGATTACAGCCCAATACGTAAAAGAGTTGAGTCATTGTCAGATAAGATGGGAAGAAGAATTAAATTTCTTGTAGGCAAACCTGGCCTTGACGGACATTCTAGTGGAGCTGAACAAATTGCTGTAAGTGCGAGTGATTGTGGAATGGATGTTTTGTACGAAGGAATTAGATTAACACCAGAACAAATAGTAAAATCATCTGTTGAAGAAGATGTACACATCATTGGACTTTCTATTCTATCTGGTTCTCATGTGCAGCTTGTCGAGGAAATTATGAATGAAATGAAAAAAAATAAAGTAGATGATATCCCGGTAATTGTAGGAGGTATAATTCCAACAGAAGATGAAAAGATCTTAATTAAAAATGGAGTTCAAGCAGTTTATACTCCAAAGGATTATCAGCTGAAAGATATAATGAGTGACATTGTGAGTATTGTTGAGAGAAAAGTATCTTAATGCCAATCTTAAGTGGACCAGTTTTAGAACCCCAAGACTCTTCAAAGCCATCAAAACTTATAATATTTTGTCATGGATATGGCGCAGATGGCAATGATCTGATTGCCTTGCTAATTATATTCAGCCTCAAATGCCCGATGCAGTTTTTTTATCACCTAATGCACCTGAAAAATGTGGATTAAACCCAATGGGATATCAATGGTTTGATTTTCAATCGGGTGATCCTGCAACTATTTGGAAAGGTGTGTTAAATGCAGCTGATACACTTAATGGTTATATTGATGAACAACTTAAGAATTATGAGTTAAGTGATGATAATTTGGCGCTCGTAGGTTTCAGTCAAGGCACAATGATGAGTTTACATGTCGGCCTTAGAAGAGAAAATTCAATGAGAGCAATTGTTGGCTTTTCAGGAAGGTTAATTGCTCCAGAACTTCTTAAAAATGAATTAAAGTCAAAACCTCCAATTTATCTAATTCATGGAGATATGGACCCTATGGTTCCTTATCAAGAAACTATTGAAGCTGAAAAAAAATTATCACAATTGAGTATAGATGTTAAGGCTCACATTTCTACTAACACTCAGCATTCAATTGCTCAAGACGGATTAGATATAGCTATTAAATTCATAGTCGAAAAATTCTCAAATTAAAATATTTTTTGAAATATTTATACAATTGCATATATTAACTAATAATGAGTATTGCAGTTCCTTTAGAAAAATGTCCAGCTTTGGTTCTAAATTCAGATTTCAGGCCTCTTAGCCATTATCCGCTTTCTCTCTGGTGTTGGCAGGATAGTGTAAAAGCTGTTGTTCTTGGAAGGGTAAATATTGTATCAAACTATGAAAGAGAAATTAGAAGTCCAAGTTTTCAAATGTATTTGCCTAGCGTTATTAGTCTAAAAACGTACATCAAGCCAAATAGAAATCCAATATTCTCAAGATTTAACGTTTTTTTGCGTGATAAGTTTAGTTGTCAATATTGTGGTTCAAAGAAAGATTTAACATTTGATCATCTTATACCTAGATCACACGGTGGTGAAACAACTTGGGAAAATATTGTAACAGCATGTTCAAGTTGTAACGTAAAAAAGGGAGGAAAACTTTTGAAAAACTCGGGTATGAAGCCTCTCAATATTCCAAAAGTACCTACAATGGCTGATTTGGATAAATGTGGCCGATCTTTTCCTCCTAACTTTTTGCATGAAAGCTGGATGGATTTCTTATATTGGGATATTCAACTAGAAAGATAATTAAATTCTCTCAGCCAAAAAAATAGCAGCTTTTGTTGTTTCATTGATTGTTTTTCTTAAAACAGAATAACCAAAGGCTTCTCGCGACCCTTCATCAATAGCGGTATTTTTATGTTCAACTTCATCATCGCGAAATTTTACTAATTTTTTTCTTAATTCATCGTCCACTCCCTCTAGTTGATCAATTTGTTTTTGATAATGTTTTTCAATAATTTCTTCAACTGCCTCAGTGCACACATAGGCTGCTTTGGGGCCCATGAGGGCAGTACCTACACCCATCGCGTAAGCACCAATACCAAATAGGCCTTTTAGTTTTGTGGGTCTGATCTTTTTTTCTTTGGCGATATTGTCAAAAAAATCTAAATGTTCCTCTTCATCTTTAGCCATTTTCGATATTTGGTCAAAATCTTTCTTATTTTTTTGAAGTTTGAATATCATTTTCTGGCCCTGATATATTTGTTGAGCACCAAGCTCACCTGCCTGATCAACTCTAATAATCTTTTTTAAAATTTTTTCTTTAACGTTCATTTTTCAAAAATACAAAATACAAATTTATAGATAATAGTAAAAATGTCATAATCAAGTTTGCCTCAGCTACCGAAATAAAATTAAGTAAATAAGTAGGTTCGTCACATCTAATCAATGGAGTTTGATTAAGACTTTCTAAAAGTTTAGACTTGTCAGATAAATCAGACAAATTAGAGGTACATCCTGAATTTAAATTAACCAAGCCTCTTTCGACCAATACATGTCTTAAGGTATACAAAAATCCAAATAGTAAAATCAGAATTGAAGCATAGTTTGCGATCTTTTTAATTGTTGCTCTTTTTTCAAATTTAAAAATAATTGATACCAGACCTATTATAATTAATAAATAGTAAGGATACCTTTCAACGAGACACATGTCACAAGGAGCCATATTAAATACGTATTGCAGTACGAATACTGCAATTATTACTAATGCTGAGATAATAAAGTTGATGTTAATAAGTCTCATAATTCTAGTATGTAATATATAAAATGCCTAAAATCACTAAAGTTATAAGAATAAATGAATATAAATTTATTCTTTTTTCAAATGATTCAAGTGCAATGCTTCCAAATCGATAGATTAAATAGCCTATAAGAAAAAATCTCACTGATCTTGAGACCACACTTGCAACTAAGAAAATAAAAAAATTAATACCTAAAAAACCACTTGTCAGTGTAACAATTTTAAAAGGAATAGGAGTAAAACCACCTATGAAAACGTAAATGAAACCATAATTATCTATGTCATTAACAAATGAGTTAAATGACTCAACCAAATTTAAATTCTGAAGAATAAAATTTCCCACACTATTGAAGAAGTATACACCAATAAAATATGCAATTATCGCTCCAGTGATTGAGCCAAGAACTGAGAGTCCAGCAATTTTAAATATTTTCTTTTTGTCTAATGCCATCATTGGAACCATGAATATTTCTTGAGGGAATGGAAAAATAATTGCTTCAATTAATCCCATCAAAAAGATAAACGGATAAGCGAACTTAGTTTTTATAAAACGCTCACCAAGTGAGACAAAATACGCTTTTAAGTTATGATAAATTGAGATTAACATACCATTGCTAATATATATATTTGCATACATAATTCTACTAAGCCTTTATGACGAATATAAGTAAAGTATAATAAGTCTATAAGAATGGGGATATGGCGGAATTGGTAGACGCGCCAGACTCAAAATCTGGTGCCTTCGGGCGTTCCGGTTCGACTCCGGATATCCCTACCAGTATTTTATATGAGAAAAAAAAAGATAAAGATAAATAAACTTGATTACATTAATCCGGAAGAAGTATTAATAAGATTTCAAGATAAAAGAAATTTAATTTTTTTAGATAGTGCAAATAAAACGATATCTGAAAATAATCGGTATTCCTATATTGCATTTGATCCTATCTGCACCATAAAGTTCAATGCAAGCAAAAGTTATTTAAATTCAAAAAAATTTGCAAGAATAAATAAATTAATATCAAGTTTTAAATCAAAAAAAATTAAATCATTACCAAAGTTTCAGTGTGGTTTAGCAGGCTATGTTTCTTATGAAGCAGGCCTTGCAAAGGAAAAGATTGAAAGTGCAAATCCATTAGAAAAAATATTGCCAAATTTATTTTTTGGTCTCTTCGATATAGTGATTGCTTTCGATAACAAATTGAAAAGAGCTTATCTTTTTTCAATCAATTTAGATAAAGAATTTAAAATTGAG
>CACMLX010000022.1 GCA_902614655.1 uncultured Pelagibacteraceae bacterium
TAATGTGAATGTTGCATGCTTTCCTTTATTTTTATTTTTAATTATTCTTAAAAAAGCATTCTCGAAAGTAGTGCGATAAATTGAAAAAACTGCATTATGTTTTCCATGATCTATTGCATAGTCTTTCCAATGTCCTTGACTGACTTTTTGAGCGTAAACAGTAAGTATGAGATTAAGTTCAGTTTTATGAAAGCTAGTAAACTTATTTTTTGATCGATTTGAGCTTTTAAAAGTTAAATTAGGACTAATGTAATGAATTGTCATTGTTATCCCATGTTACCTTGGAAAATGTAAAAAAAACAATGAAAATAGGGAAAAATTTCATGATAACATCATCTAAATCGCCTTGAATTTCGATGAATAATTCCAATATAGTTCTTGTGAATAAAAATTATGCCTAAATCAGAAAAATTAGAGTTTCAAACAGAGGTCAGTCAATTACTCAAATTGATGATTAATTCTGTCTACTCGGAAAAAGAAGTATTTGTTAGAGAGCTTGTATCAAATGCATCGGATGCATGTGATAAATTACGATACCTATCAAATACAAAAGAAAAACTTATCAAAAATGATCCTAATTTCAAAATTCAAATAAATATTGATAAAAAAAACAATCAAATCACAATTTCCGATAACGGTATTGGAATGAATAAAAAGGACCTTGTTTCTAACCTAGGAACAATTGCACGCTCTGGTACTGCACATTTTTTGAAAGAACTGTCTGAGTCTAAAACAAAAGACCTTTCACTCATTGGTCAGTTTGGTGTCGGTTTCTACTCTGCTTTTATGGTTGCTTCACAAACTAAAGTTATTACCCGCAAAGCTGGAGAAAATAAACTATGGATCTGGACATCTGATGGAGAAAGCAGCTTTACCATTGAGGAGAGTGAAGACTCAAATTTTCTAGAATCGAATAGAGGAACCTCAATAGAACTTACTTTAACGAAGGAGTCTAAAGAGTATTTAGACAAAGATAGAATTGCAAATATAATTAAAAGATACTCAGATCATATAAGCATTCCAATTTATGTGAGTGATGGCTCTGAAAAAAAAGATGAAAAAGTTGATTCTGTTAATTCTGCATCAGCCATTTGGACGCGACCTAAAAATAAAATCACTGAGGAACAATATAAAGAGTTCTATAATCACGCTGGACAGATGTTCGACGATCCTTGGATGACATCTCACTATAAGGCTGAAGGAAAAATCGAATATACTGTATTAAATTTTATTCCATCAACCAAACCTTTTGATCTTTATGATCCTGCAAGAGAAAATAGGCTAAAACTCTATGTTAAAAGAGTATTTATCACTGACAATTGTCCAGAACTTATTCCTCCATATCTTCGTTTTCTTAGGGGCATCATTGACTCAGAAGACCTTCCATTAAACATAAGTCGTGAAATGCTTCAAAACAATCCAGTCGTTAAGAAAATAAGATCATCTTTAGTAAAAAGAACAATTTCTGATCTCAAAAAAAAGATTGATAAAGATAGGGAGTCGTATGAAAAATTCTGGGAAAATTTTGGTCCAGTTCTAAAAGAGGGAATATACGAGGACTTTGAGAGAAAAGACTCAATTCTAGAAATATCATTATTTAAGAATTCAAAATCAAAAAAACTCATCACATTAAATGAATACATAGAGTCAATGGGCAAAAAACAAAAGGATATATACTTTATGACTGGTGATAGTTATGAAAATATAATCAATAATCCAAGTTTAGAGGGCTATAAGTCAAGAGATATTAATGTGCTTATATTGGATGACCCTGTAGACAGCTTTTGGACTTCATCAACTCCATCATATCAAGAGAAGAGTTTTAAATCTGTAACAAGGGGAATGGATGACCTGAATAAAATTGATGGAGAAAAGAAAGATGACAAAAATGAAAAATCGGTTGAGCCGCTTATTAATCTACTTAAAGAAAAATTAAAGGAAAAAGTTAAAGACGTAAGAGTGTCCTCAAGACTTACAGATAGCCCTGTATGTCTTGTTAGTGATGAAGGTGCAATGGACCCTCAGCTTGAAAAAATACTTCAGCAGCACAATCAGCTCAATCAAGGTATTTCTCTTAAAGTTATGGAAATCAATCCTCAGCATAAGCTAATTAAAAAACTAGCTAAAATGAGTAAAGATAAAGCATCAATTGGTGAAGTAGAGAATATTTCAATATTATTGTATGAACAATCTAAGATACTTGACGGTGAAAAGCCATCGGATCCTGTTGAATTTTCAAAAAAACTCATCGAAACCATCACTACATCGATAAATTAATTCTAAAATTAAGACTCCAATCCATAAAATAAAATCGCTATAATATTTCAAAAATAAAAAAAGGGATATTCATGAAGTCACTAATAAAATTCTTATCAATAAAAATAATCGCAATATTTTTTGTATTTAACGTTAATGCTCAGGAGTTTAACGACCTTGAGACATATTCTGGCAGTATAGCAGGAGCCTACAATATTGCTAATCTTCCTTTGCTTCCAGGAAATTGGAAGGTGGATGACCTAGAAAAATCTGGCAGTGTACAATCAGGTAATTTTTATGTGTATGCTACTTTAGTGCCCTCGGATGTTGATGAGGACGTGAGAAGATATAATGATATCATTACATATGCATTATTAGGTTCAAAGTCAGAGGAAACATCTTACAGAAAAACTTTTTTTGGATGTGAAGGCGGATTTAATGCTCAAGAAGGTTCAATAGTTAATATCAACACTCGCGGTTCTGGAAATTTTGAAGAAACCTGTGCAGTTGATCAACCTGATTTTGGAAATATGAATTTTTTCTTTACAGATTGCAGCAATGTTTGTGTTGAAGTAGGTATTAATCTTGAGCGTGAAAAATACAAAAATGACCGTAAAAGTTTTGAAGCGATGACAACACAAATATTTGATACTATAAGAAAAACAGTTGGTGGCCAGTCAGTTTCGATGGACTTTATGTCAAGTTATATTAATTGAACCTATTGATTGGAAATATTTTTGTAAACATACTGAAGTATTCCCCCTGTTTTTAAATAGTCTATTTCTGTTGAGGTGTTTACTAAAAGCCTTAAGCGATGTGTCTTATTTTTTCCATTTGAATAAATAATAAGCATTTTAACATTCATTCCAGGTGATATATCATTTGACAAACCGGTAATGGTTATTCTTTCGTCACCTTTAAGACCTAGAGACAGTCTGTTTTCTTTTTCCATGAACTGAAATGGAAGTACCCCCATGCCAATAAGATTTGATCTGTGTATCCGTTCAAACGATTCTGCTATTACTGCTTTAACTCCTAGTAACTTCGTTCCTTTTGCTGCCCAATCTCTTGAGGAACCCATTCCATAGTCTTTTCCAGCAAATATAACAAGAGGCGTATTAGATTTTTGGTATTTTACTGAGGCATCGTAAATCGTCATTTGCTTATTAGATGGATGATGAATCGTAATTCCTCCCTCAATATTTTTCACCATTTCATTTTTTATTCTAATATTTGAGAATGTACCCCGCATCATGACTTCATGATTCCCACGTCGAGCACCAAAGGAATTAAAATCTACTTTATTAATTCTATTTTTAGTTAAATATATACCAGCTGGTCCATCCTCTTTTATGGAACCCGCAGGACTTATATGGTCTGTAGTTACGGAGTCTCCAAAGAGTGCTAGAATTTGAGCATTCTTTACATCATTTATATTATTCTTCTCAAAATCTAAATTTTCAAAATATGGTGGGTGTTGAACGTAGGTTGATTTCTTGTTCCATTTATAAGTTAGCCCAGTTGGTGATTTAAC
>CACMLX010000023.1 GCA_902614655.1 uncultured Pelagibacteraceae bacterium
AATTTTTGATAAAAAATGGTAGCGTTTGTGATATTGGATGTGGAGACCAATATCTTAAATCTGAGTTTATAAAAAATAATATGTCTTATGTAGGGTATGATATTAACGAAATAAATATTGAGCGTGATAAGTTACCACTAAAAAATGACTCAACTAATTTAATGCTATGTTTAGCTGTTATTGAACACATCAGTGATCCAAGCAATTTATTTTCAGAGGCATACAGGTGCCTAGAAAAAAATGGAGTTTTTATTGTTGAAACTCCTAATTGGAAATATTGTCATAAAAATTTTTACGATGACTATACACATGTAAAGCCATATACAGTAAACTCGCTTAGAAAATTATTTTTTGACTTTGGTTTTACCGATATCTATGATTTTCCTAATTTAAGATGTAAAGATAATTTTTTTTACACTAATAAGTTCAAATATTTTATTGCATCAAAACTTCCATTTCTCGGTCTAACTTCAAGAATTGTTCCTAAAATATTAAAGGGTCGATCTACAGGAATGTATGTAATTGGGTTAAAAACCTAAATTTTACACTTTGATATCACTTAGATGCTTTTAAATATTCAAAGATTTTCCTATTCCAAGCATAGTTTTCAGTAGCTCTTTGACGTCCGTTTATGCCCATTCGAACCCTTAGCTCTTTATTTTCTAACAGAAATATAATTTTTCTTGTTATCATTTCTTGATTACCTGATTCACATATAATTCCTGTAATATTATTTTTTATTGCATCACTCACACCGCCACTATCACTACCAACAGAAGCCAATCCATGAAAAGAAGCATCAATATATGCCATGCCAAAACCTTCAACTGACTCGCCAATAGTTGTAGGTGTCATTACAAATAAATCAGAATTTTTAAGTATTAGTGATTTTTCTGGTTCAGTAATCCATCCAAGAAATTTTACGTTCCTCTCAATATTAAGTTCTTTTGTAAGTTTTTTTATTTCCTCTAAATAAGGTCCTTTTCCAGCAATAAGGTACAAAATATTTGGAAATTTTTTCTTAATTTCTCTAAGTGAACGCAATACAAATGAATGCCCTTTCCTTTCCTCAACTCTTGCAAGCGTTGTTATTACGGGCGAATTGTATCCAATAATTTTTGCTACATTTTTTCTATCTTCATCCGATATAAAATCATCGTAAACATCGATGCCAGGATGAATGACATCAATTAATTTAGTATTAATTTTTAAAGATGCCTGCATTAGATCTTTTGTATAAGACGAGTTAGCTATTATTTTATAAACGTCTTTATAAGAGGATTTAATTCTGTTTCTCTTAAATCTTAATAAATCCAGCATTAATGTCCAATACTGTTTTGGTATCTCGGTACCATGAGCGAGAACCAAAATCTTCTTTTTTTTCTTATTTATGTACTCAATACTTTTCCACGAATCTGCATAAATTGCTTCGACTGATTGATTTCTACAAATTTTTTCAAGATATTTAGCTTTTCTTAACCTTCTTATTGGTTTCCAACCCGTAAATCTTCTTATCTTATAATTTTTATTTAGGTCAGTTTTCTCATGTTTGCCATCCGCTAAGACTAGGACTTGCTTGCCACTGCTTGCCATCGCCTCTGCCATTCCAGTCATCAAAGACTCAATTCCTCCAATTTTTGGAGCAAAGCATTGAGTTGTGATAATGATCACTTGTATTTCTTTATTCTTTCCACTTAATTGAACATCCAATACTTGGTATCTGGTCCCTCGGACCTGACCCTGTTTCTGAAACTTGTATCATTGCTTCTAAAAGTTCTTTTTTTGCATTTGGAATTATTTTCATTTTAGACTCTTCAAGTCTACCTCTATACTGAAGTTCATTATTTGTATTAAATCCAAAAAAATCAGGAGTGCACACAGCATTATATTTACGTCCGACATTTTGTGTTTCGTCATAAACGTAAGGAAATACAAAATGATTTTTCTCAGAAAATAACTTCATATTATCAAATGAGTCTTCTTCACCGTATTTTGGATCATTTACATCGTTAGACATTATTGCGATTACACCAATACCCTTTTCTTTCAGTATGGTTATATCCTCAACAATTCGATGTATTACTGATTTCACATATGGACAATGATTGCATATGAACATTACCAGCGTTCCATTAGGGCCTCTAATATCTTGAAATGAATAGTATTTATTATCGATGCCAATAAGACTAAATTCTGGAGCCTTCCATCCAAAATCACAAACCGGTGTTTCTAATGCAACCATAATTTTCTTTCTATTGTCTTAATATTTAATTATCCTTACTATATTTCTTACTAAACCAAATAACAAGATATGATCTATTCACTCGGAGATAAAAAAATAAATCGCGATAATACAGACTTTTGGGTCGCACCAAGTGCTTCTGTGATAGGAGACATTACACTGAAAAAAAATGCAAGTGTGTGGTTTGGAGCTGTTTTAAGGGGTGACAATGATCCGATCATTGTTGGTGAAAATTCGAATATTCAAGATAATTCCGTTTGTCATACGGATGATGGGATGCCATTAGTTATAGGGGATAATGTCACAGTTGGTCATAAAGTTATCTTACACAGCTGTTCAGTGGGAAATAATTCTCTCATAGGAATGGGCTCAACTGTTCTAAATAGAGCAAAAATAGGAAATAATTGTTTGGTTGGCGCTAATTCGCTAATTACTGAGGGGAAAGCATTTCCTGATAATAGCCTCATAGTGGGATCTCCTGGAACTGTTAAAAGAGAATTGACAGATATGGAAAAAAAGATAATTGAACTTAGTGCTTTTCACTATGTTGAAAATATGAAAAAATTTAGAGATAATTTAAAAGAAGACAATAATAAATGAATACTTTTGATTACATAATTGCAGGAGCTGGTTCAGCTGGCTGTGTTCTTGCTAATAGACTTTCTAAAGATCCAGATACAAAGGTCCTTTTAATCGAAGCAGGCGGAACCACATGGCATCCATTTGTTAAAATGCCAGCAGGAGTACTTGAACTAATTTCTGGAGAAGGCGCTGGTAAATTTTATAATTATGGCTATTGGACAGAGGGTCAACCACATCTAAATAATAGAAAACTTTTCTTCCCTCGAGGTAAGGGCTTAGGTGGTTCAAGTAATATTAATGGAATGCTCTACGTGAGAGGTCATTCACGTGATTATGATATATGGAGACAGCTTGGCAATGAAGGATGGTCTTATGAAGAGGTGTTGCCTTATTTTAAAAGAGCTGAAAAAAATGAAAACGGATCATCGGAATTTCATGGAAGTGATGGAGAGTTAAGTGTTCAAAACCCAGTGTTTACAAATAATCCTCTACATCGATGTTTTTTAAATGCTGGTAAAGAGGCAGGCTATAAATACATTGAAGACATT
>CACMLX010000024.1 GCA_902614655.1 uncultured Pelagibacteraceae bacterium
TCGAAAAGAAATTGGGCCCATTGCATCACCCGATCTTATTCAATGGGCCCCCGGTCTTCCAAAGACACGTTCCGGCAAAATTATGAGACGAATTTTAAGAAAAATTGCAGAAAATGAATACGGCAATCTTGGTGATACTTCTACATTGGCCGAACCGGCAGTCGTCGATGATTTAATCGACAATCGAATGAATAAGTGATCAACTTTCACAAAAAATATCTATTAAAGATACAAAATAAATTGGCATTATCTGATTATGCCTATCTCTGGTTATCGTTTTTAAAAGGAGTTGTTGTTACACTAATTCTAATTTGGATTTTTAATATTGCATCTCTGTTGGGAAAATCTGATTTAATTTTTAAAGAAGTATTCATACCGAGTGATATAGGTCTAGATATCTATCTCAAAAATTCTGAAATTAGTTTAGGCGATGTCCCTGAGGAAGCACAAAAAAAAATAATATGGTCGAATGCAAAAAAAAATAAAACGGAAATTGCTATCGCTTTTTTACCTGGCTTCAGCACAACTAATTTTCAACAAAAGGAGTTTTTCGATAAATTATCGAAGGAACTTGATGCGAATATTTTCTTATCGAGATTATCAGGGCATGGTCGTGAATATCCTGGTTCAAAGCAGATGAGTGCAGAAAATTATTTAAAGGATACATCAGAAGCAATAGAAATTGCTAAAAGAATAGGTCACAAAGTTATTTTGATTGGTTTTTCTCTCGGCGGTGCATTAGCCACGGCGGCTTCTTTTGACGATGAGTTATCAAAAAATCTACATGGAGTAGTTCTTTTTGCCCCAGCTTACGTCGGTACAATAAGAAATAATAGCATGTGGTTTTATGCAATGTCTTTCCTAGATGAGATAAATCTAGATTGCAATGATTACATTAATGATCAAAAGAAATATGATTGTACCAAGTACTCCACAAATGTATTTGAGACATCTGATGGAGTAGAAGGGGGTCGCATAATGAGTGCCGTTGCGGAAAAAGACTTTTCAGAAAATAAAATTCCAGCATTATCATTTTTTGACTATGACGATGATGTATTAAACTCTTATGAAACTGAAAAAAGATTAGATAGATGGGGTAACAAGAAAAGTAAAATAGTAATTGTTGATTCAGGCGAGAGAGATGTCACTCAACATTTTATCGTTGGATTTCTCAATCCTGAACTTGATGATTTTTATATTAAGGAAATAAACAATTGGATAAACAATTTATAAAACATTTAATAGAAAAGCATAAAATGGAACCTCATCCTGAGGGTGGACATTATGTTGAGATTTTTAGAAATGATGATGTTACTCATATATATTTTTTATTAGAGGAACATGAAAACTCTCACTGGCACAGAATAACAAAAACGGAAACATTACACTTTTACTCTGGCAGTCCTCTAAATATATTTACTTCTAAAGACGGTGTAGAATTCCAAATTGATAAGATAGGATCTAATAATAATTTTATGTATACTGTGGAAAAGGGTACTTGGTTTGCTTTGAAATCCAGTGGTGCGTATAGCTTAATTGGGTGCACCGTTGCACCCGCTTTTGAATTTGAAGATTTAGAACTGGCACCAAAGGATTGGAAGCCATCAAAATTTGATCAATTGCTCTAATATATTCTAAAAGTCTGAGGTAATTCCCTTTTTTTCCCAGTCTCCAAAACGGGTTGGCTCTGGACCATCTGCACCGCCTATTTCTTTTTTCTTTTTAGGTAATTTGGAGTCAGTTTTCTTGTCTTCAGTGTCTTCAATAGTTTCTGTTTTTTTATCACTCATATATATAATGTAATCTCTATTTATCGCTAATCAAAGTATGAAAATAGTGGGAAACAAAAGACCTTTCTGTTATACAAGGAAATAATGCTTCACAATAATGTCGGTTAAAATATCACCTTCTATCCTAGCATCAGACTTTTCATCATTAGGAGATGAAGTCGTTAATATCACTCAAGCCGGGGCTGACTACATACATGTAGATGTAATGGATGGACACTTTGTTCCTAATCTCACAATAGGTCCGGATGTTGTTAAATCTATAAGAGATAAATCTTCATTGCCGTTTGATGTTCATTTGATGATAGATCCTGTGCAGCCTTATATTGAAAAGTTTGTTGAAGCTGGAGCAGATATTGTTTCAGTTCACCCAGAGGCAAAAGATGATACAGAAGCATGTTTGAATAAAATTAAATCATTAAATATAAAAGCTGGACTTGCAATCAACCCAGATACTGAATGGGAAGTCGTTAAACCTTTTATGGATAAACTTGATCTCATTT
>CACMLX010000025.1 GCA_902614655.1 uncultured Pelagibacteraceae bacterium
TTTCTTTATGTTACCACGGGTGCATTTGCAGCTGCAGGAGCTGCTTCATTAGCATGGCCTTTCGTTGATCAAATGAATCCTGATGCATCAGTCAAAGCATTAGCATCAACTGAGATTGATTTAAGGCCCATAATACCTGGACAAAGCATTACTGTAATGTGGAGGGGTAAACCGGTATTTATTCGTAGGCGAACACAGGCTGAAATTGATGAAGCAAAGAAAGTGAATTTAGCTGATTTACCGCACCCAGAAGAAGATAGCGATCGAGCACAAAATCCTGAGTGGCTTGTTATGGTTGGCATTTGTACCCATCTTGGATGTGTGCCGCTTGGACAAAAAGGTGACTATAATGGTTGGTTTTGCCCATGTCACGGTTCCCATTACGATACCTCTGGGAGGATAAGAAAAGGTCCTGCACCTACAAATCTTGAAATTCCGGATTATGTATTTTTAAACGAAAGTACTATAAAAATTGGATAAAAACGAATGAGTGATAATTACGTACCTAAATCAGCAGTTGGAAAATGGTTTAATGACCGTCTTCCACTTTTAAACTTAATTTATGGACATTTACTGCCTTACCCAACTCCTAAAAATCTTAACTATTGGTGGACTTTTGGTGGCATTTTAACTTTTTGTCTTGTTACCCAAATTATTACAGGGCTTGTTTTAGCTATGCACTATGTTGCTGACGCTGATTTGGCTTTTGCAAGTGTGGAACACATTATGAGAGATGTTAATTATGGGTGGTTACTTAGATATATACATTCAAATGGTGCATCTCTGTTCTTTATGGCTGTATATATTCATATGGCAAGATCAATTTTTTATGGATCGTATAAAGAACCTAGAGAATTAATCTGGATTATTGGCGTATTCATATTTTTACTCATGATCGCTACTGCCTTTATGGGTTATGTACTTCCGTGGGGCCAAATGAGTTTCTGGGGAGCAACAGTTATAACAAATTTATTCAGTGCAATACCTTTAGTGGGTGAGTCAGTAACTAATTGGTTATGGGGAGGCTATGCGGTTGGTAGTCCACTTTTGACTAGATTTTTTACTTTACATTATCTGATGCCATTCCTAATTTTTGCCCTTGTTATACTTCATGTCTGGGCACTTCACGTACCAGGTAATAATAATCCTGAGGGTATTAATGTTGTACAAGGTTCCCAAGATACAGTGCCTTTCCACCCGCATTATGTCGTTAAAGATATGTTTGCACTTGTAGTATTTCTCATTGTTTTCGCGGGCTTTGTTTTCTTTGTCCCTAATTTACTTGGACATACTGACAACTATATTGAAGCTAACCCATTACAAACTCCAGAACATATTGTCCCAGAATGGTATTTCCTTCCATTTTACGCAATCCTAAGAGCTGTTCCAGATAAGCTGGGTGGAGTAATTTTAATGGTATCTGCAATTGCTATTTTAGCATTTTTACCTTGGCTCGATACTTCAAAAGTTAGATCTGCAAAATACAGACCTCTTTACAGACAATTCGTATGGCTTTTCTTTGCAAATGTAATATTGCTTGGTTATCTAGGGGCTCAGACCGCTGATGGTCTATTTTTGATTATCGGAAGAATAGCAACTGTTTATTATTTTGCACATTTTATAATTATATTACCATTACTTGGTTATATCGAAAAAACTAAACCTTTGCCCAAGAGCTTGAGTGAACCTGTGCTTTCTCCTGAAGAACGACAGATGAAGGCTGCTGCCTCAGGCGCTAGTGCATAGCAACTGGTAAATGAAGATTAGTACAAATTTATTTGCAACTTTTTTATTGCTCCTTAGTTTCAGCATCACTCAATTACACGCCGCTGGTGAAATGAAAGAACCTATGCATCCTGATTGGTCATTTGAAGGACCATTAGGTAAATTTGAGAGAGCGTCACTTCAAAGAGGTTATCAAGTTTATACCGAAGTCTGTTCAGGATGTCATTCAATGAATCTTTTAAGTTATAGAAATCTAATTGAAGAGGGTGGCCCTGAATTCAGCGAGTCTCAAGCTAAAGCAATGGCAGCTGCTTTTGAAGTGAAAGCTGCTCCAAATGCCGATGGAGAAATTGAAATGCGTCCTGCAATATTATCTGACAAGTTTGTTAGCCCGTATGAGAATGAGCAGCAAGGAAGAGCTGCAAACGGCGGCGCTTATCCCCCGGATTTATCTGTAATGGTTAAGGCACGACATGGTGGAGCTGACTATTTGTAC
>CACMLX010000026.1 GCA_902614655.1 uncultured Pelagibacteraceae bacterium
TTAATGGGTAAAGGCAAGGACTGGGAGCAAAGTGGAATTCCTGTTGAGCCTTATAAAGATGCTCCTCTACATTTGAAAATTATAAAAAATAATATTTCAAATATATTTGAGTTTTCAGTTATTTTTTATTTTCTAATAGGGATCATCGTTTTTATTGAAATTGAAAGTACTTTTTTGCTAATTTGCGCATGGTTATATTTATTATTTAGAGTGATCCATTCCATTGTACATATCTGTTTCAATAACACTGCAGCAAGAGGTGCCATCTGGATTTTTTCTCAAACTGCTTTGTTGTTATTGTTTCTTGGAACTGCGTATTATGTTTTAAGTAGCTGATACCCCGGCATCAGATAATTTTTTCTTAAGTTTACCTGTAAGCATTAAATAAGCCATATGATGATCACCAATGAGTGACCATAAAGGATATTTAAACGTAGCGGGTTTATTTTTTTCTATAAAGAAATGTCCAATCCATGCAGGACCATAACCTGCAAGTAAGATTAAAGGCAGGAATAAGTAATTTTGAGTTAGCAGCAGGGACCAAAATAGAACTTGGTAACCAATCGTACCAAAATAATGCAGCATCCTTGTGCTTTTTTTGCTGTGTTCCCTTAAATAGAAAGGAAAAAAATCTTTGTAATTTGTATATCTAGCTGGATTTTCCATAGAATAAACATTATATTTCGATCATGAATCTAGACAACAAAATAATGTACATAATGGTTGCTGCTTTTGTGGTCTTTATACTGATATCCAGCTTCAGCGCATAATTTCATGACAAATTTTGGCTATATTCCTGTATATGCGCTTAGATTCATGATTGCATATTTTATTATAACGAATGCCGCGGCTATGATTTTATTTCCTGGAGGAACTTTATTTAATCCAGATTTAAATTCTTACTCTTTTAGTGGAAATTTTTTTAGTGACTTGGGAATCACATTTACTCGCGATGGCACTCAGAACTTTCTCTCAAGCTTTTTATTTAACAGCTCTTTGTTGATAATGGGACTATGCGCTGTCTCTCACGTTTTTGTACCAAATTTATTTAGAGAGAATAAGAAAACTTATGTGATTTCAGTCATTGCATCAATTTTATTAGTTATTTCTGGAATATCTTTCATTGGCGTTGGTTTAACACCAGCTGATATTTATTTTGAAGAGCATGTTTGGTTTGTTATTTTAGCTTTTAACGCTCAAACCGTTGGTATTTTCTTTATGACAATTGCATTTTTACTGAGCAAAATAAGTAATAGATATACTATTGTTGCTTTTATCTATTTTATAAATGTCGCTCTTTATACAATATTTGAAACAAGTGAGCCTCCACCTGACTTCAATCCATTTGAATTGGAAAATGTTGAAGAGTTCATAGATTACAACCGATTCACGATATCAGTTGTTTGGCAAAAAATAATTACAGTTATTTCTATGATCAGTATTCTGATCTTTACATTTGGTTACAAGAAACTTTTAAATGACTAGATTCTGGTGTGTACATATCCCAAGAATTGCATCTGCTTATTATATTTTTGCGGTAATTATTGCTATGCTTCTATACCCTGGCGGTAATCATATAGAACTAGATCAAGTAGGTTATTCATTTCATAAAAATTTTCTTAGTGAGCTTGGTTTTCATAAAACAATGTCTGGAGATTTAAATTTTTTTTCATCTTTTTTTTGGAATACTGCAATGTACATGCTCTTATTACAAGGCATAGCTTTTTTGTTTATTCCGAGTTTATTTAGGGTAAATCGTTACTCGTTTATATTTGCTTGTTTAGGAACGTTATTTATGTTTCCGGCTTGTATTTTTTTTGTAGGAGTTGCCTTAACACCAGGTGATATTTACTTTGATGCGCATCTATTTACAACAACTATGGCATTTAATTTATACTCTGTAGCAATTCTCTTTTATGTTCTTGCTTTTTTATTTAGTCCTTTATCAAACTATTATGCGTCAGGAGGCGTGCTACTTTTTATAGCAGTAGGAGTTTATGCTTATTATCTCGGTGACTTTCAACCGATTGATGCAATAAATGACCGTGTTCGTTTTTTAGAAACGTACACAATGGATTTCTTAATATTTAATGTAGTTTTACAGAAGGTGATGATTATTCTAATGATTACAACAATTACCATGTTTACGTTTGGTCTCGATAAGTTAATAGGAAAAAAAAATGCAAATGA